>CAMBFR010000025.1 GCA_945865815.1 Candidatus Sulfopaludibacter sp. SbA3
AAAAGGGAATTCACCCGTCTGACCCCGATTTTCTTTTGCTGGATACATCGTGCCTAACCTAAAACCCGGCAGTATTCCCGGGTCCTGGCGGCGATGTCCGGCGCGGCGAGCAGATCTCGAATCACGGCAACCGATGCCGCCCCGGCGGCAATGACGGAGCCGGCAGTCTCCAGAGTAATGCCGCCAATCGCGACAACCGGTTTTCGCACGGCCCTGCAGATCCGGCCCAGCTCCTCGATACCGACGACGAGATCGGTACTCTGCTTCGTCGAGGTCTGAAATATGGGGCCAACGGCGATGTAGTCCACCGGCAACCCATCCGCCTGAACCGCCTGCGCGAAATTATGACTGGAAAACCCGATTATGCGGCGGGCCCCCAGCATCCGGCGCGCGGCATCAACCGGAAGATCCTCTTGTCCAAGATGAACGCCGGAAGCGCCGGCAATGGCGGCGATGTCCACACGGTCGTTCACGATGACCTGGCTTCCTTCCGGCGCAATTGCCAGTATCTGCTCGACGCCCGCGAAAAAGTCGCGCGCGCCGGCTGTTTTGTTACGCACCTGCAACAGGCGCGCCCCACCATCGAAAAGCGCACGGGCCAACTGGACCGGATTACCGAACGAGGCATCCGAGATCGCATAGAGCCGCGGGAAACCGCTCATGCAATCTCGACGGCTTTTGTCCGGGTCTCCTGTTGCAATTGATCTAGGAATTTTGTGTGGATGTTGCCGGAACGGAAATCCGGATTGCGGAGGAGCTGGCGGTGAAGTGGAATCGAGGTCTTCACTCCCTCGAGAATGAACATATCCAGCGCGCGCTCCATGCGGCGAATGGCCTCATCGCGCGTGGAAGCATGAACGATGAGCTTTGCGATCAGGGAGTCATAGTAGGGCGGAATTACGTACTCTCCGTAAGCGGCCGTATCCACACGGACGCCCGGGCCGCCCGGAGCGTGCCAGGACGTGATTTTTCCGGGCGAAGGCCTGTGCGTGACCGGGTCTTCCGCATTAATGCGGCATTCGAGGGCGTGCCCGCGGAATTGAATGTCCTGCTGACGGTGGGTCAGCCGCTCGCCGATTGCAATCAGGATCTGGTCGCGAATGATGTCAATGCCCGTTACCATCTCCGTCACGGGATGTTCAACCTGGATCCTGGTGTTCATTTCCATGAAGTAGAACTGGTTATTCTCGTCAACCAGGAACTCGAGTGTGCCGACATTCGAATATCCGAGCTCGCCCATCGCGGCCACAACCTGGCTGCCTACCTTCGCGCGCAATTCGTCCGTCATGATTACGGAGGGCGACTCTTCAATAAGCTTCTGATGCCGCCTCTGAATGGAACACTCCCGTTCGCCCAGATGAATAACGTTGCCGTACTCGTCGGCCATGATCTGGAACTCGATGTGGCGGGCCCGCTCGACAAATTTTTCTATATAGCAGTCGGGAACGCCGAATGCGTTTGCAGCCTCGGCCTGCGCGGTTTTCAGGCCAACCAGCAACTCGTTGCGGCCGCGAACCAGCCGCATGCCGCGGCCTCCGCCGCCGGCAGCCGCCTTGATTATCACCGGATATCCAATCGCCTCCGCCGTGGCGATCGCGTCGTTTTCGGTGTGAACGCACTTGGAGCTCCCCGGCAAAACAGTCAGGCCCACGCGGCTCATCTCGCTTCGAGCCCGCGCCTTGTCGCCCATCATTCGAATGTTTTCGGATTTCGGCCCTATGAATTTGATCCGGCTGGTTTCACATACTTCGGCGAAGTACGCGCTCTCGGAAAGAAATCCATAGCCGGGATGAATGGCGTCGGCATTCGACACTTCAGCCGCACTGATGACGCTGGGAATGTTCAGGTAGCTCTCGGAACTCTTTGGAGGCCCGATGCAGATCGCCTGATCCGCGAACCGGACGTGCAAGGCGTGACGGTCGGCTTCGGAAAAGACGGCCACCGTCTTTATGCCCATTTCCTTGCATGCCAGAATGATGCGAAGGGCGATTTCTCCCCGGTTGGCGACAAGTATCTTTTTGAACATGTGGGTTAGCGGGGCCGGATGGCGAAGAGTTTGTCGCCGTATTCCACGGGCTTTCCATTCTCGTGGAGGATGCTGACAATCTCGCCGGCGACTTCCGACTCGATCTCGTTCATCAACTTCATCGCCTCGATAATGCAGAGCACGGTTCCTTTTTCGACAATATCACCCACCGAAACGTACGGACCGGACGTTGGCGCCGCGGACCGATAGAACGTTCCCACCATTGGAGACTTGATGTAGAAGAGATCGTCGCTTTCGGCCGATACCGGGGCCGGCGTCGGCCCGGCTGAGACGGGTTGATGGACGGCGGCATGCGGAACCTGGACGGACGGCGCCGGAGCGGCGTGGACGGAAGCTCGTTTGATTCTCAAACGAACGCCGGCCTTCTCCACTTCCAGCTCTTCAAGCGATTCCCTAGCCGTAAACAGTTCGATAAGTTCTCTAAGTTCCTTAAGAGTCATAAGAATGCAATCGGAGAGTATAGCAGGGGAATCCTTACTTTGCTCCCAGTTCCCACGCAGCCTGTTTCATTTCATAACGCGCGCGGCCAATTTGATCCTGCATATCGAAAACGAGAATCAGAAACTTGTCTGTGGCAATATGGCGGGCGATTGTGATGCCTTTGTCGGAGACCAGAATATGTTCGATGAGGCCGCCGATCCCGGTGTCTTCGGAAGTTCTGCCGGCAATCCGGAGCAGCATGGCAAATTCCGCGGCCAGCAATTCAGTGTTGGGCGCGGGATCCACGAGAACCTGCTCCACCACCAATCCATCGGATCCCACTATAACGACTGCCCTGGCGCCGGCCACCTTTTCCCGCAGCCGTTCCAGAACGGCTCGGGTCCGCGGCTGAGGCGGGGCTTCCCTGGTTTCTAGCCTCTCTCTCACAAGCGTCAGCGAGGCTGCTGGGCCTGCTCTGTCAGCGGTATATCCTGCTGCTGCCCTTCACCCAGCACCGTGATGGCGTCCTGCGGTTTTATGCGCGACGTGATAAAGAAAAGCAGTTCACTCGTACTCTTGAGCGTCTGCGTGTTCTTGAAGAGATGGCCGATGATGGGAAGGCTGCCAAGACCGGGTACCTGCCGCACGTTGACCGAATCGCTGTCGAGAAGAATTCCGCCGATCACTGCCGTGCCGCCGTCTGGAATGAGAACATTGGTCTGAGCGCGTTGCGTCGAAATCGATGGCACGCCATTCACCGCGCGAGCGAAGTCCGGCTGGCTGTTCTCGATCTGTACCTGCAGCAGGATCGTTCCGGCATCGGTAATCTGCGGCGTCACGTTCAGTTGCAGGGCGAAAGTCAGGAACTGCACAGTAACCGTGTTGTTGACATTGGTCTGTACCGGAATCTGTGTCCCCTGCTGTATGACGGCGGCCTGATTGTTCTGCGTCATGACGCGCGGCCGCGAGATCAGCTTCGCCGTACCCCGGGCTTCCGCTGCCGTGATGATTTCGTCGAGAAGCAGGTCGCCGCCGGGCTGGATCAGAAAAGAAAGCCCCGAGGTCGTCGCCGCCGGGAAATTGGAAATAAGCGGCAGGCCCGCACCGGTTGCCACGCGCGGGGCAGGACTCCGGGTAAATGGACTCGAGGTGCCTGGGGCGCCGGTTAACACATTGCCGTTGTTCGCGCCCAGAAGGAATCCCAACTGGTTGCCGATATCGCGGGAGAAGGACTTGTTGGCTGAAAGCAGCCGGGCCTCGATCTCAACCTGCTGCGCCGGCGCATCCAGGAACCGGACCATTTCATCTACGCGGCCGAACTGGCTCGGGATGTCGGTAATGATCAGCGCATTCCGCCTCACATCCTGGATGATCGAACCGCGCGGAGACAATACTGTTCGCAACGTGGGTACAACCGCGTCCGCCCTGGTGTAGTTCAAAATAATCGGGCGCGTTACAAGATCGATAACCAACTCCTGCGCGTCGCGCAGACTCCTCTGCTGCTCCTGCTCCTGCTGAAGCCTCGCGCTTGTGGCAATACGCAGAACGTTGCCCTGAAGCTGTGAGCCAAACTGGTAATTCTTCAATACGATATCCAACGCCTGGTCCCAGGGAACGTCCCTCAGCAAAATCGTCAGCGTGCCGCCAACGTTGGGATCGAGGATGACGTTCAGTCCGCTGATCTCCGCGATCAGACGGAAAAAGTCTTTGATGTCAACTTCCCGCAGGTCGAGAGAAATAATCTCTCCAGTGAACTGGGGCGTGGCAGTCGGAGCCGCCTGCGCCGCAAGGGGCGCGGCAGCGGCTGGTGGAGCCTGCGCGGCAAAAGGAGCTGCTGGAGCTAGCGG
This sequence comes from Candidatus Sulfopaludibacter sp. SbA3, assembly GCA_945865815.1. Lineage (GTDB taxonomy): Bacteria > Acidobacteriota > Terriglobia > 20CM-2-55-15 > 20CM-2-55-15 > CAMBFR01. The sequence goes on from CAMBFR010000025.1 coordinate 4,315, forward strand.
CGCCGGCAGCGCCGCTACCGGAGCGGCCGCGGCGGGAGGCTGTGGCTCCGCTGGCGCCACAACCGGCGCTGCGGGCGCTGCCACCACGGGCGACTCGGTTTGCAGCAAGGCCGATTGAACGAGCGGCCGCGAAAAGCCGATCGTGGATACCGTCGCTTCCACAGCGGGAACGAACGGAGGACCAGCCACAAGCGCGACCGGCTCGCTCGAAGCCAGATCACCGCGCGCCGGTTCAGGGAGCACGGGTTCCGGATTGAAGACCACGCTGACGATTCCCTCACCGCTATCGCGTACCTCGTAAGGCACACTGCCGGTCAGATCGAAGACGATCCTTGTCGCCTTACGCTTCCGGTCGGCAAAGACCGACGCCCGTATCCGCCTTACGAAGTCGCTTTCGACTTGCTTCTGCTGAAAGTCGATTTCGTTCTGGGTTCCGTGAAAATCGACGACAAGTCTGCGCGGCGATTGAAGCTCAAAATACGTGTAACGCGTTCTTGCAGTCGTCGTGATCTTGATTTCGAGAGACTGGCCCGCAGAGACTAATGAAACGTCCCTGACGGCGGCTGTCTCCGACGTGGAAGAACCGTTTGCGGCCAGCGTTGACATGAACAACAGCAGGCCAACCGCAACGTACTTCCTGGAATCGAACACTTTCATGTGCCTTCTCCTGATGGCTGCGCCCTGTCGGGCTTGCATTCGCAGCCGCTCATTCTCCTGTGGTACGGACTCTCCGGACTACCTCCCGGGGCGGAGCCGCCTGTCCTTGCCCTGCCTGTCCCCCCGGAGCCGGTACTTCGAACACGACCGCATCGGCCTGAATCTGCTTTATCACGGCATCGAACAACTTCTCCCCCAGGGTTGCAAAGTATGTCTTGCCTCCCGGGCCCAGAATGACGGCCATGTTCATTGATGGCTCTCTCGAGGTAACAACGCCGATAATCGTTGCCTCGCTAACGAGAACCCCCCTCAATCCCGGCGGCCGTACGACAGGAATCTCCGGCTCCGGTTGGGCAGCCTTCGGAACCGGATTCACAAACGGATCCCGCCGGCCCCGCGGGTCGTACCTGTAACCGGCCGGCACCGCCAGAACAGGCGGGGGATCCACAGCCGGCGGTTGGGCTGCGGCCGGCTGCTGTGGCGCAGCCTGCGCTGCGGCCATCATTTTGCCGGCGCCCATGGCATTCCAGGCGCCCATGCCGGCTATCAGAAAATAAACTGAAACTGCCCGATACATATTCACTACCTTGGCGGCGCAGCCGGTACAGCCGGAGGCGCTTCAGTCGCGGGTTCCCCCCGATAAACGAATGTAGTCGCCGTGTACGCTGCGCCTACGCTCGCGGAAAATGCCGCATCTCCTTCCGACGCGCGCCCCTGAACCTTCAGTCCGGTAATATTCACGATCCGCGGCAACTGCCGGATACGATCCAGGAACGTGCCGATGTTGTGATAAGTACCGACGACTTCCATATCGATCGGCCATTCCGTGTAGACCTCATGATCGATGATCGGCCGCGGCCCAACCCGTAGAATGCGCAACCCCGAGGTGGCGGCCGACTGCTGCACCTGCCGTATGATCTGATCTGTTTCCTTATCGAGAGGCAGCACTGCCGTTAGTTCCAGGAGCTTGACCTCCAGATCTGCCGTCTGCTTCTTGAAGTCCGCCAGTACTTTCTGCTGCTGAATGCTCTTTGCGATGGTGGCCTGGAGGGTCGTCAGATCGGTGACCTTTTGCGCGATTTCAACGTCCATCGGGTCAATGAACTGATACCACACCAGCCCCAGCAGCCCGCCGCACACGCCCACAACGGCCAGGATCTGGTAATACCAGGGAAGCTTCTGGAAACTCTTAAGATCGACAGCCATTAGTTCCCTCCCGCCGGCGCAGGCGCAGGCGCAGCCGCTGGCGCTTGTCCTTCCGGTGCCGGAGGCGGCGCCGGTGGCGCAAATTCACAAGTCATGGAGAATGTGAAATTGCCCTGGGCATCCTGAGCGTTCACGAGATTGATGTTCCGGAAATAACGCGTTCGTTCGAGATTAGTCACGAAATCGGCGATCGCATTGACCGAAGTGCCGGTGCCCGACATGCTGAAAATCGCATTGTTCTGATCGAGGCTCGAAAGCCACACATACTGTGTCTCGGCGACGGCCTGTGCAAGGAAATCGAGCGAGACAACGGGACTCACCTGGTTCCTCTGGAGACCTTCGATGACCTTGATTCGGCTCTCGAGCGCGGCCTTTCGCGCCTCGTACATCTGGTCCTGCTTGATGACCGCATCCAACGCCTGCCTCTGGGCTTCCGCCTGAGTGATCGTGGCATTAATCTCGGTAAGCCGGGCCGACGTCTCCGAATACCACCAGTAGCCACCGGCGGCAGCGCCGCCGAATACAAGGAAAAGGACGACCGGAAGAGCGCTCTGAGGCGCGGACAGATTGAGGCTGGCCCGGGCAGTCTTCCTCTTCGGGGCGCCGGATAGGTTGACTCGGATCATTGATCAAACCCCCTTAACGCCAAACCCACGGCGACGGCCAGAGCCGGGCCAAGGGATGTCACTTTTGCCGCATCGACCCTGGGTCCAAACGTGATGGACTTGAATGGGTCCATGACTTCAGTGGGATACCCGAACGTCTCTTCGATCTTCGGCGCTAACCCCGCAGTGCGCGCTGTGCCGCCGCTGATCAGGATCTGCGTGATGGTCTCATTGGGATACGTCTCACGGAAGAACTCGAATGTCTTGTGTACTTCCATAATGACCATATCGGTGATCGATTCCAGCAGAGGCTGTACCATCTCGGCCTCGGGACCTCCGGTTTTCCCCAGCTTCAACTCCTCGGCTTCCTGAAAGTTGAGCTGCAATTCCTTCTGAAGGATGTCCGTATACTGATTGCCGCCTACCGAAACGTCGCGAATGAACAGCGGCAAGCCGCCCTTCACGATGTTGATATTCATCAGCGACGCGCCAATATTCAACAGCGCGATCGTGGCGTTGGGATCTACCGTATAGTTCGCCTCAAACGCGTTCTGCAGGGCAAAAGCATCAATGTCGACGACTTCGGGATTCTTGCCCGACAGACTGATCACGTTCGTCTGATTTTCAATCTTGTCCTTCTTCGCGACAACTAATACAACCTCCGTGCCTGGATCGTCGGACGTCGTCGTCCCCGGCCCTACAACCGCGTAATCCAGATTTACTTCCGCAATATCGAACGGTATGTACTGATCTGAATCGAGCTGGACGGCGGCATCGATCTCTTTTAGACCCGCGGCAAACACAACGCGCTTCACAATCACCGAATGTCCGGACACGCCGGTCGCCACACCCTTCGGCTTGAATTTGCCGGCGGCCATCGCCCGCTTGATGGCATCGGAAACGGACTTTGCTTCCATGATCGCCCCATCGACCACAGCGTCAGGGTTCAGCGGCTCTGAGGCAAAGCCGGTGATCTGATAGCCCTTCTTCGACTTCGTCAATTCCACCGCCTTAACAGCGCTCGACCCGATGTCGAGCCCAACCAGCGGTTTGTTTCTCTTGAAAAGCTGCATGCTTCTAAATAAGTCCTTTTGCTTAACTTCTTACCGTCTCTTTGACAAGCCGCTTGCGGGAGCTGTCCTTGCCCGAAGTGCCTGAAGTGTCGATGAGCCGCTCGCTCTTGCGCTCCATCCACCGATCCAGCAGATCCTTCTTAAAACGCCACCGGTTTCCCAGTTTAAAAGCCGGAATCTTGTCCTCGCTTAGGTACTTATAGAGAGTGTCCGGGGAAACCCCCAGATACTGGGACGCCTCGCGCAGCGTCATCACTTCCCTTAATCGTTCCATGTTTTGCCCTATGTCAACGGGTTTTACTAGGCTTTCTTAGCCTGTTTCTCAGAGACTCTTTGGTGTCTTCTACCGTTCTCTTGGGAACCGAGGCTACAGCCTTGACGGACTCAAGACAAGAAAACTTTTCGAATAAAGGACCTGAACTGTCCAAGCCCCGTCATAAGAAATTTGGTTCTATGTCCGGTAACCCGCTGGCTTTCTCTGCGTAAAGGTAAGCGTCCAAGTAAATCCGGGGACAGACTCCGAATTCCTGAAGTACGGAATTCGGAGTCTGTCCCCGGATTTATTAACCCTGCGCGTACTGATACAAAATGCGCAGCGGAATCCGGGTGACCAGATCCTCTTCGATGTACACGCTGAACCAGTACAATCCCTCTTCCTCGGCCTGAAATCCAAGATTGAGGATCAGGTTCACTCCGCGGTCGTCACCTTCAAAGAAAGCCGGGAAAGACGCCACAGTCGTCTCCTTCCCCGATGGCGATTCGGCGCGCAGGTGAATCTGACATTTCGCCCGGATAAACCCCGACTTGAACGAAAGCAGTGTGGGCAACTGGAGCGGAATGGGCGGCATCTGCGCCGGCGCATCCTTGCCGGACGGCGCAATATTGATGCGATCGACGACACGAATCACGCTGATCACTCCATCGGTTTCTTGAAGAATCTTTTCGCAGAAAACTGCCATCAGGACATATGGGCCACCGCGCTCACCAGCCATCGAGTTGCTCCTTATTATTAAAGGCCTGTAACCTATCACATGAGGTGCACAGATGATCGAGATCCGTCATCGGGACAAACGCGGGCACGCCAACTATTCGTGGCTGGATACGTATCACACGTTCTCGTTCGATACGTATCGCGACCCGCAATTCATGGGGTTCCGCTCGCTGCGCGTCATCAACGAGGACCGCGTCGCGCCGGGCAGGGGTTTTCCGACGCATCCGCATCGCGACATGGAGATCATCACCTACGTCCTGGAGGGCTCGCTTCAACACAAGGACAGCATGGGCAACGGATCCATCATCCGCCCGGGCGAAGTGCAGCGCATGAGCGCCGGCACCGGCGTGACTCACAGCGAATACAACACTTCAATGCGCGAGGAACTCCATTTGTTGCAGATCTGGATTCTGCCGGAGGCATCCGGGATCGAGCCAGGCTACGAGCAGCAACAGTTCAATCGCGATGAGGTGAGGGGAAAGTTGCAGTTGATCGCAGCACGCGAGCCGGCGCCCGGAGCGGTCCAGGTGCATCAGGATATGAGGTTGTTTACGTCCGTGCTCGATTCCGGACAAAGCGTGAAACACCAGCTTGGAGCTGGAAGATACGCCTGGGTGCAGGTTGTCCGCGGCGCCGCCGGCCTGAATGGATACCAACTCCAGGCCGGAGACGGCGCCGCTGTCAGTCAGGAGCAGACGGTAGAGATCGTGGGCCTCGAAGCAGACTCGGAGATACTGCTATTCGACATGGCGTGAGAACGTGATCCCCTCACACCGATCGCCCGAGCGTCCGGACCAGCGCCTGATTGAAGCGCAGCGGGTCCTGCAGTTCGGATCCCTCCGCAAGCACCGCGTAGCCGAACAGCACCTGGGCAAAATCGTCGATCAGGGGATCGTTTTCGTCTTTTTGGATCCTGTCGCGCATTCGAACAACAATCTCGTTGTCGGGATTCAACTCCATGATCCGCTTCTGCACAGTCTTCTCGCCTTTGGCCTGGCTCAGCAGTTTCTCAAGGTTGGGACTGACGTCCTCCTCCGATACCACCAGGCACGCCGGCGACGCCGTTAAGCGGCTCGACAGCCGGACCTCCTTGACGCGATCCTCCAGCCGCTTCTGCAGTGCTTCCAGCAACGCAGAGAATTCCCCCGTCTTCTCCTTCAGGTCTTTTTCCGTTCCAAGGTCTGCGGTGCCCTTTCCCACCGACTTCAACTTCTTCCCGTCGATCTCCGGCAGGGATTGAACGAGAATCTCGTCCACGGGATCGACAAGATAGAGGACCTCGTAACCCTTTTCCTTGAACGCTTCCAAATGCGGCGAATTTTCGACGGCCCGGCGCGAGGGCCCCGTCAGGTAATAGATGGCGCTCTGCCCTTCCTTCATCCTCGCGACATAATCCCTGATCGTGGTCAGGCCTCCGGAATCGCGCGACGACTCGAACATGTACAAACCCATCAGCTTGTCCTTGTTGTCGAAATCGAAACTCGCGCCTTCCTTCACGACGCGCCCGAACTGATTCCAGAATTCAACGTACTTTTCCGGCTCGCCCTTCTGCATCTCCTCGAACGAGTCGAGCACTTTCTTCGTCAGCCACTTTCGAATTTGCGTGATGTGCCGGTCCTCCTGCAGCCGTTGCCTGGACACGTTCAACGGCAGGTCCGCCGAATCCACGACGCCTCGCATGAAGCGAAGGTAGGGAGGCAGTAATTCCTCGCAGTGCTCCATGATGAGCACACGGCGAACGTACAGGTGCAGCCCGAATTTGCCGGTCGTATAGAAAAGATCGAATGGGGCCTGCGATGGAACGAACAGGAGCGCCTGGTACTCGGATCGGCCTTCCGCCCTGAAGGACCAGGTCGTCATGGGCTCGTTCCAGTCGTGTGAGATGTGCTTGTAGAACTCCTTGTACTCGTCGTCGGAAACTTCGCTCCGCGACCGCGTCCAGATCGGCTTCATCGAATTCAACTGCCGATCCTTGAAAATAACCGGATAACCGACAAAATCCGAATAGCGCTTCACGATGCCTTCAATCACCCACTGCGAGGTGAAATCATCAACACCATCGCCGTCAGGACCCTCTTCAAACTTCTTCAGATGCACCGTGATGGATGTGCCGCGGGTGAACTTGCCGGCGTCGGCTATCGAAAACGTACCGTCACCGACGGACTCCCATTGCGTGGCGGTCTCTTCACCTGCCCGTCTTGTGACCAGTGTCACGCGGTCGGCAACCATGAATGCTGAATAGAAACCGACTCCGAATTGTCCGATCAGCGAAGTCAGCACATCGGAACTCTGCTTCTCCTTCAGGGTTTGGATCAACTCGCGTGTCCCGGATTTCGCGATTGTCCCGATATTCGCGATCACTTCGTCGCGGCTCATCCCGATCCCATTGTCTTCAACTGTCAGGGTTCGGGCCTCCGTGTCGCTCGCGATTCGGATTTCAAGCTTCTCGTCCGCGCCGATGAGGTCCGGCTTGCTGAGAGACTCGAATCGAAGCCGGTCCAACGCATCCGAAGCGTTCGAGATCAGCTCACGCAGAAAGATTTCTTTGTTCGTATATAGCGAGTGGATCATCAGGTCGAGGACCTGGCGCGCCTCGGCCTGGAATTGAAACGTTTCGACTTTTGTGCTCATGAAGGAAGTTTAATCGGCTGAGCGAAGCAGTTCAATCAGCGGATAAGAGATTGAATGATATGAAAGTCGCGAAATTGCCGGACAAACATAATCAGTTTTCGCCGAATAGCAGATTAACCGAGGGCTGGAGCCGTAAGGCGCGAAGGGGCGGAGCTGCCAGAACGAGTCGGGCCACGCCGGCCGGGGATGCGGCCAGGCCGGCGTGTCAATCAACTTACTGGATACTCTTCAACTTGCTTTAGCCCGTTTCGTGGACTGCCAGTGCTCGAAATCACGGCCCAGAATGAAGAATTTGCGGCCGATCTGGACGATTCGGATGCGTTCTTCCTCAATGATTCTGCGGAAATGGCGCACAGAGAACCCTGCGAGTCCTGCAGCGTTTGGGATGTCAAGGAACATGCGTTTGGTTGTGGTCTCTTCTGACGTTTTCATGAACTTGCCTCCTGTCGAGGGAGGTAATTGCAAGGAAGATGCCAAACGACAGGGGAGATGGGTGATCGTGCGAACAACCGGATTCAGATCTTCGACCAAAACGGAAAGTATCTTGCCGAATGGAAGCACCTCGGCCGTCCCACCGGTCTATTCATTAGTAAGGATGACACCATCTACGTGGCGGACGCCGCAGGGAACGCCTACTCCGCCGTCCTCGGCGGCCGCACCGTACGGAAGTACGAGAAGTAAGGACTCCCTATTCTTCTCCCATGAACGGATAGCGATAGTCGGTCGGAGGGACGAACGTTTCTTTGATCGTTCGAGCGCTCACCCATCGAAGCAGGTTCAGCATCGAACCGGCCTTGTCGTTGGTGCCGCTGGCACGTGATCCGGCAAAGGGCTGCTGGCCGACCACAGCGCCCGTCGGCTTGTCATTGATGTAGAAGTTGCCGGCAGCGTAACGAAGGGTCTGTTCCGCCTCCCTTACAGCGGCGCGGTCATTGGCGAACACGGCGCCGGTCAGAGCGTACGGCGACGTGTTGTCGACGAGCGTCAGAGTGGATTTCCACTCTTTCTCGGGATAAACGTAGATCGTCACGACTGGCCCAAAAAGCTCTTCACACAATGTCCGATAGCCGGGTTGCCGCGCCTGAATCAGCGTGGGCCGGATGAAGTAGCCCACCGAATCGTCGTAGTCGCCTCCCGCCAGGATTTCGGCATCGCCGGACCGGCGCGCTTCCTCGATATAGCCGGTGAGCTTCTGGTAAGAAGCGCGATCGATGACCGCGCCCATGAAGTTTCGAAAATCCGCGACATCGCCCATGGAAATCGCATTCGTCGTCTCGACCAGGCGATCCTTGATCCTGCTCCACAGGCTGTCGGGCAGATAGATTCGCGAAGCCGCGCTGCACTTCTGTCCCTGATACTCGAAGCCGCCGCGGACGATGGCCGTCACCACGGCATCGGGATCAGCGCTGGCATGCGCGAGAATAAAATCCTTCCCGCCGGTTTCGCCGACCAGGCGCGGATAGGATTTGTACTTCGAAATATTCTCTCCAACGGTCCGCCACAGCTTCTGAAACACTTCGGTCGAACCGGTGAAGTGGATTCCCGCAAGGTCCGTGTGATTCAGCAATGTACTGCTGACCGTTTCGGCGCTGCCGGGAACAAAGTTGATCACACCCGGAGGAACGCCTGCGGCCTCGAATAGCCGGGCGATCCAGTAGCCGCTGTACACGATAGAGCTTGCCGGTTTCCAGACCAGCGTATTCCCAAGCGTGGCCGGCGCGGAATTCAGGTTTGTGCTGATGGCGGTGAAGTTGAAAGGCGTAACGGCGTAGATGAAGCCCTCGAGCGGGCGATAGTCCATGCGGTTCCACATCCCTGCGGCCGCCGCGGGTTGATCCTCGTAAATCTTCTGCGTGAAATAGACGTTGTACCGAAGAAAGTCGATCGATTCGCAGGCCGCGTCGATCTCGGCTTGATGCACGGTCTTGCTCTGGTTGAGCATCGTTGCGGCATTGATCGTGTCGCGCCATGTAGTGGACAGCAGTTCAGCGGCTCGAAGGAAGACCGCGGCGCGATCCTCGAAGCTGGCGGAAGCCCACTCGCGGTGCGCTTCTGCCGCAGCCTTGACCGCCATTTCAACTTCCCTGGGACCGGCCTTGTGCCAGGTGGCCAGCACGTGCCCGTGCCGGTGAGGCACGACAACTTTCGCGAGATCGCCCGTGCGGACTTCTTTGCCGCCAATCAGAAGCGGAATCTCGATCTGCTCGGAGGACATGGCAGCGAGCTTTTTCTTCAGCGACTGCTTTTCGGGACTGCCCGGCTGATAAGCGCGCGCAGGCTCGTTCACAGGCATGGAAATGCGATAGTCGCCGCTCATAGGTTTGCCATCTCCTCTTTGAAAAACTGTAGCAGTACAAAATACTCCCCTCCTGGATTAGGAGGGGTGCCGCTCGCGCGTTTGTTAGCGAACGGCGGGGTGGTATACATGACGCAAAGCCACCTTATAGATAGTCGCGAAGCGCACCGATTCAAAGGTCGATTCGCGCCTTCCGTACCACCCCGTCTGCGCCTTCGGCGCAGCCACCCCTCCTAAGACAGGAGGGGAATTTGGACTCACCTACAGCTTGTCGACTGTGGGCAGTCCTTCCTTCTTCCAATCACGCAGGCCGCAGTAGTGCACGGCCTTGTAGCCTGCTTTTAAAAACGCTTCAGCGGCGCGCGACGCGCGCCCGCCCCCGCCTCAGTAAAAGACGATCGCGGCACTTGCGGGAAATTCCTTCATCCTCTTTTCCAACTTGCCCATCGGAATGTGGATGGCTCCGGGAATCGCGCCACCGTTCCTGATTTCACTGGTTTCGCGAATGTCGACTACAATTGGCCTCGTCTTCGATTCCAGTTTCTGCTTCAATTCCATGATCGGGATTCGTTCTGCCGGCATGGCACAATTCTACCGGAGGTTGTATGTCTAAAGTACCGTGGAGATTGAAAGGACAATACATCAAAAACTGCAACTGCCTGGCGACCTGCCCGTGCGACACGATCGGCGTCCCCGCGCCGGATAAGCACTGCGAGGGGATGGCGGGCATGCACATCCAGCAGGGAAACTATGGCGGCGTCAAGCTTGACGGCTTGAGCTGGGCCGTGACGTATCACTGGCCCGGCGCGCTGCACGAAGGCAATGGCACGGCACAGCCGTTCATCGACAGGAGCGCGACCGAGGAGCAACGAAGCGCTTTGCTGCAGATTATGAGCGGCAAGGCCGGCAATATCTGGTTCGAGATTCTCGCATCGATCGTCACGACTTTTCACGAGCCGCAGTTCCTTCCCATCACATGGGAATTCGACAAGAAGGGCCGCCGCGCCAAGGTTGTGATTCCAGGTTTCCTGGAAACCGTGTCGGCGCCGCTCCGGATACCAGCCACAAACGACGAGCAGGAAGTCATCGTCTCCATGCCGAACGGAATGGAGTACAAGCAATTCCAGGTGGCGCAGGCCGTGGTCTTGAAAGGCACCGGACCCATAAAGTTCGATTGCGTTGGCACGCACAGCAGCCTGGCCGACATCGAGCACACGGAGGCCGGACTCCGGGCGTAACCGTGAAGGCCAAGGCGGGGGAATTTTGAAATTAGACGAATCCTGCATCTCAAATCCGAAATCCCGAAACCTTCAATTGGACCGGCGATCCTGCTCATGCCTAAAGAACGAATCGAACCTTCCCAACTATCCCTGCTGGCCACGGTCGCGGTCTTGACGACGATTGCCTGGTATTTCACCTTTGCGCAGGTGCAAAGCATGGGACTGCTCATGAGCCTTGGCGTCCCCATGTCCCTGGGCATGGAAGGTTGGGCGGGATGGACCAGCTTCGCCGCGTTTACCGGAATGTGGCTGGTCATGATGGTCGCGATGATGCTGCCGTCCAGCTATCCCACTCTCCTCCTTCATCGCACCGTTTATAGAAAACGAACACCCGATACTCCGGGCGGCACATTCCTTTTCGGATTAGGTTATTTCCTCACATGGACAGCTTGCGGCAGCTTCTTTTACGCGGCCTACGTCATGATCGGAGGCTTTCGCGAATACGCGGTCAGCGCGGACACTGTTGTGCTTCGGGCAGCGGGCGTCGCGTTGATGCTCGCGGGACTGTATCAGTGGACCCGCTTGAAGCAGGCATGCCTGAAACACTGCCAGAACCCGTTACACTTCATCGCGGAACACTGGATCGACGGCCGGGGCGGCGCCTTCCGGATGGGAATCCGGCACGGCATTTACTGCTTTGGCTGCTGCTGGGGCCTGATGGTGATCCTGTTCGTAATGGGCGTGATGCACCTGGGCTGGATGGCGGCCATCGGCGCGATCATCCTTCTGGAAAAGATCGTTGCCGGCCGGAACTGGGTTCCCAGAATGATTGGCGGAATCTTCTTTGTGCTGGGGCTCACGGTAACAATATTTCCGGAAGTCCTCACGCGCATTTCCGCGCAGGTGGTCTTATGACAATTGAACTCGGAGAGTGCGTGCTGCATCGGAATCCGCAGGACGGGCCATCGATTGCTGGTATTGAGGGAATGGTTCTGCAGTCTTCCGGCCCGCATATACATGCCGTAAATGTCGGGTTTCACGACTCGCAGATGCGGGGGCGCGCGGCGCTCATTCAAACCGGCTGGAACGGCGAAAAAGAATCTCCATACCTCTCGGAGGACCTGGTGTTCCGGCTGATACGGTCCGGAGCAAGAGTGGTCGGCGCAGACTTTTATATTGCAGAGCCGGCCCTCTCAACCTTGCTTGGTGGAAACATTGTCGTCATCGACAGGGTTCGCAATCTTCCGGCACTGCCGCGCGTGGGGTTTCGGCTGAACGCGATTCCGTCATCCGATTCGCGCGGCCGCGTTTTCGCAGAAACGATGACAAATGACAATTGATCAGTGAACAATGACAAATCCCCTGAAAACTTTGTCATTGTTCACTGGTCAATTGTCATTTGTCATTTACTAGGACTCCACATCCCGCAATATATCCCGCGGCTTCCTCCCAAAGATCCCATAGCTGGCCAGACCGGCCGTTGCCACTGTTAGAAAACCAGTCGCGAACATCGCAACGACCGCCGGCTGCCACATGAATATGTAGGGCGTGTCCAGGAGTTCGCCGACGAGAATCGCCGTCAGTCCTAATCCCAGTACGGCGCCAATCAGGCCGGCCGCCAGGCCGATGATCGCAAACTCGATTGAAAAGATCCGCACCAGTTTTCCCCGCGTCGCACCGACGGTTCGCAAAATCGCAACCTCGCGCATCCGCCGGTAGCGCGTCCCCGCAATACTCGAAGCGAGCACGATCAGGCCACCGAAGATTGCAAAAGCCGCCACGAACCGCACGGCCAGGCTCACCCTGTCGGCGACCTCCTTCACCACGGTCAGAATGTCCTCGGCGTTGATCACAGTCACCGTCGGATATTCCTGAAAGATCCGCGCCTGCAATGCGGCGATTCCCTGGGGCTCCACGCGAATGGCGCCATAGTAAGCGGTCGGAAAGCCTTCGAGGGCCTTCGGCGTCAGCAAAAACTGGTTATTGGCGCCAAGGCGCATGGCATCCGTATCCCGGATGTTCGCAACACGCGCGCGAATCTCGCCTCCGAGCGAACTCCAGGTCAGGACACTCCCGACCTTCAGGTCAAGATTCTCCGCCGCGTTTTGCTGAACCGAGACGAGCGCTTCGGTCGTATTCGGCGGCCACCATTCACCCTCGAGAATTTCTGTCGTGGGCGGTATCTGCTCAGCCCAGGTGAGCGTAAATTGCGTCCTGAGATAACGGCGCGAGTCGCTCTCGATCGGAAGATCCTCAAGCCGCGTGCCGTCTACGGTCATCAACTGCGCCGCGACCGCCGGCATCAATGCCTGCCGAGTGATGACCGCCGGTTCCGTTTCGATCATCCGCGCAATTCCCTCGCTCTCGCGGTCGGTAATGTTGATCATGAAAACATTGGGCGAATCCGCGGGCGCAATGAGGCGGATTTCCTCCAGCAGCGAATGCTGGAGGAAGTAAACGCTCAGCGTGAACATGACGCCGATGCCAAGACTGCTCAATATGACTGTGGCGTGCGCGCCGGGCCGGTAGAGATTGGAAATACCGTGGCGGATCGCGGGCGAGCCGCGAAAACGATCGAGCGCCGATACTTTCTTGAGAACCCTCAGGAGCAGGGTCCCGATCCCGGCAATAATCAGAACGCCCGCTACGATGGCGCCCGCAAACACACTTGCAAAGTAAAACGAATCACCGATCCACACCGCGATCGCCCATAACCCAACCAGGATCGCAGCTCGAGCCGCCAGGCTTCGCCAATCCCGCACGGGTGACGCTTCAGTGGAAACGTCCCTTCGCAGCATCCAGCCCGGACGAATTCCCGCAATGGAAAGCAGCGATGGCAAGGCGAACAACGTGGTCGTCATGATGCCCACCGCGAGACCTTTCAGCATTGCCATTACCGGCCAGACCATGACCACCTCGACATCGAAGTACGACGCCACAAGGCGCGCGAACACCGACTGGCCAAACGCGCCGAGGAAAACACCGGCGAGACTTCCGGCCATTCCGAGCATCAATGCCTGCGCCAGATAGATTCGGATGATGTGCTCGGAGCGGCCGCCGACGCACTTCATGAAGGCAATGCTCTGCATCTTCTGCAACAGGTGACTCTGCATTGTCGCGCCCACACCCAGACCGCCCACGATGAGGGAAACAAGACTCACGAGACTCAGAAATCGCGTCGACCGGTCCAGAGCTCGCGTGAGCGCCGGATTGGTTTCCGTATAGTCGCTGACGCGGCCGCGGCGCCGGAACTTCGTCTCGATAATCTGACGCGTCGCAGCGGCGTCCTGATTCGGCGGAAGCTTGAGTAAGATCCGCTCCGTGACGCGGCTGATCTCCGTGACGATGCCGGTGGCCTCGAGTCCTTCGCGCGTGAGAATAACCCTCGGCCCCAGCGTGAAACCGGTGGTCATGCGGTCGGGTTCGGTCTTGATTCGCGCGGCGATCCTGAAATCGCGCGCACCGAGCTTGATGGAATCTCCCACTTTGATCCGCAGCCGTAGAAGCAGGTCCTCCGAAACGGCAACGGAGTTCGCGCCGAGCTTTGCATCGAGCGGATCCAATTCGAACTTCCCATAAAACGGATAGGACGAGAAGTCGGCGCCTTTTATGGATACCAATGTTGGATTGCCCTGACCGGACGACGCCATGGTCACAGTCTCGGTCACGCGCGTGTACTGGATTCCCTGTGCCGCCAGGGCGTCGAAATAGTCGATCTCCTCGGGCAAGGGACTTAGTGGAAGACGAACCGAGATATCGCCCGCCATCAATGTGCGAGCCTCCCGCTCCAGCGTATACAGAACGGATTCGTTGAACCCGGTAACTGCCGTCAACGCGCCGGTCCCAAGGGCAACCGCCACGATAAGAAAAAAGAACTTCCCCGTTGCCGACCGTGTTTCACGCCAGGCCATCATCAGTGCGAATCGGGTCTTGCTCCGTTTATAGTTCATACGATGTCCTCGACAATACGTCCATCGCGCAACAGGATGCGCCTGTCCGCGTGGGAAGCCAGGTCCTGGTCATGCGTCACCATGATCAGCGTCGTACCCTCATCCTTATTCAGACGCAGCAACAGGTCGAGCACGTGAGTGCCGTTTGCGCTGTCGAGATTGCCCGTCGGCTCGTCGGCGAACAGGATCGCAGGTTTCATGATGAAAGCGCGAGCCAGCGCCACACGCTGCTGCTCGCCTCCCGAAAGCTGGGCAGGATAATGATCGCCGCGCTCGACCAATCCGACGCTCTCGAGCAAATAGCCGGCGCGCGCAGTGGCGCCATTCGTCTCGTCGCCCAGCATCTCCATGGGAAGCATGACATTCTCGAGTGCGGTGAGCGTCGGAATCAGATGATAGGACTGAAATACGAATCCCAGCTTGCGCCCGCGAAGCACCGCCATTTCGTCTTCCTTCAGCCCGGTTATCTCGACACCGTCGAGCATTATCGATCCGGCTGTCGGCCAGTCGAGTCCTGCAAGAAGTCCAAGCAGCGTGCTTTTGCCGCTGCCGGACGGCCCCATGATGGCAACGAATTGACGCGCCGGCACGTCAAAGGAGATGTCGCGGATGATCTCCACTTCGTGCGCGCCGTTACGGATAGTCTTGACGAGGTTTCGAACAACAATCATGATTTGCTCTATATATGCCTAAGGTCTATTACGTATTACTGCTGCTCCTGGTCACAGGCTGCACAGCCGTCGAACCCGAAATCGCGCCGCAGCAGGCCCTTCCAGCCGCTTCTGCGAATGTAGCCGATCGCGGTACTCCCCAAACCGACAATCGCCCGGTCATCCTGGCATTCGGCGATAGCTTAACAGCAGGATACGGTCTGTCGCGAGAGCAAGGATATCCCGAGCAGCTTCAGCAGACCCTCGACGAGATGGGATACAAGTACCGCGTCGTCAACGCGGGAATCAGCGGAGACACCTCGAGCAACGGCCGCGCGCGCATGCAGATAGCTCTCCGGGACAAGCCCGAGATCGTCATCCTTGAACTCGGGGCGAACGACGGCCTGCGCGGGCTGCCCACGAATCAAATGCAGGGGAACCTGGCAGAAATGATTGTCGGGTTCAAGAAATCAGGCGCCAAAGTCGTCTTGGCCGGTATGACCCTGCCGCTGAACTACGGCATCGATTACGTGCGATCGTTTGAAAAAGTCTTCGTGGACCTCGCCGACGAGCACGACACGACTTTTATTCCCTTCTTCCTCGAAGGCGTCGCCGCAGACTTCACTCTGAATCTCGGCGATGGCATGCATCCGAACGAGAAAGGCTATCGAGTCGTCGTTCAAAACCTGTTGAAATATCTACAGCCGCTGTTGCAAAGGAGCTGAGTCGAATTCATGAAAGACGATCTAAAAAATCAGGGTTACAGCAAAGAGGACGAATACTTCTACCGTAAAGACCAGGAAGCGCTGGCCAAACTCCGTGAGAAGGCCGAAGCGCAGCGGGCCAAAACGGAAGCGGAGAACAAGAAGAAGGACTACTGGATGCGCTGTCCGAAATGCGGATCCGCGCTTAAGGAAGAGAAATACGGAGAGTCTGTCCTGGTCGACCGCTGCAGTTCAAAGTCATGCGGCGGGATCTTTTTTGACGGTGGAGAACTCGAAATACTGCTCAAAGCAAAGTCCTCGCTCCTTCAACGGATCCTGGGCCGCTAACCCTCCGCAATTCCAATTCCGGTGAGGTTGATCGAATTCGGGTGCATCCGAATTCGATCAGCCTCACCGGAATTCTCACGCGTCTGATTACTGGAGGCCGAGAAAGCGTGCCGGATTGGTCTTGGTCATCAAATCGATTTCCGCCTGGGTGAAGCCCTCTTTTACGAGGACAGCCAGTGCCATTTCATAGGCCTCGGCGTAGTTCACCCTGCCGGGCTGGCCGAGATCGGTGCTCAGGATGACGTTTGCCGGACCGAGCGCTCGAATATCCGCAATCTTTTGCGGCCCGTAATCCATCGTTGGATTCTCAGCATTAACGACTGCGGGTACTCCCCTGCCCGCGGGTCCTCCAGTGAGGCCGTCTCCGCTCGTCACGACCTCGATCATCGCGCCCAGACGGACCGCCTCCTTCATCTGTGTCATCGACATCACGAGCCCCCCGTGGTTCGGGTGCTGCACGTAGATCTTGTTGACGCCGGCCGCTTTTGCCGCCCGGACCACCAACATAACCTCATCCGGACTGACGTGTCCGGTGGACAAGCCGATGTTGTGCTTTGCTATAACCTGGAGGACTTGAAGCGTTTCCGGCAGCAGTTGTCCGTTGCGCGAGACTGCGACCCTGCCGGGCTGGCCCTCGTTGCGGTATTCCGCGTCCATCGTCGGCAGATACACAACTTTACCCCGGCCGCCACGCGTCAAAGCCATAGCCTCCACCGCCGAGGGATTCATGCCGCCCACATACCGGTTCAGGACGATGCCGCCGAAGACCTCGACGCCCGGGATCATCTGCGATACCAGATAGGCCCAGGAAGCAGTCTCCGTAGTGTGTTCCTTGAGCACTATTCCCCGCATGCCGTAAATCTTGGCGATCTGGACCGCCTGGATAGCGTCGAATTGGCGCTGGAAGTTTAACGCCGCCGACTGCGGCGCCGCGTGCGCGTGAATGTCGATGATGCCCGCGAGGCTCGGTGCGGCCTTGCCCTGCGCGAGTCCCGTGCCGGGTAAGCAGAGCAGCGACGCCAGAACGACCGCTAGCATCCATATTCGCAATCTCATAGTTCACTCCTTGTATTGTTCAAGACGAAATCGGCAGCAGCCGTGCTGTATTCCCCTCCCGCTCGCGCATTGCGTCGGCAGGCGAATCGATCCGCTCAGTATCCGGGACACGCCCCGCTCTACCGCTCGCCCGGAATGTTAGAACGCTATCATTCCCTGTACAAGAATTATGGTAATGGTTCACCTTTTCTGGCTCTGATCCAGACAACCGGATTAATATCGCGCCCATGAATGACAACGAGATCGTTCGAGTTCCCGTTGCCCTTGACGCCATCGAGCAGGAGACCCGGCAGGTCGGCTTTACGATGGCGTCCGAGCGAAGAACCGGATCGCTGCTGCGGACGCTTGCCGCAACAAAACCCGCCGGACGGTTTCTGGAACTGGGGACAGGCACGGGTATAGGGACGGCCTGGCTTCTCATGGGCATGGATGCCCGCTCCCACCTGGATTCCGTCGACAACGACTTCGCCGTGCAGACAGTTGCCAGACGGCGCCTCGCGAATGATCCGCGCGTCACTTTTCATCTTGCCGATGGAGGCGAGTTCCTCATGACAGCGAGGGCGCCGTACGATCTCATCTACGCCGATGCATGGCCGGGCAAATTTTCGCACCTGGACGCCGCGCTTTCACTGCTTCGTGCTGGCGGCATGTATGTGATCGATGACCTTCTGCCCCAGCCTAACTGGCCGGCGGATCACGCCCCGAAGGTCTCGCAACTCATCACTGAATTGGAAAGCCGGCCCGGGTTCGAGAGCACGAGCCTGGCATGGTCGAGCGGCATCATGATTGTTGTACGGGCTGACGCCACATAGTCGGCTAGAATTCCGCATATGGATGCCGGGAACATTGTTGTTCGGGAATATCGGGACTCCGACCACGACTCCGTCGTGGCGCTGTGGACGGCTGTCTTTCCGGATGATCCGCCGTGGAATGAACCGAACCTGTTCATCCGGCGAAAACGAAGCGTCCAGCCCGATCTCTTCTGGGTCGCACAGGATGGCGGTGAAATCATCGGAACGGTTGTGGCCGGATACGATGGAGTGCGGGGATGGATCTACCACCTCGCCGTCGATCCGTCGAAACGGCGAAAGGGCGCGGCGCGTCTTCTCATGCAGACCGCGGAAGATTCGCTGAGGGCGCTGGGTTGCCCGAAAATCAACCTCCAGGTGAGAATGAACAACACCAGCGTCGTCGATTTCTATAAGGCGCTCGGGTACGACGTTGAAGAACGCGTACAAATGGGCAAACCGCTGCGTTAAACGCCTATCCCCTTCGTACCGCGCCGGTCGCTTTCCAAAGTCACGCGAAGGGTTTTCGCAATCTTGCCCAGCACATCCGCCAGCGAGGAACGGCGGCGCCATCCAAGCACAATCGTACGGAACGGGACCGGACGCGAAAACCGGCGGATCGACAACTGCGACCGCTGGCTTTCCGCCGGTACGGCAATGCCTGGCAGCAGCGTGATACCGGCGCCGCTGGAAACCATCTGCACCAGGGTCGGCAGGCTAGTTGCACGAAAGCCGAGTTCTTCAAGCTTGCCGCCCGAGCAGTACTCGAGGACCTGGTCGCGAAAGCAGTGCCCTTCGTCAAGCAGCAGAATACGCTCGCCCCGCAATTGGTTCATCGTTACGGGCGCGCCGGCCCGGCCGAGCTTTCGTCCCGACGGGGCCGCCAGCACAAACGGATCCACCGCGATAGCCTGGTGTTCCAGATCTCCCATGTCTGCCTCCAGGGCCAGCAGCGCCGCATCGAGATCGCCATGGCTGATCGAGCGGACAAGGGCATCCGTCTTGTCTTCTATCCATACCAGCATCAGGCGGGGATAAGCCTTGCGCAGGGCGGGCGCCACCAGCGGAAGCAGGTACGGGCCGATCGTGGGAATCACGCCGATCCGAAGCGTTCCCGCCAGCGGATCGATGAAGCGGTTGGCGGCATCGACAAAGTCGTCGGCCGCCACCAGCACGCGGCGGGCCCTGGCAATAAGTTCCTGTCCGGCGGCGGTAACGAGAACGCCACGCCGGTCGCGCTCGAAAAGAGGAACGCCGAGCGATGATTCCATCTCCGCCACCTGCGCGCTCAGCGACGGCTGGGAAACGTTGCACCGCTCCGCGGCGCGGCGAAAGTTCATCATTTCAGCAACAGCCAGGACGTACTGAAGCTGCCTCAGCGTGAAACCATAGTTCTTCATGCTGATAGGAATAACCTATCCAGAAGATAGAGACAATGTGTTAGACAGATCAGGCCCCGTGGATCAAACTCATCGCGATCGAGAAAGGAGACCCTATGGCTGTACTTAAAGGAACCAGGACTCATCAAAACCTCAAAGACGCTTTCGCCGGCGAATCCATGGCGAATCGAAGATATCTCTATTTCGCAAAGGTCGCGGACGTGGAGGGATATCCGGAAATTGCCGGAAATTTCCGCGACACGGCCGAAGGCGAAACCGGCCACGCCCATGGCCATCTGGACTACCTCAAGAAGGTCGGCGACCCCGCCACCGATCTGCCGTTCGGCGATACAATGCTGAACCTGAAGTCCGCGGTCCATGGCGAAACCCATGAGTACACGGACATGTATCCCGGAATGGCCAAGGCCGCCCGCGAAGAAGGATTCGCGGAAATTGCGGACTGGTTCGAGACACTGGCAAAGGCGGAGAAATCCCATGCCGGCCGGTTCAGCAGTCTGTTGAAGTCGGTTTCGTAACTTTTTCCAGGAGAGTTCCATCGTGCAGGACGGCAAGAACATCGCGTATCAACCGACCGATGGGCTCTCCTACGATCCTTCCGAAGACAAGTACTGGGATCCGGACGCGCTGGACAAGGAAGTCCGGCGGACGTTCGAGATCTGCCACGGTTGCAGGCTCTGCTTCAAGTACTGCGACAGTTTTCCTAATCTTTTTTCCCTCATCGACAACAAGCACGACGGCGATGTTCGACAGATCACCGCTGCCGGCACGGCCAGCGTCATGGACGCCTGCTTCCAGTGCAAGCTGTGCGAAGTTCAATGCCCGTATACCGAGCGCGATGGCCATGAGTTCAAACTGGATTTCCCAAAACTCGTGCATCGTTACAACGCTCAACGAACGCGGCGCAAGGGTCTAAGCCTGCGCGACCGCGTTCTTGGCAACCCCGACCTTGCCGGCTTGCTGGCGCGCGCCAGCCTCGGTATCGCAAACCTGGCCAATCGCGTCCGGCTGAATCGGATCTTCCTCGAAAAATTACTCGGTATCCATCGTGACAAATTGCTGCCCGATTTTGCAGCAACGACATTCGAGCGGTGGGCCGGACGCGCCGGCAAAATTAATCCCAAAGCCGGCGGTGAAGTCGTCCTGTTTCAAACCTGCTACGTGCAGAACAACGAGCCTCAAATTGGGCGCGACACGGTGGAGGTGCTGGAACGCAACGGCGTGGACGTGCGCTGCGCCAGCGGCTTGCAGTGCTGCGGCATGCCGGCCTGGGAACACGGGGACCTGGAATCGCTGCGGCGGCAGGCCCGTGCGAACCTGCAGATCCTGATGCCATTCGTCGAAAGAGGCGCAAAAGTCATCGCAATCAACCCCACCTGCTCGATGATGATGCGAAGAGAGCATCCGGCTCTGGTCGCCCCCGAAGACCGCGCCGCTGCGGAAAAACTGGCAGCCGCCGTTATGGACCCGAGCGAATTCTTGTGGTCGATTCGCAACGAACCCCGCTTCAATACGCAGTTTCGCAGCACGCCGGGAGAGAAAGTGGCGTACCACGCTCCGTGTCATCTGCGCGCGCAGGCTGTCGGCTTCAAAGGACGAGACCTGCTCCGGAAGATTCCGGGCGTTTCACCTTCAACCGTGATGGAGTGCTGCGGACATGACGGAACGTATGCCATGACGACGGAAGGATTCGAGCCTTCCGCGCGCATCGGAAAGAAAGCCTTCGAGGGAATGAAGGAAGGCGAATCCGAAATCTGGTCGACCGATTGCCCTCTTGCCGCCCTGCAATTTGAGCAGCACGCCGGCGTAAAGCCCATGCACCCCATGACAATCCTGGCCCGCGCATACCGCGAGGACGGGTTCAAGGATTTCAAAAAATGAAGCGGGTGGAACGCAGCGAGATAGTGGATTACGCAACCTATGAGGACGGCCGCGAGAACTTTCGCTCAGAAGTAATGAAGACAAAGGCTCCGCGCCGCATTCATGTTGGCGACTACTTCACGCTTCTTTTCGAAAACCACACAACCGTCCGTTACCAGATCCAGGAGATGCTCCGCGCCGAGCGGATCGTCCGGGAAGCCGACATACTCCACGAAATCGAAACGTATAACGAACTGCTCGGCGGAGAGGGCGAGCTCGGCTGCACGCTGCTGATCGAGATCGAAGATCCGGCAGTACGCAATCAGAAGTTGAAACAGTGGTGGAGTCTTCCGGAGAAACTGTACCTGCAGTTGGAGGACGGAACTCGCATTCGGGCCACATTCGATGAAAGACAGCGCGGCGATGGCCTGCTGAGTTCGGTCCAGTACCTGAAGTTCGATACCATGGGCCACGTTCCCGTTGCCGCCGGAGTGGACCTGCCCGATCTCCAGACCGAGACTCCATTGAACCGGGAACAGAGGGAGGCCCTGAGCGCCGACCTGGTAGTGGTCTAATTCGGGGACAGTTGTTCAAGGCAGCCGGCAATTCACGTAGGTCAGCCGCATGAAAAGCTTCCCGAAGATGTACTTCCAATGGCTGGGGACGAAGAACGAGGTCCAGGGCAGGCTTATCGGAAATTGAAGTTGCCTGGTTCTCTCGATGGAGAAGCCGGTCTTCCGAACGAGTTCAAGCACGGTCTTGCGCGTCCAGTGGTACGTGTGGGGATGATCGAAAAACATGATGGGCGTGAAAATGGCCGGGAACGTGTGGACTTCGAGCAGTAACTGCCCGCCGGGTTTGAGAACGCGCCGCATTTCGCCGAGGATCTGATCGGCATCCATCACGTGGTCGATCACGTTGATGCAGATGACCAGGTCGGCAACGCCGTCCTTCACCGGAATGGATTCGCCTACCGCAGCGGCGTAAAAAGTGTTGCCGCCGGGCTTTGGCCGTTCATCGTACTGGCACAGCAGCGGGTCCGTGCCGAGCTTGACGGGCGCATCCTTGAACATATACCGGACCACGCCGTGCGGGCCGCACCCGACTTCGACGATGGTGCGCGCTTTGGCCACGTCGGCCTCGCTCATGACATCGGATATAACGTTTCCCCAGTAGGACGCGAATGAATGGTTCGTATAGAACGGCAGTTTCCGCCAGTTCTGCCACCAGTCGAGTTCCGCCTGTTGAGCTTCCTGCCAGCGTTTTGTCGTTGCGTGTTCCACAGTCGGACATCCTCGCAGAAATCAGAGGTGGCGTCCAGTGTGTGCGGGACTTCAGCCCCGTCTGAAGTTTGGACATCTTGGGGGGAATGCGCAAAAACTCCCCGCCTGGATTAGGAGGGGTGCCGTTCGCGTTTTTCAGCGAACGGCGGGGTGGTGTCCAATCAGTTGATGCTGCGAAGCCACACTATAGATATTCGCGCAGCGCACCGATTTGAATGAGCGCTACGCGAGCATCCATAACGTGGCTTCGCGCCATTCCGTACCACCCCGTCTGCGCCTTCGGCGCAGCCACCCCTCCTAAGACAGGAGGGGAGTTCGGACTCCCGCTTCGATGCGAAGCGTGAAGTTGAAGACGTAGATGCCAATGTCCAAACTCCAGGCACCGCTGAAGACCCGCGCCCACAGTTCTTTCTTCCGGCCAGCCCCCGCGTTGACCCGCCTCGTCCATCAATATATAAAGGTGCTGCGAATTCACGGCAAAGACCGGGAGGAAGTTCAATGGATATGGGACGCACGATAGCACTCTCGATATCCCTGTTGCTGGCTACCGCGGCAAATGCGCAACAAAACCAGACGGGCCAGACGCCGGCGGGAATACAACCGCTGCCGGTCGACCTGTTCACGAGCAAGAACTTCTATCTCGATCGGCAGTACTGGACCGACAAGCGGTACACCCGGTGCAATACTCCCCGGCAATTGACCGATATGTGGACCGACAACAGGGTCGGCCAATGGGGAGACTGCAATCTGGACCGGCCAGTTACCGGCATCGTCAGCCCCTACTCCTACAAAACCGCGAAGGAACACTACGACGCTTTGATGGCGGAGGCGAAAGCAGCCGGAGGCCCCACCGTTCACACACGCGCGACAATGCCCAACTGGGATGGCCGCTATGTCCGGGGCACACCGGGCGAGCAGTGGACGTATGGCCGCAATCTTCAGGCCTCCACCGTCAAATCGCTTCTCACGCCGGAATATCAAGCCCGCATGACTCAAATGAATTACCACGAAGCGGTAAACAATTCCGCGCAGTGGATGGCCGCCTTCTGCTACCCGGAAGGACTCATGCGGTGGTGGGGCCAGTTCGCCATCGGCAATATCGAGGTCATGGTCACGCCGAACCAGGTCCAGTTCCTGGCTGG
Organism: Candidatus Sulfopaludibacter sp. SbA3; assembly: GCA_945865815.1. Taxonomy (GTDB): domain Bacteria; phylum Acidobacteriota; class Terriglobia; order 20CM-2-55-15; family 20CM-2-55-15; genus CAMBFR01. Next base: position 28,172 of record CAMBFR010000025.1, read on the forward strand.
CGTAGCGGACAACTTTCTCCGCCGGGTGCTTATCGGCCGGCAGCACGTGCAGGAGGTTCCCCAATGGTTCGGTGAAACCGTTGGATTCTGGAACGGCAACACGCTCGTCGCGTGGACAGCCAACGTCCAGGGATGGACACTGTCGCATTCCATGTTTGAGTTCAGCAACTCACTGGAAGTCATTGAAGTCTTCAGGCCTGACGCCAATGGAAGAGGAATCACCGTCGAGGCCACTTTCTACGATCCGGAGGCCTTCACCCGGCCGCTGCGCCAGGTGACTCCCTGGAATTTCCAGTCGGGGCTGGACGACCCGAACGCGCGTTATACCTTCAATCAGTGCCGCGTCCAGAGCACCATTGTCAATGGCCCGGACGGCAGGCCAACGCAGCTCATCTTCACGGATGATGGTTATATTGATTACTTCGGCCGGCCATGGTCCCAGAATTGGGAGAAGCATTTCGAAGAGGGCTGGGAACGGCCCGAGAATTGAGCACTGGAGAAGGCACTATGAGAATACCCACTTTGGTCCTGATCGTCGGCATGATGGCCGCGCCGGCTCTTTCCCACCACTCCTTCGCGATGTATGACCGGACGAAGACGCAAACCATGACGGGCAAGCTGACGCGATACGTCCCGGGATCGAATCACGCCCAGCTTATCTTTGAGGTCCTGGGACCCGACGGAAAAGTGATGATCGGCGAAAATGGGAAGCCGGTTCAATGGGGAGTGGAAACCGTTTCGGCTGCCGCGCTCGCCCGCCAGGGCATTACCGTCGCGAATTTCCCGATAGGCACGGTGTTTACGGTCAGCCTCTTTCCATTGAGGGATGGCCGGCCTTTTGGAGCAATGACAGGATCGCTGATCAAGTGCGGCAACGTAATGCCCGCCGCCGGCTGTACGGAAAAGACCGGCGAAACTATCAAGGAAAACTAAAACAATGAAAAGACTTCTTACCTCTGCTCTGTTCTTCACGCTGGCTCTCGCTCAAAGTCTTGCCGCGCAGGACCTGGTGATTACCAACGCCCGGATCATCGTTGGCAACGGCACGGTGATCAACCAGGGCTCTCTGGTCGTTCGGGCAGGACGGATTGTCTCCGCGTCTCAAGGCGCAGCCAATGCGCAGGGAGCCCGGACGATCGATGCCCGGGGCATGACGGTAATGGCGGGATTCATCGATGCCCACCGTCACGTCATTGGTGGAAACACGGAAACATGGTTCAAGGACCAGGCCGTGATCCGCATGCAGGAGTTCCTCGAAGCCGGGTACACGACGCTGATGTCGGGCGGAGGCCCGGTGCCGGGAATAATGCAACTCAAGGAGCGTATTGAGAAGGGCGAAATCAAGGGACCTCGCATCATCACGTCCGGCAGAGCCGATCCAACCGTTTTCAAGACTGCTGAACCGGCGCGCGCGGAAGTGCGCAAGCTCGCCGCAGCCGGCGTCGAAATCATCAAGGCGCGTATCGAGCCTCCCGCGGATCCCCAGGAAGTGGAAACGCTTGCAGCCGTCGTGGACGAGGCCAAAAAGTTCAATCTTCAGGTCATGGTTCACGCGACAAGTCCGAAGGCCATGCTCGCGGCGGTTCGAGCAGGCGCGCAAAAACTGGTCCATACTCCGAATTTCGGCTGGTTGACCGAGGAAGACGCGCGCGTGGTGAAGGACGCCGGAGTTGAGATGCTGTCGACAGTCGGCTTCGGCGTTCCGGTTTTTGGAGTCTTCAACCAGAATAATGCGCCGACCTTCCGGGAAGGCAGTCCCTGGCCCACGGGCATCATCGACGGACAGGGTCGAGGGCGCGAAGCCGGAGAAAAGGTTGTGAATGCGCGAACGCTCTGGGATTCCGGCGTAATCGTCGGTTTCGGCACCGATACCGGATATCACCCGAAGGCCGGTCTCTCCCACGAACTACGCTCACTGAACCTGATGTTCTCGCCCCAGGACCTCATCAAGCTGATGGGACCGAATACGGCGGCCTTCATCGATAAGAGCAATGACCTCGGCACGCTGGAGCCGGGCAAACTGGCCGATATCGTCATCCTCGACGGGAATCCGCTCGACGGCTACTGGAACCTCCTGAACGCCAAAGTGGTGATCAAAGGCGGTGAAGTCCTCGTCGACAAACGCTAGCGATTTCGGGGTCCGGGAGACCGGGGGACGCACCCCCGAATTCTGTACTTCAAGAATTCGGGGGTGCGTCTCCCGATCTCCGTCCCCGATATTTTCCCGCCAATGGGCTATCATGGAAGAGATGCCTAATACATTAATCCGCAATATCGCCATCATCGCCCACGTTGATCACGGTAAAACCACTCTCGTAGACGCCATGCTCAAGCAGAGCGGCATCTTTCGGGCAAACGAAGAAATCAGGGACCGCGTCATGGACTCGAACGATCTCGAGCGCGAACGCGGCATTACAATTCTCGCCAAGACCACGGCCGTCCACTACCACGGCATGAAGATCAATATCGTCGACACTCCCGGCCACAGCGACTTCGGCGGCGAAGTCGAGCGCGCCCTCAGAATGGTGGACGGCGTTCTACTGCTCGTGGATGCCAGCGAGGGCCCGCTTCCACAAACCCGATACGTGCTGATGAAAGCCCTCGAAGAAAAGCTGCCCGCGATCGTGGTTATCAACAAAATCGACCGGCCGGACGCGCGCATACAGGAAGTCGTCAACGAGATTTACGACCTGTTCATCGACCTCGACGCCACGGAAGAGCAACTCGACTTCTCCATCGTCTATACGAATGCGAGATCCGGAGTTGCGAAAACAAACCTCGAGGACAATACCGAGGATCTCCGTGTGCTCTTCGAAGCAATTCTGAAGCACATTCCCGAAGCGCCGGGTGATCCCGAAGCCGTCCTGCAGTTCGTGGTCGCCAATCTCGACTACAGCGACTATCTCGGACGGCTGGCGATCGGCCGCGTTTTCAATGGAACGCTGCGTTTCGGCGACGAAGTCGGAATTCTCAAGCTCGATGGCTCGATCCAGAAGACGAAGATCACGAAGCTGTTTTCTTTTGAAGGGCTCAAACGCGTCGACGAAACGGTTGGCCAGGTCGGAGACATCCTCGCGATAGCAGGCCTGGAAGGAATCAATATCGGCGAGAGCGTTACGGATCCCGATCGGCCGTGCGCGGCCACGCGGATTCACATCGACGAACCGACGATCGCGATGATGTTCACGATCAACACGTCTCCATTCGTCGGCAAAGAAGGCACTCACGTCACTTCGCGCAAGCTTCGCGAGCGTCTCAACAAGGAACTGCTCACTAACGTTTCTATTCGAGTGGAGGAAGCGGGAGGGCCGGAAGCCCACCGCGTGATGGGCCGGGGAGAGCTTCAGCTTGCCATCCTCATTGAGACGATGCGGCGCGAAGGATTCGAACTGATGGTCGGCAAACCCGAGATCTTGACCAAAACGGTCAACGGCCAGGTGCTCGAGCCCGTCGAGCTTTTCGTCATCGACTTCCCGGATGCGTACATGGGCGTCGTCATCGAGAAACTCAGCAGCCGAAAAGGCAAGATGATCAAAATGATCAACCACGGATCCGGACGCGTGCGGCTGGAGTTTCATGTCCCGACCCGTGGGCTCATCGGATTACGCAGCCAGATCCTGACGGACACGCGCGGTACCGCAATCATGAATACCCTGTTTCACGCCTACGTTCCTTGGATGGGCGATATCCCGACACGCCCGACAGGAGTCCTCGTGGCCGACCGCTCAGGCCGGGCCACGCCCTTTGCGATGTGGAATCTGCAGGAGCGCGGCGAGATCTTCATCAGCCCCGGAGTCGAGGTTTACGAGGGTATGATCATCGGCGAGAATGCCCGCGCCGCGGACCTCAACGTCAACATCGTGAAAGAGAAAAAATTGACGAATATGCGCTCTTCCACCGCGGACGAAGCCATCCGCCTGGTCTCGCCCCGGCTTCTCAACCTCGAGCAGGCCATCGAGTTCATTCGCGACGACGAATGGGTGGAAATAACGCCGCTTTCGATTCGCATGCGAAAGAAAGTCCTGGCCGCAAATCAACGCTAGCGTGCATGACTCGTAAATCCAGAAGCCGGATCCGGCGGTGGACCCAGCTCCGCGACGATGAACTCCTGAGTCTGCGGCTGGGCGACCTGCCCCTTCGTATCGCCGGCGCCACTCTCGAGCGGCGAATAAAAAAGCTCTACCAGGAACTGGAAGACCGCGGCCTTCGCTTCAGGCCTCATGTATGGCTGTCTTCGGAGTGGTTCACGCCCGACGGCATTCCCGGCTTCGCAATTCCCTTCTATCTGGCGCACCCGCGCCTCATAAAGATCGAACGCAAGCAGATGCTCGAGGTCGAAGGCGGCGCCGAAGACGAATGCATGCGGATTCTCCGGCATGAGGCCGGACACGCCATCAGCAACGCGTTTCGGCTGCACTTCAGAAAGCGATGGCGCGAGCTGTTCGGCCTGTTCAGCACGCCCTATCCCGAATCGTACGCTCCCAAACCCGACAGCCGCCACTTTGTGCTGAACCTGAGCGCCTGGTACGCGCAGGCGCATCCCGCGGAAGATTTTGCGGAAACGTTCGCCGTATGGCTGAAGCCCGGATCCAAATGGGCTGCGGCCTACAACGGCTGGCCGGCCCTGGAAAAGATCGAGTACGTCGATGAAGTGATGAAGAAACTCGCCGGACGGACTCCTCCGAATAGAGTGAAGAAAACGGTGGAGCCTCTTTCCAGCCTGGACCTGACGCTGCGTCAGCACTACCGAAGGAAGCGGGCCAACTATTCCATCAACTGGCCGGCGTTTTACGATTCGCACCTCCGGCGCATCTTCTCCGCCAACCCCCGGCACGCCGGACGGCGTTCGGCAGCCCAGTTCCTGAGGCGCCTGCGGCCCGAACTCCGGAATCTGGTAGCGGAAGTCACGGGCATTCATCACTACACGATCGATCATGTCCTGAGGTATATCATCGTCCGCAGCCGGCGGCTCCGGCTCTGCCTGGACACCTCCGAGCAGCTCGCACGGCAGAAGGTGCTGGTCATGCTGACTGCTCACACAATGAATGTCGTGCACTCCGGATATCACCGGATCGCGTTATGAAGGTCAGGAATCCGCTGCGCATCATCGTCCTGTTGCACGAGTCGCTCGTCCCGCCGGAAACTCTGGTCGGGATCGAAGACAAGGAAAAGCAGCTTTGGCGGACCGAATACGATGTCATCTCCACGCTCCGGGAGATGGGGCACGAGGTCCGGCCTGTCGGCCTGCGCAGCGATCTGAGCGTGATCGCAAAGGCGCTGGAGGAATTCAAACCCCACATCGCCTTTAACGTTCTCGAGGAATTCGACGGCTATGCGCTTTTCGATCAGCACGTCGTGAGCTACCTCGAATTGATGAAGCAGCCTTACACCGGCTGCAATCCGCGCGGCTTGACGATCTGCCACGATAAAGCGCTCACCAAGAAGATACTCACCTACCATCGCATTCACGTGCCGGGCTTCGCGGTCTTTCCGATGAAGGCCAAAGTAAGACGGCCGGGACGGTTGAAATTTCCGCTGCTGGTGAAATCGGTGACCGAGGAAGGATCGGCGGGCATTTCGCAGGCCTCGATCGTCACCGATGACGAGAAACTCACCGAGCGTGTGGCATTCGTTCATCGCCAGACAAATTCCGATGCGATCGCCGAACAGTTCATCGAAGGCCGCGAGATTTACGTTTCCATCCTGGGAAATCAGAAGCTGCAGGCCTTCGCTCCGTGGGAATTGCTATTGAACAATCTTCCCGAGGGCCAGGCGAACATCGCCACCGGCCGGCTGAAATGGAACAAGGAGCACCAGAAGAAGATGGGACTCGTCACCGAGGCGGCAAAGCTGCCGCCGGAAATGAAGGCGAAGATCGAGCGACTGTCCAAACGCATCTACCGCATCCTCGGCCTGAGCGGATACGCGCGGCTCGACTACCGGCTCGCGGCCAACGGAGAGGTTTACCTGCTGGAGGCAAATCCGAATCCACAGATCGCATTGAACGAAGATTTCGCCGATTCCGCGGCGCACTCCGGAGTGCCGTACGACGCGCTGCTGCAGAAGATCGTCACCCTGGGACTGAGCTACAGCCCAATGCGCAGCGGTTGAACAAGGGGGTCGCCCGTTGAGCGCTCAACATAAGGAGCTTGAACCCGTCGGCGCAGTAGCAGCCCTCTGACCGTCGTTCGGGAATGGGAAATCGAATTGAATACTGGCAAAAACTGGCAGGCAGGAGAGCCGGGGCGCTTCGTATTGCTTATGGCGGAGGCGAATCCTTTACTCGAAGTGGAATTCGAGTTGTGTCCTGGAACGAAGCCGGGGACCTTTGAGAATTTGTTCCACGAATTTGCGGGCGTGAACCGCCAGATGTTGACCGCCAGATGTTGACCGATACGCGTACTGTCGGCTATCTTTCCCACACCAGACCACCCGAACAACGAATCCACCAAGGCACCTAATAATTGATGGGCCGCAAGGAGAGTCACGATGGCTGATCCCGAAAAGAGTTCGGTCAGTGGTGGCCGTCACAACAAGCAGCGCCATGCACACACAAGATCACGAACCAGACCATGACCACCAGGTAGTTCCGCCGGACCCTGCACTGAGAACCAAGGCGCTTGAATCCCTCCTTGTCGAAAAGGGGATCGTCGATCCGAAGGCGCTCGACGCGCTCGTGGACGCTTACGAAAACAAAATCGGCCCCAGGAACGGCGCCCGCGTGGTGGCTCGCACGTGGGTGGATGCCGCCTACAGGAAACGCCTGCTCGCCGTCCCCGGCGCTGCCATTGCCGAACTCGGCTACGAAGAGACGCAGGGAGAACACATGGTCGTAGTGGAAAACACGGCCAAGGTGCATAACCTCGTTGTGTGTACCTTGTGTTCCTGTTATCCGTGGCCCGTGTTAGGTCTTCCGCCGGTGTGGTACAAATCGGCGCCCTATCGCTCACGCGCCGTGATCGACCCTCGAGGTGTAATGCGCGAGTTTGGACTGGAACTGGCGGAAGACGTGGAAGTGCGCGTGTGGGACAGCACCGCGGAGATCCGGTATCTGGTACTGCCCGAACGGCCCGCGGGTACGGAAACATGGACTGAGGAAGAGCTGGCCGCCCTGGTCTCGCGTGATTCGATGATCGGCGTCGTAAAAGTATCAGCTACCTCCGGAGGAAAAGCATGAACGGCGTTCATGACATGGGCGGAATGCAGGGCATGGGGCCTGTTCAGCGCGAGCAGAATGAACCCGTATTTCACTCGCCCTGGGAAGGCCGCATGTACGCGATCAACCGTGCGATCGGCGCGTGGCGTAAGTGGAATATTGACGCAGGCCGTCATGAGATTGAGTTAATCCCGCCGGCCGACTACTTGCGGATGAGCTATTACGAGAAATGGCTTACGCGGAACATTGAGTTATTGGTGAAGCACGGCCTTGTCACGCGCGAAGAGATTGATTCGGGGAAGCCCGCGCCCGGTTCGGCCAAGGCAGCGCCGCCTCTTACGCTGAACGGTGTGCCGGCCGCGCTGATCCGTGGCAGTTACATGCGTCCGGAAGCGAGCGCCAAGGCGCGTTTCAAATCCGGCCAGCATGTGCGCGCGCGAAATATGAATCCGGTGGGCCATACTCGTCTGCCCCACTATGCGAGAGGCAAAGCCGGCACCGTTATTCGGAACCACGGAATCTTCGTGTTTCCCGATACGAATGCGCATTTTCTCGGCGAACAGCCACAGTACCTCTACTCGGTACGTTTCGCGGCCCGGGAATTGTGGGGCGAGCAGGCGTCACGGCGCGATTTCGTTTTCATTGACATGTGGGATAGCTACCTTGAGCGCATCTGATCTCACGAAGTCCGAACTGCAACCCGATCCGGAGCGTCTGGCTTCCCTGCCATCGCTCCCTCGCGACCAAGGCGGACCCGTATTCGCAGAACCGTGGCAGGCGCAGGCGTTTGCGCTCGCCGTGCGGCTCTCGGCAGAAGGCCACTTCACGTGGAAGGAGTGGGCAGCGGCGCTGGCGGACGAACTAAAGGCAGCGGCGCAGCGGGGCGAACCGGACGACGGCTCCCGCTACTACGAGCACTGGCTGGCAGCTCTCGAACGGATGGTCACGTCGAAGAACCTCTCAAATCCAGCGGAGATGGACGCCCGCAAGGAAGCCTGGGCCGACGCCTACCGGCACACAGAGCACGGCAAGCCAGTAGAGCTGCGGAAGACGAAATAGAGTGGTGTCGCGCACCTGAAAGAAAAACTGTCTGGTGTGTTGCACAAGCTTGGCTAATTCAGAGTCTGTCCCCAGAATCCTCCGTAAATGACTTGCGGTTATTTGATAGAATTCGCCCGAAAAAATGATTGGAACCAAGCTCGCACACTACGAGATCACGAGCCACCTGGGATCGGGCGGCATGGGCGACGTGTATCAGGCCACCGACTCGAAGCTGGGCCGGAGTGTCGCCATCAAGTTCCTTCCCGAAGCCTTCAATCACGACCCCGAACGCGTGGCGCGATTCGAGCGCGAAGCGCGCGTGCTGGCGTCGTTGAACCATCCTCACATCGCCGCCATTTACGGACTGGAAGAATCGGGCGGCCGCCGGTTCCTGGTGATGGAACTGGTCGAGGGTCCGACGCTGGCCCAACGGATCGCGCGAGGCGCGATCGCGGTCGATGAATCGCTTCAGATTGCGGCGCAAATCTGCGAAGCGCTGGAATCGGCCCACGAGAAAGGAATCATCCATCGGGATCTGAAGCCGGCGAATGTGAAGGTCACACCGGAAGGGAACGTGAAGGTGCTGGACTTCGGACTGGCAAAGGCGTTCGACGTGGAAGCGTCGAATACGAATCTATCGCAATCCCCGACAATGAGCATGGCCGCAACGAATCCGGGAGTGATTCTGGGAACCGCGGCCTACATGTCGCCCGAGCAGGCGCGCGGCATGACGGTGGACCGGCGGACCGACATCTTCGCGTTCGGCTCGGTGCTCTACGAAATGCTCACCGGCAGACAGGTATTTCGCGGTGAAACAGTATCCGACATTCTGGCGTCCGTCCTGAAACTGGATCCGGATTGGACGCGGCTCCCCGCGGACACGCCTGCGGCAATCCGCCGGCTGTTGCGCCGATGCCTGCAGAAGGAACGCAACCGGCGGCTCGATACTGCGGCCGGCGCCAGAATCGAGATTGATGAAGCGAATACCGATCCCGAGGTCAAGCAACACCTGTCGATTCCCGTAATGCCGGAACGCGGCCGGCTGCCGTGGATCCTCGTGGCTGCTCTTTCCATCGTGGTCGCCGCATTTGCGATTCCCACGGTGAGGTATCTGCGACAGAGTCCCGCCGAGGCGGCGGAAATGCGCACCGAGATCGTCACTCCGGCCACGACCGATCCTATTTCTTTTGCCTTATCTCCCGACGGCCGCCAGATCGTGTTCGTGGCATCCGGCGACGGGGCCTCGCGCCTCTGGCTGCGGTCCCTGGCCTCCACCACGGCGCAGCCGCTGGCCGGAACCGAGGGTGCGGCCTACCCCTTCTGGTCGCCCGACAGCCGCTCGGTCGCTTTCTTCGCCGGTAGCAGTCTGAAGCGGCTCGACATCGGCGGCGGCGCGGCGCAAACAGTGGCAATGGCCACCGCCGGCCGCGGTGGGACATGGAATGAGGACGGCGTCATTCTGTTTGCGCCAACCAACGCAGGTCCGCTGTTCCGTATGCCGGCCTCGGGGGGCGAACCGGTGGCGGTTACGAAACTCGACCGACAGACGAGCCACCGGTTTCCCTCGTTCCTGCCCGATGGCCGGCAATTCCTGTTCCACGCGGCGGGGGCGCCGGAAACCGCGGGGATCTACCTGGGCTCGCTCGATTCGGCCGAAACCCGGCGGTTGACCGCGGCCGATACGGCGGGCGTCTACCTGTCTCTAGAGGATGGGGGGAATGGCGGGATGGCGGGATGGCTGCTGTGGGTACGGACGGGAACGCTGGTGGCCCAGCGGCTGGACTTGGAACAGAAGACGCTCACGGGCGATCCGGTGACGCTGGCCGATCCGGTGGCCGCCGACGCGGGCTTCAGTTCAAGCGCGGTGTCGGTATCGGCGTCGGGCCTGGTGGCCTACCGGGAGGGTGGGGCCAGCCGGCGGCAACTGGCCTGGTTCGACCGTTCCGGCAAGGCGCTGGGCCGGATGGGCGCGCCGGATGAAAACAATCTCGGCGCTCCCCGCGTTTCGCCCGATGGCCGCCGGGTGGCGGTGTTTCGCATGGTGGGCAACACCGACATCTGGATTCTGGATGAAACGCGCTCGAGCCGGTTCACGTTCGATGCGGCCTTGGACCGGTTCCCCATCTGGTCTCCCGACGGCAGCCGGATCGTGTTCGACTCGACCCGGAAGGGCGTCCGCGATCTCTATCAAAAGCCCTCCAGCGGCGCCGGAGAGGAGGAACTGCTGGCGGAATCGGCGCAGATCAAGGTGGCCAACGACTGGTCCGCGGACGGCCGGTTCGTGCTCTATCACAGCATCGACCCGACGGGGCGGGATCTGTGGGTGCTGCCGATGGAGGGGGAGCGCAAGCCGTGGGTGTTCCTGAAGACCGGCTTCGATGAACGCAACGGCCAGTTCTCGCCGGACGGGCGCTGGGTGGCCTACATGTCGAACGAATCGGGGCAAAACGAGATCTACATCCGGCCGTTTGCGGCGCCGGCGGCTTCCGGCGCGGCAGCCAACGCCGCTGCCGGGCAGTGGCAGGTATCGACGGCGGGCGGCATTTATCCGAAGTGGCGTTCCGACGGCAGGGAGTTGTACTACATCGGGACCAATGGGGAGATGATGGCGGCGCCGATCGCGGCCACGGCAACCACGGTGGAGCCGGGCGCGCCAGTGGCGCTGTTTCCTACGCGAATCTTCGGCGGCGGCGTAGACAATGCCCTGGGCCGGCAATACGACGTCACGCGCGACGGCCGTTTCCTGATCAACACGGTGCTGGACGACGCCTCCTCCCCGATCAC
>CAMBFR010000026.1 GCA_945865815.1 Candidatus Sulfopaludibacter sp. SbA3
TTTCTCGAACAGGGAGACCTCTGCGGCACGCCCTTCGCCACGATGAAACTTTGTGGCTCAGTCGTGCTTGCGGCGGTGACTTTACTTGAAACAACAACCGGACAGATGATGTGCTAATAAAACCGGACATCTGCATGTGCTAACAACAGCCGGCGCTGTAAAGGCCTGAGGCAGACCTGTCTGCAACGAATTGAAAGACTGTGACCGCATCATGCGGCTAAATGCGTGCTGTCATCGGTCCTTCTGCCTCCCGCGAGGAGGCCGCGATACCTCGACGAATCCAATCTGCCGTCGTGGCTTTTCCGGCAGCATCATAAGGTCTCGAATGGCATTGAACACCGCTTTAAATCTGCCGTCGTATTTCGTCTCAAGAGTATCGATGCGGCGCGAGAGGTGAGCGTACTCGGCCAATGCCGTTCGCATTTGTACGAATGCCCGGACCACATACACGCTTGCCTGATCCGCCACGCGACTGTTCAGTACGCTGGCCAACATGATGGCTCCGTGCTCGGTAAAGGCGTGCGGCCGATACTTGATATTCTGTCCCTTCTTCAAGGTCACAATTTGTGACCTTGAAGCTTCAATCTGCCGGGCCTCTTCAAAGGTCAATCGGAATGCGAAGTCTTTCGGAAAGCGGGGACGGTTCCGTTTGAGTTGCTGGTTGAGCTGCTTCGTGGTCACGCCATAGAGTTGAGCAAGGTCGCGATCCAGCATCACACGTTGCCCGCGAACCACAAAAATCTGTTCTGTGAGGGAATCGACGTGAGCTATCGACATGATCTTAAACCCAGAGATTTCGGTCCAACGTGCGGTACTGGACCGCTTCCGATAGGTGCTTTGGTTCCAGGTCTTCGGCACCCTGCAGGTCCGCGATGGTGCGAGCCACTTTCAAAATGCGGTCATAACCACGGGCGGAGAACCCCAGCTTGGTAATGGCGTTCTCCATGATCTTTTCGCACTCCGGCGTCAGTACGCAGTACTTGCGGATATGACGCGGAGCCATCTGCGCATTCGTGTAGATTTTCTCGTCGTAAAAACGCCGGAGCTGAACGTTGCGGGCGGCGACGACTCTATGGCGAATCGCCTCGGAGGGTTCAGCCGAGCGGCGTTCGGAAAGATCCTTGTAAGGCACAGCGGGAACATCGATCTGGATGTCGATGCGATCCATCAGCGGTCCGGAAATCTTCGACATGTACTTCTGAATCTGGGGTGGCGTGCAGAAGCATTCGCGGCGGAAGTCATTCGCAAATCCGCAGGGGCAGGGATTGCTTGCGGCCACCAGGACAAATGCGGCCGGGAAAGCCAGAGTCATCTGGGCTCGTGCAATGATGATCCGCCGGTCCTCGATCGGCTGGCGGAGCGCTTCGAGTACGTTCCGGGGAAACTCCGGCAGTTCGTCGAGAAACAGCACGCCATTGTGCGCCATGCTCACTTCCCCCGGCCGTGGCACGGAACCACCACCCACAAGACCTGCGTCGGAGATCGTGTGGTGCGGCGCGCGGAAAGGCCTCGCCAGCACCAGGCCCGATTCCGACGGAAGCACGCCGGTCACGGAATGAATCCGCGTTGTTTCCAGACTCTCTTCGAAAGTCATCGGCGGCAGGATGCTCGGAATCCTTTTGGCGAGCATGGTCTTGCCGGATCCCGGCGGCCCGATCAGCAGCATGTTGTGGCCGCCGGACATCGCAACTTCTATAGCTCGCTTGGCGTGGTACTGGCCGCGAACATCGCGGAAGTCCTCGGTCCGGCGATGAGATTCCGGAACCGGTGTGCACGATTCGATGTGAAACGGTTCCGCCCTGTGTGTGCCGTTGATGAAATCCACGACCTCGGTCAGCGTTCTCATCGGATAGACGGAGACTCCTTCCACGACCGCCGCTTCGCGCGCGTTTCCCGCCGGCACGAGCAGGTGCGGAACTTTCATGTCGCGCGCAAGCATCGCAATCGAGAGCGCGCCCTTTACGGGGCGGAGTTTTCCGTCCAGGGATACCTCTCCAACGAGCAGATAGTCGGAAAGGTCCTGCTTCGAAAGAATTCCATGGCCTCCCAGAATCCCGACAGCCATCGGAAGATCGAAGGCCGAGCCTCCTTTCTTTACGTCCGCGGGCGCGAGGTTGATCGTGATTTTCTGGTAAGGGAATCCGAATCCGTTGTTGCGGATTGCGGCCATGACGCGGCTGCGCGACTCGCGTACCGCGGTGTCGGGCAGTCCTACAATCAGGAAATCTCCATTTCCTCCCGAGGAGATATTGACTTCAACATCGACCAGATAGGCTTCGATGCCGTAAACGGCGGCGCTCCGGGTTTTGAAAAGCATGTGATTTGTGGGTGGGATAGTGCGAAGGGCAAGAGGAGTCTATGCGGAGGTCGAAACGAGGTCAACAGACTTAAATGGAGACTTAAATAGAGATCCGAAGCGTGCGTGTCATGACCCAATGACGGACCGTTCGGCGAAGAAACGCCTTAAATGGATATCGCGTGGGAGGAAACAAAAGCAGGATCCCGGTCAGGTCGCTCAGCAGTCCCGGCGTGATCAGCAGCACTCCCGCGATCAGGACGAGCAGGCCGTCAAACAACTGCTCGGTCGGCATGATGCCCGCACGAAGATTTTCCTGAAGCCTGGTAACAATCCGCATACCTTCCATCTTTGCGAGTATCGCCCCGGCAATTCCGGTGCCGAAGACAAGCATCAGCGTGTAGAGGGTTCCGATCCGGCGGCCAATCTCGATGAGGATAGTGAATTCCAGAATGGGCACTGCCACAAACAGCGTGGCCACTACCGCAAACAGCTTCATGCGGCTATCATAGCATGCGAATCATGAGGCATACGGCGATCGGCTGGGCGCTCTTTCGTTACTACTGGCGGCTTGTTCCCGGTGACTGGTATCGCCGGAGCCCCTTCCTGCCCCTGCCTCCTTCAAAGTACATCCAATGGAGACTGCGAACCGCGTATGGCGGGCATCGTCCACCGTGGCGGCAGGTGCTCGGCGACATCTGGTTGTTTGGCGATTCCGTGCGCCGGTTCAGCTCTGAAAAAAAGGCGCGACCTGTTCGGTAGCCGGGGGCTTTGTTGCGAGCGAGACGCCAACAAGGGCGAGGACGGATAAGGCAATCGCCGGTATCACGGGATCAACGCCCGAACTCGTTCCATATCCGCCGAATTCCCAAATCAGCGTCGTGGCGACTCCGATGACAATCGAACTCAGCGCACCGGCGGCGTTCGCCCGCTTCCAGACCAGTGCAGCCACGAGCGAGGGAGTTACGCCGGTTCCATAGATCGTGTAGGCTCGCAGCGCCACTTCCAGAAATCGTTCCGAGTATATCGAGATGATATAGGCCGCAATGCCCAGGCCCACCACGACGGCCCGCAACAGCAACACCAATTCACGTTCCGGCGCCGAAGGATTCATGAACCGTTGGTAGATGTCCCGAACCAGGGCTGTTGCCGGAACCAGAAGGTAGGATATCGACGTGGAAACGATAACCGCCATGATGGTCGTCATCAGCACCGCTCCCAGCCAGACCGGCAGGTGATCGCGCGCGGCATACGCAATGACGCGCCCGGGCACGTCCAGTTGTCCGCCTTGCCACTCCAGCGCAGACCCGATCCAGCCCGCGGTGATGATCATCCACTCCATGTATGCCACTCCGATGAGCAGCCACAGCGTGGCGTGGTACGCCACGCCTTCGTTCCGCGCGGAGAAAAATCGCTGGTACATATTCGCATCGCCGAGGATCAGCAACCCCGGAGGCAGGACGAGCCCAAGCGCCTGGACCCAGCCGATCGGCCCGAAGAGTTGAAGATGGTCTTCGGGCAGGGCAGCCGCTATGCCGGAATATCCGCCCGCGGCCGAGTACATATAGGGCACCGCAACAGCCATACCGATGATCATTGTGATACCCATTGCCAGATCGGTATACGCGACCGAAAACATTCCTGCGAGAGCTGTGTAGACGATTATGAAACTCGCAACAAGGATCACCGCGGAATCCAAATCGATTTGCGGCATGACAAGATTGATCACGGCGCCGGCCGCGCGATATTGATAAGAAACGATCGTAACGGAGGTCAGCACTAACGTGATGGCGCCGAGCACACGCGCCCATTTGTTGTACCGGGTCTCGAGTATGTCCTGCACCGTGATTGCCGGAAAGCGCCGCGCTCTTGCCGCCAGAAAAGAGAGCCCGAGGATACCGATCAGCGCCCCGATGGGCAGTATCCACGCGGCAATGCCGGCTTCATACGTCTTGCCCGCGTTGCCAAAAATCGATCCTGTGCCGATCCAGGTGGCAAGCATCGTTCCGAATACGACGAACGTCGAAAGTTTCCGGCCCGCCACTGAAAAATCTTCCTGGCTCTCGACGCGTTTGCTGCGGAGCGCTCCCACGCCGACCAGGAAAATCATGTAGGAAAGGATCGTCCAGAAGTAGACGGAAGACATGGGCGTATATAGTAGCGGCATATGGCAAGGCCCACGAAACATTCCGTCGCCGTGATCGTGAGAAATGGCGGCAACGTGCTGGTTATTCGCAGGCCGGACGATGACGATGAGTTGCCCGGCATCTGGGGTCTGCCTGCCGGCACGTATCGCGAGGGGGAGTCCCTCAGCGATCTGATTTCGCGCATCGGCCGCGACAAACTTGCCGCGAATGTCACACCAATCCGTCTGTTGAACCGTGGCGCGCAGGATCGTTCGCCGTATCGACTGGAAATGGAACTGTGGGAATCCTCGATGGAGGGAACGCCGGGCCGGGGCCAATGGCAATGGGCTTCGCTGGATGTGTTGCGGCCCGGCGCGGCGTCTGGCTCGCTTTGTTGTCATTTGGCGCTTGTAGACTCCGGCCAGAATTAAAGCGCCGAGCGCCGCGATTGAGAGAAGTGTCAGAGTGAGCCCAACCCGGAAACGAGTATGGGAAAGTAGTTCGTCCCGGCCAGCAAGGCAAAGACAAGAACAGCCATCGGCCCAAAAGGACGCTCGCGACCAGGATTGAACATCGCCAACATGGCCGACGGATTATATGAGGGGAATCAGACTGGGCGAAGGGGGGCCAAAAAACCGAAAGCCGCGCCAGCTTTTAATTGCTAATTCCTCGCCAGGGACGGCAGTAGAAGATGCAATAGCTGGGCGCGGCCCGATTTCGTTTCAGCGCCTACAGACAGATAGACCGGCCAAGACCGGAAAAAATACAATTTATTTTCTTGAGGGCTTTAGATTTCCCAGCGAAGCAGGACGCTACCGGACGTGAAACCGGCCCCGAAGCTGGCCATAAGGATCAGGTCATCCCGAATAATCCTTTTAGATTCAGCCGCTTCCGAAAGGCAGATCGGAATCGTCGCCGCAGTGGTATTCGCGTATTTATCAATATTGATAGCGACGCGTGAATCATCGAGTTGCATCTTTTCCATGGCGGCGCGGATGATCCGCAGATTGGCCTGATGGGGAATGTAGAGTTTTAGATCGGATGAGGTGATGTGATTTCGATCGAGGATCTCCTGCGAGACCTCGGTCATGCCGCGCACGGCGAACTTAAAGACGTTTTTCCCGTTCTGATGGACAGAATGCATTTTCTTTTGAACGGTTTCCGCGCTTGCCGGGTGCAAACTCCCACCGGCGGGCATATACAGGAACTGTCCGCCCTCCCCGTCGGAGTGCAAAACAAAGTCGAGTATGCCGCGTTCGCCTTCCTCGGCGGGTTCAAGGAGCACCGCGCCGGCGCCATCGCCAAAGAGGACGCATGTCGCCCGATCGTCGTAGTTCAGGATCGAGGTCATGACGTCGGCTCCCACGATCAGGATCTTCTTATGCACGCCCGTCTGGATGAACTGCGAGCCCGTCGCAAGAGCGTAAACGAATCCCGAACAAGCGCCCGAAAGGTCAAAACCCCAGGCATTCTTTGCTCCGATCTTCATCTGCAGGAGGCAGGCCGCAGAAGGGAACAGCATGTCGGGCGTCACTGTGGCGACGATGATTAAGTCGAGTTCGGTGGCGGCGATTCCGCGTTTTTCCAGGATCTTCCGGGCGGCATTGGCCGCGAGGTCGCTTGTCGCCTGTCCTTTGGCGACGACACGCCGTTCACGAATACCCGTTCTCTCATAGATCCACTCGTCGGAAGTATCGACGGTTTTCGCCAATTCCTGGTTTGTGACGCGGTGTTCGGGGAGGTAATGACTGACTGCAGAGATCTTCGCGCGACGTAAGCTCAATAAGATTCCCTCGTTGTATAAAGCGGCGAAATTAGCACACTCATCCTGCATGTTACAATGACCACTTGTCTATGGATCAAAGGTACTTCCAGAAGGGACTTGGGTTCCGCGCCGAGGTCCGGCCTCAACTTCTCGAGAACTACCGCAGTGAGATTGTCGATTTCATGCGGGCGAACGGTTTCCGATTGCAGATCGGTGACCTGACGTTCCTGCTCGCGATGGAGTTCGGATTCTGCTACGGCGTCGAGCGTGCAGTGGAATACGCCTATGAGACCGTGGCGAAGTTTCCAGGCCGCCGCATATTCCTGACGGGCGAGATCATTCACAACCCTCACGTCAACACGAAGCTCGAGACGATGGGCATAAAGTTTCTTCCCGAAACTGATCGCAAGTACGAGCACATTCTCCCCGACGATGTCGTCATCGTGCCGGCATTCGGAATACCAGCCACCGACCTCGATCTGCTCGCAGCGAAGGGGTGTGTGGTTGTCGACACGACCTGCGGTTCGGTTCTGAACGTGTGGAAAAACGTCGAGCGATACTCGAAGCAGGGAATCACGTCGGTCATCCACGGCAAACACGAGCACGAGGAAACACGCGCGACTTTCTCCCGGACAACTCTTTATTCCGGGGCGCACTATCTGATTGTTCGCGACAAGGCGGAAGCCGCCTTTGTCTGTCAGTACATAGCGGAAGGTGGCGGCCGGACCGAGTTCATTCGACGCTTTGCGCGGGCAACGTCACCTGATTTCGATCCGGACATCCATCTGGGACGTATCGGCCTTGCCAATCAGACCACGATGCTGAGTTCGGAATCGTTGGACATTGCGGCCATGCTTCGTGCGGCCATTGTCGGACGTTATGGCGAAGACGATCTGGGATGGCGGTTCCACGCCTTCGATACGATTTGCAGCGCCACGCAGGACCGGCAGGACGCCGTACAGCAGCTCGCAGGGGAGAACCTGGATTTAATGATCGTCATCGGCGGGTACACCAGCAGCAATACAACGAACCTTGCCAGGATCTGCTCGACCTTTGCGGCGGGCCGTACGTTTCACATCGAAGACGCCGCGTCCATACTGAGCGCCGACGCGATCCGCTACAAACCGCTCGGCTCGAAAGTCGAGGCCGAAGCCCGCGGCTGGTTTCCAGAGGGCGCAAGAACGATTGGAATAACGGCTGGCGCCTCGACTCCGAACAACCAGATCGGGGCGACGATCGAACGGATATTGAGCTTTAAAGGTACAATGGACACTTCATCCGTCTTAGGAGAGCACTGATAATGGCTTACGATCCAAAGAAGGCGAACCCGACGGCAATCATTCCCGAGGCTCCAGCGAAGATTACGCGGAAAAAGAAAAAGCCCAAGGAGATCGCGGTTGTCATTCCCGACAACTGCACCGGGTGCGAAGCTTGCGTGAGTTTCTGTCCGGTCGATTGTATCGAACACACCCCTCGAGATAACTCCGACGGAACCAACGTCATTATTCCCAACGTCCAGATCCGTTTTGACGAATGCATCGGATGCAAGATCTGCGTTCACGTTTGTGAGCGGATGGCGTGGGATGCGATTGAAATGTGGCCGGCCGAGCGCGTGGAAGAATTGTTCGAGATCAAGCTCCACGATAAATACGAAGACGCTGTTGCGGCGTACGCCGGCAAGGAATAGCGGCGCGCGGTGTTATGACCGCGCGTCTTTCGATCGGCTGCCGATCCTGCCGGCCACTACGGCGCCGTGGAACCTTCCGTTTTCAATGAAGATATCGCCGTTCTGCCTTCCGCCTGTTACCGATCCCGCAAGGTAAACGCCCGAAACGTTTGTTTCGAGAGTCTCGGGATCGAATTGCGGCCGCAGCGTCGCGGGATCGTAAGTCACGCCGAGTTGATCGAAAAACTGCGTCGAGGAGTGGTATCCGGTGAGCGCGAAGACCTGCTGCGCGGGTACTTCGATTTGTGAACCATTCTGCGAAACATTCACGCTGGCTGGAGTGATTTCCGTTACCTTCGCGTTGAAATAAGACTTGATCTCGCCCTTCTTCAACCGATTCTCGATGTCGGGCCGGACCCAGTACTTGACGTTCTGACCGAGTTCAGCTCCTCGATGGATCAACGTTACCCGCGCGCCGCTGCGAAAGAGTTCCAGCGCGGCCTCCGCCGCCGAATTTTTTCCGCCGATGACAACCACATCACGGTTGTAGAAAGGATGCGCTTCCGTGTAGTAATGCGAGACGTGAGGCAGATCCTCTCCCGGAATGTCCATGAAGTTGGGGTTGTCGTAATAGCCCGTGGCAATCACGACGGTATGCGCATCGTACGCGCCGGCGGGGGTGACCGCTATGAAAGATCCTTCTCCGGCTTTTTCGACGCGGAGAACCTCCTCGTATTGATGGACGTTCAAGCCATAAGCGCCGACAACCCTTCGATAGTATTTCAGTGCTTCGTTTCGGGTCGGCTTCTCGCGCTCACACACCAGGGGCATACCGCCGATTTCGAGCAATTCGGGCGTCGTGAAAAAGATCATCTGCGCAGGGAAGTGAAAAACCGAATTCGTAATGCAGCCTTTCTCGAGGACCACATACGCAAGGCCGCGTTTCTGGGCTTCGATTGCGCATGCCAGCCCCGTAGGCCCGGCGCCGATAATCACAATGTCCAGCGATTGCATGGTCACATTTCTTCGAAATGTGTCAGCGCCTTGAACTGATAGAACCGGTTATCGATGTCCGATCGCGTCAGCTCCGTCAGCCTCCGCAGGCCAAACTGCTCCACATTAAACGATGCCATCACGGAGCCGAAGATGATGCCGCGGCGGAAAGCGCGTTCGTCGACGGTGTCTTCCTGCGCCATCGCTCCCATAAAGCCGCCGGCGAAAGAGTCTCCGGCGCCTGTCGGATCGAAAACGTCTTCAAGCGGGAACGCGGGCGCCGCAAATACGGATGTGCCGTTGAACATCAATACGCCATACTCGCCGCGTTTCACGATAAGGGTCTTGGGGCCCATCGCCAGAATCTTGTTGGCGGCCCGGACCAGGTTCGATTCGCCGGCCAGCATCCGCGTTTCGGCTTCATTAATCACAACGATGTCCACGTGGGAAAACGTTCGCTTGACCGCTTCCGGCTTTCCCTTGATCCAATAGTTCATGCTGTCGCAGGCGACGATGCGGGGCCGCTTGATCTGCTGGAGAACGCTCAACTGCAGATCGGGATCGATGTTCCCGAGAAACACGTACTCCGAGGCGCGATATTTTTCGGGTATCACGGGATCGAACTTCTCGAAGACGTTGAGCTGCGTGTCGAGCGTGCGGGCCTCGTTGAGGTCATAACCGTACTCACCCTTCCATCGAAAGGTCTTGCCCTGCATCCGCGTGAGGCCTTCCGTGTTCACCTTGTGTTTGCGGAAGACATCCATTTCCTTGTCACCAAAGTCGTCTCCCACGACGGCTACCAGTTGTACCGGCGCGAAAAAACTGGCAGACACGGATGAATAAGTAGCGGTGCCACCAAAAATATCTTCCGCCTCTCCGAACGGCGTCTTTACCGAGTCAAACGCAACCGAACCGACGATCAGAATCGAACCACTCATTTCTCTCGTAGACCTCCTGCTAATACCGCACGCATTCTCGGGCTGATATCCACCGCGCCCGCGGCTCGAATCGTAACCGCGGCTCCAATAAAGATGAACGTCGCGAGCAAACCGCCCTCGGGTCCGTAGCTCCCCCCAAGAATCAACTCCGGACCGGTTGCGCTGGAACTCCAGACCGAGGCGATGTCGATGCCCGAAAGAGGGAATCCCATGATAAAGCCCAGCCCCAGATTCCACCCAATGTGAATTCCGTAGGGCAACCAAAGGGACCGGGTTTTCACGTATGCGAGCGACAACATAAGCCCGGCCAGGAAAGTATTCACCGTACCCAGGGGCGACGCGTTGGGATTGGACGCGTGCACCCCGCCGAAAATCAGAGACGTAATCACCATCGCGGGCCAGGCGCCGATACCTCGCATGAGCACCTGAAGCGGATATCCTCGGAACATCAATTCCTCGTTTGCAGCCGATGCCAGCAACACCAGAACCGTTACAGTCAATTCCGGCGCCGTAGCGTTGCTCCCCGTCCAGGCTACAGCCAGTGTGCCAAAGGCAAAGCTGCCTGCAGCCAGCACGACGAGCATTCCGAGCCCGACGAAAAAGCCGAAGCCCAGATCATTTGGCCACTTCTCGTGAAGCGCGACTCCGAAATGCCATAACGGCCTGTGTTCCACGAAGCGGGCCATAACCGCGAGCGCGCCGGCTGCCGGAATGAAAAACACGACGGCCTGCAAAGCGAGGGCGGTCAACTGGTCTTCCGGCGCCGAGTCCGTGTCGAAAATGAGACCTGTCGCAAAGACGGCCCCAATCAGAAGGACGAGAAAGAGAAGAGCGTATGCCGCGAATTTCCAGCCGGAGCGGAGCTCGTGGTCTCGTGTGAGAAGAACGTTCAATTTAGAAATACTTTCTGAGGAGGGGCTCCAGTTTGGTCCGTGTCTTTTCCGGCACTTTTTTAAGATCTGTCATGATGGCGTGTTTCAGCGCGTCCGGGCACTTGCACTTTCTCTCAACGGGAAGTTGCCTGGCCGCTGCCCGAATTATCGTCTGGGCGTTTTCACTGTTCCGCTTCAGATTCTCAATGACCTCGCTGACGGTCACCGCGTCGTGCTGGGGATGCCAGCAGTCATAGTCCGTTACCAGGGCGATGGTTGTATAGCAGATCTCCGCTTCGCGCGCGAGCTTCGCTTCCTGAAGATTCGTCATGCCGATCAGATCCATTCCCCACCCGCGGTAGACATTGGACTCGGCCCTTGTCGAGAACTGGGGACCTTCCATGCAGACGTAGGTGCCACCGCGCTTGATCGGAATGCCCGCATCTTTTCCGGATTGCTGGATGATGCCGGCCAGTTGCTGGCAGATCGGATCCGCAAAGCTGATATGGACGACAACGCCTTCTCCGAAGAACGTCGAAATGCGGGCCTTGGTTCGATCGTAAAACTGATCGGGCAGGACGATGTCCAAAGGCCGAAGTTCCTCGCGCAATGAGCCGACGGCGCTTGCAGAGAGCAGCCATTCCACGCCAAGAGTCTTGAAACCATAGATATTCGCGCGGAAATTCAATTCCGACGGTGTGATCGTATGATTGCGATTGTGCCGCGCGAGGAAAACGACGCGCCGGCCCTCGAGCGAACCGGCGCGGTAGGTATCCGACGGTTTGCCGAACGGAGTGTCGAGGGCGATCTCCTCCACATCGCTCAGCCCTTCCATCTGATAGAGACCGCTTCCCCCAATGATTCCGATTTTGATTTCATTCGCCATGTTTAGTAATGCCTAACAATGTTTAACCATGCTGCACCAGTTCCAGCAGCACTCCGCTTGTTGATGAGGGATGTATGAATGCGATTTTCGTATTGTGCGCCCCGCGCCGGGGTTTCTCGTCGATCAGGCGGACTCCGGATTCCTTGAGCCGCCGCAGTTCCGCTTCGATATCGTCCACCCGGACTGCGATGTGATGAATGCCTTCGCCGCGTTTGGCCATGAACTTCTCAATCGGTGAATTCGGTCCGGTCGGCTCCAGAAGCTCAATTCGGCTCTCACCGATGTTGAGCATCGCCACGCGCACTCCCTGCTCATCGACCTGATCGTATCCGGAAGCCGTCACGCCGATCAGATTCTCATATGTCGCGACGGCGCTGGAAAGAGACCTCACTGCAATTCCGATATGATCGATCTTCATCGTCGAAGCAACTCCCGGCGAGAGGAGATTGTGAAATTGGACGAATCCTGCATCTCAAATCCGAAATCCCGAAATATCAGATTGGACCGCATGAGGGGAGGATCGCCAGTCCAATTGAAGGTTTCGGATTTCGGATTTGAGATGCAGGATTCGTCCAATTTCACAATCTCCTATGTTGGTGCCCTCAAAGAGGAGGGGACTACTTACTTCTTGAACGCAATGCCCTGGATTATCTCCTCCACTACCGAGTACGGGTCCTGTCGCCGCTCTGCAATCTTCCCGACGATGTCTTCCAGCTGTCCCTCCGGAAAAGCATCGTTCAGCACTTTCATGACGAGCCGCTCTTCGAGCACGGATATCAAATGCTGCCGCGCCACCTCGCGCTTCTTCTGCGCGCGAACGATCGAGTTGTCGAGGAATTGATGACACTTGCCGATGGTCTCGATCAATTCGCCGATGCCTTGTCCGTCGGTCGCGATGGTCCTCACAATCGGGGGTTCCCATCCATCCGTGCGATGAGACAAGGAGAGCATAGCAGACACGGCATGCTCCATTTTCTCGACGCCGGCGCGGTCACATTTGTTGATGACGAAGATATCGCCGATCTCCATGATACCGGCCTTGAGGGCCTGCACGTCATCGCCCATCCCTGGTACCAGGACAACTATGGAAATGTCGGCGAGCTTCACGATCTCGATTTCATCCTGACCGACGCCGACAGTTTCGATGAGGATGGGGTCCTTGCCGGCAGCATCCAGAACCGTCACGACGTCTGCAGTTGCGCTGGCCAATCCCCCGAGGTGGCCGCGCGCCGCCATGCTTCGGACATATACACCAGGATCGATGCCGAACGTCCGCATCCGGATGCGGTCCCCGAGGATGGCGCCGCCCGTGAAGGGGCTGCTTGGATCGACCGCGACGACTCCGACGATTTTGCTCTTTTGACGGTATGCCGCGGCGAGCCGATCGACGAGCGAACTCTTGCCGGATCCCGGGCTGCCGGTGATTCCGATGACCTGGGCCTTGCCTGTCCGCGGATAAAGCTGGCGCAGGATCTCCACGCTGCCGGGCGCGCGATTTTCGACCCGCGTGATTACGCGCGCCAGCGCTCGGGTGTCGCCTTTTAGGAGCTCCTGAAGAAGGTCGTGGACGGACTCCGTCACGCTTACCTCAGTATCTCTCTCGCAATAACAAGCCTTTGGATTTCGCTGGTGCCCTCGCCTATCGTGCAGAGTTTTACGTCGCGGTAGTATTTTTCGGCGGGATAGTCTTTGATAAAGCCGTACCCCCCGTGGATTTGAACGCACTCATTCGCGACGCGCACCGCCACCTCGCTGGCGTGGAGTTTCGCCATCGACGACTGAGCTGTGGTCTTCATTCCCTGGTCCTTCATCCATGCGGCCCGGTAAGTCAGCAGGCGCGCGGCTTCGATTTCGGTTGCCATGTCGGCAAGCTTGAACTGAATGGCCTGAAATTCCGCGATGGCCTGGCCGAACTGCCGCCGCTCTTTCGAATAGCTCAGTGCGGCTTCGTAAGCCCCCTGGGCCATTCCGATCGCGAGGGCGGCGATGCTGATTCTACCTCCGTCGAGTACCTTCAGGGCGTCGACAAAGCCATGGCCGAGCTCGCCGAGAAGGTTTTCCTTCGGCACATGGCAGTCGTCAAAAATGATGGTGGAGGTATCGCTCGCCCGCAGGCCAAGCTTGTTTTCCTTCTTTCCGGCCGAGAAGCCCGGCGTGCCTTTCTCGACTATGAATGCGGAAATGCCGTGACTGCCGGCTGATTTGTCCGTTACCGCCATCGCCACACAGACGTCGCCATATGTTCCGTGTGTGGTGAACGTCTTCTGGCCTCGTAGTACCCAGCTGTTGTCTTCCAGGCGCGCCGTTGTCTGAGTTCCCGCGGCATCGCTGCCGGCCTCGGGTTCGGTCAGGCTCCACGCGCCGAGCTTTTCGCCCTTTGCGAGAAGTGGAATGTATCGGCGTTGCTGCGCTTCGCTGCCGGAGTTGAAAATGTGCCCGGTGCACAGCGAATTGTGCGCGGCCAGGGAGATCCCGATCGAACCATCGACGCGCGAGAGTTCCTCGATAATTCCCACATACTCCACGTAGCCGAGTCCTGCTCCTCCGTACTCGCTTGGGATCAAAACACCCAGGAAGCCCAATCCGCCCAGTTTTCGGAGAACTTCGAGGGGAAATATCTGCTTCTCGTCCCATTCCATCACGTGAGGGCGGATTTCGTTTTCCGCAAACTCGCGAACGATGCGCTTTATTTCGAGAAGTTCATCGCTGTAGCCAAACTCCATGGAAGCCCCCCTGGCTCAGCAACTGTTATGCAACGGGATCGATCATTGTCCAGGTCATGTCGCAGTCGCCGCAGCGATAGCGGTGGCCGCCGGACTTTTCTATTGTGTCGATGGCGATGAAAGAAGACGAACAGAAGGGACAGTAATTGATGGCGCATGGCGGGTTGGACGGGTCCGCAAGCCGGCCGCTGAATTCTTCAATGGACGAAAGAAGCGTCTCGATGACCATCGACTGATTCCGCCGCCAGTCATTGCGAGGGGGCCAGAACACTTCAATCGCCGTTGATATCCATCCGTGCGGTGTAGGAACCGTGTCGGCGTCCATCGTGTAATTCAGCAGGCAATCGAGCCGGCAATCCGTACCGGAGAGCTTGCCGTCGAGCATTCTCACCAGTTCCGTCAACCGACTAAGTCCGGACGATCCCAGGACGGTGATTTCGAGCCAGAGGTTGTCTTCGGACTTATGCCCGGCGCAACAGCCTTCCAGCCGTAACCAGGGAAATCGGCCGAGTTCTTTCAGGACGGGTCTGAGAACTTTGTCTGCCTTGCTGACAATGTCGGAATTGGACATAAACTGAGGATATCAGGATTGACCGGAATTTGAGAAATGCTGCCACCCTCGAGGCCGAAGCACGGACTCCCCCGACCCATCAACCAGAAAAACCTGATGATTGGCGGAGGATTCCAGAATCTCCCCAATGCGTGTGATCGGAACGCCTTCCACTACCGCGGGCAATTCCCGCGCCACGATTAGGAGTTCATACTCTTCTCCGCCATGGAGAACCTGCCAATCCGCGGCGTCCGGCGCCGCCGGAAGAAGATTCCGGTAAATGCGGGCCGACACTTTGGACTCTTCGACAATGTGGTTCAGGTCGGTCGAGAGTCCGTCACTGATGTCGATGGCGGCATGCGCCCGGTCCGCGACAGCGTAGCCGGCATGGTGACGAGGTTCCGGGTAGAGGTGGCGCGAGACTGCCGGATGTTTCATGTCGCCGGCCTTTAGCCGCTCCAGGCCAAGGGCGGATGAACCGAGATTGCCTGTTACGTATATAGCGTCGCCAGGGCGGGCTCCTGAGCGCAGCATGGCGCCGCCCTGCCGAACTCGTCCAACCATGGAGACATCGACAAAGATTATTTCCGCCGAGGAAGAATCTCCTCCGACGAGAGAAACACCGAATTGCCGGCATGCTCTTTCGACGCCGTTTAGGAAACCGTCAATCCACTCCACGTCCAGGTCTCCGGGAGCCGCAAGAGATATCAGAAAGTGCATCGGGATTCCGCCCATTGCCCCGACGTCGCTCACGTTGACGGCTACGGCCTTGTAGCCTACGGAGTCGGCAGGATGTAGACCGCGAATGAAATGGGTATTCTCCGCGACTAAATCGGAGCAATAGACGACGGAGTGTCCCGGTGGAATATCGAGGATGGCGGCATCGTCGCCGATGCCGAGAGTGACAGGCGCATCCTTGAAACGATCCCTGATTCTCCGAATCAGTCCAGATTCACCAAGATCGCGGAGTTTCATTACAAATGCTCCCTTCCTACCCTCAGACTGGACACTTCCCTTGCTACGATCACCGGACAGATCATTAGCTACCGACACATCCTTACTATCGGCGTTGACAGTAGGCATTCAAAGGTATAAATACCCGATACTCATTTGGCCTTGAGTCGGGTATGCCCATGCAGATACGTCAATTCAATCGCAGTTTCGGTTCGAAGGCCCGGACATCCGGGTTCATCGCGCTTGTTCATCTCCTGCCTTTAACGCTTTTTTATTCCGGAACGCGACCGTCCGACTGGCTTCTCTTCGTTGTCTTCTATTTCCTGACCATCTTTGCCCTTGGCGGCTTCCTTCATCGGTACTTCGCACACCATGCATTCCGGACGAGCCGGTCATTTCAGTTCATGATGGCGTTATTTGCCGGGGTGTTTTTTGCGGACGCGGTCGGATTCGCGGGGAAGCATCGTCTTCACCACAAATTCGCAGATACTGCCGAGGACGTGCACAGTCCCGTCCAGGGCTGGTGGTTTTGCTGGATTGGGAGTCTTGTTGACGAGGGTTACAGTGACGAGCAGATACTGATGATGGCGAAGGATCTCACGGCCTATCCGGAACTGGCGTGGCTGCACCGTTATTTTTATGCGCCCGCGATTGTTGTCGGACTGGCGATATGCTGGATCGGCGGTTACGCGACCTTTGTGACGGCGTACGGCCTGAACCTGCTTGTCGCAATTCACGCGCCATCCGCTGTGAACTATTTTTGCCATGATGGGAAAGGTCGGAACTTTGCGACACCAGACGGTTCGAGCAATAGTATCGTGTTGGGTTACTTGTTCCTCGGAGAAGGTTGGCACAACAACCACCATCGCTATCCCGCGTCCGCACGACTGGGCTTGCGGCGGCTCGAGCCCGATCTGATCTATCACTGTCTGCGCGTGTTGGCGGCCGCAGGTCTCATCTGGGACTTGCGTGAGCCAGAAGTTCTAATAGCCGGAGACCAGGAGTTCTGATGCCAGTTTTCGCTCTTTTGTTGTCGATCGTTTTAGCCGCCGGTGTTCAATCCAGTATCGCGACCGGGGAAGTCCGGGGAACAGTCAGGGATCCGTCCGGCGCCGTTGTGCCGAACAGTCAGGTCGCGGTGGTCAATATGGAGACCGATCTGGCGCGTCGCGTGGTAACCGATGAATTTGGAAGCTATCGTGTGCTCGTGCTGCCTCCCGGAAGTTATCAGATCCGTGTCGATCGCGAGGGATTCCGCCCGCAAATCCGTGAAGAAGTGAGGGTGACGATCGGGGAGCTCGCCGTCATCGATTTTGATCTTCAATTGTCGAGTGTGAGTGAGGGAACAGTCGTTGTCGCGGAAGCGTCGAATCTGGAACCCGACCGCGTCCAGCAGGCGAACACGATCCGCGAAGAGCAGATCCGCCAGCTTCCCATCGACCGCCGCGATTATCTGACGTATACGCTGCTGGCTCCCGGCGTGGTGGATTCGAAAGCCCTTGCCGATGCGAGCGACTACCGTGTGCCGCAGACGCGGGACAGCGGCCTGTCGTTCTACGGCAGCAACGGGCGGGGAAACAGCGTAACGATCGATGGTGGCGACATGAGCGACTTTGCAGGAGGTGTTCATGAAACGCTGAGCTAGGAGGCTGTGCAGGAGTTTCAAATAAACCGCGCGAACTATTCAGCCGAGTTGGGGGGCGCGAGCGGCGGCGCCATAAATATCGTGTCCAAGTCCGGAGGCAACACCCTGCGCGGGTCCGCGTATGGTTTCTTCCGCCAGCAACGCATGGACGCGGCAGATCCCTTCGCCACTGCCCTGGTCAATGGAGTCGCGACACGTGTGAAGCCTCCCTCGAGCAGGCAGCAGTTTGGCGCAACGCTTGGCGGTCCCATCACTCCGGAAAAGACCTTTTACTTTCTGTCTTTAGAAAGCCTCCGCCGCCGTGAGTCCAATGCCGTTCCGGTTCTGACGGATCCGTCGATCTTCAGCCCCACACCCGACCAGGAGAAGATTCTTGCAGGTCTTCCAGCCGCCGCCGCGGCAGGTTTGAGAGTTGCGCTGTCTTCACCACAGACTACAAGGGATTTCTTCCAGAAGAACAGCGGCATATTTCCATTTTCAACGTCCGATTATCGCGTCTTCGGCCGGATCGATCACGCGCGCAGCGACCGGAACCAGTTCATGCTGCGTTTGAACTATGCAAAGGTCCACGAGACCAATCCGAACACGAAAGCGCTCGTCGGCCTTTCACGTGGCTACGATGTCAATGTCCTTGACGGGACCAGCCTGCTCTCCTGGACTCACATTCACAGCCCGAAGAGCGTGAACGAGGCCAGGGCACAATTCAGCTATCGGAACTTTTATTTCGCGGCGACTGACAAGTTCGGCCCGGAGATCAATATCACCGGTTACGGATTCTTCAACCGCGATGCGTTCCTGCCGAGTAACACCATGAGCCGGGATTTAAATTTCACTGACAGCTTGAGTCTTCTCCGCGGCTCTCACTACTTAAAGATGGGGGGCGAGGCCAGGCTGCGCGGCACGCACAGTGAGTCGCAAGTGTTTTTGGGTGGACGGTTCAGCTTCGGCGCTCTTCCCGGCGGCCTTGTCTCCCCGGCGCTGGCCTCGACAACGATAACCGGACTTCAGGCATTCAACCTGGGGCTTCCGCAGTTTTACCAGCAGGGGTTCGGGAATGCCACCGTCGCATCGACGATTCCTTTCGTTGGCGTGTATTTCCAGGACACTTGGACGATTCGGACGGGGCTCACGCTGAATTATGGCATCCGTTATGAAGTCGACCAGCGCACGAAACCGGTTCCAACCGACATGAACAATTTCTCGCCGAGGATCGGCCTCGCCTGGAATCCTTCATCGAAAAACACGGTGAGGGCGGGCTTCGGCGTCTATTTTGCGCCGAGCTACTACCAACTCGATTTCGTCTCGAAGGCATTCGCCAACCTGGACAACCACAGGCAGATCGCCCAGGTGTTCACGACGATTCAAACTGCCGGCGTGGCGAGCGCGGCCAATATTTATCAGACCCTGGTGCGGCAGAACGTAATCACCTTTCCATCGCCGACACGCCCGATCACAGAGGCCAACATTGCCCAGTTCGGTCTCAGAGCAGTTCACGACGGGCCCATACCGCCGCTCACCGTCCTGTTCCGGAACGCAGACAACTTCGTGAATTCCTATTCGATGCAGGGAAGTCTCGGCATCGATCGCGCTGTTTCGGATTCGCTGACCGTTGGTGTGAGTTACGTGTTCGCGCGCACGTTGAAGATCATTCGAGCTCGAGACGCCAACCTGCTGCCGGCGCCGGTGGACCCGGTCCTCGGCATTCGGGTTTGGAGCACGCCGTACTTCAAGAACCCAACGCTGCTGCAGGACAACTTGTACGAGTCGTCCGGACAGGCTTTCTACAATGGTTTTATGGCCGAGCTAACCAAACGGTTCACCCGCGGAGCGAGCCTGAGCGTGAACTACACGCTAAGCAAGGCAATCGACGAGGTTGTCGATTTCAATTCCGACTTTCAGGCGAACGATCTTCTGAACCTCAGGGCGGAGCGCTCGCTGTCGTCATTCGATCAAAGACATAAATTCGTCATGTACGGATCGGTCGAAACATTCGATGGAGTCTCGCTCACCGGAATCGTGAGGGCGAACAGCGCAAGACCGTTCAATCTTCTCGTGGGGACCGACCTGAACGGCGACCGGCACTCGACGACGGACCGGCCGGCATTTGCGGGCCGCAACACGGGTATCGGGCCGAACTTCTGGACGGTTGACCTGCGTGTTAACAAGACCGTTCGCCTTCGCGATACTGCCCGCGTGGAGTTCGTCGCCGAGGCGTTCAATCTTTTCAATCGGCTGAACTATCAAAGCGTGAACAACACGGTCGGAAACATAACTGGACCTTTCAACATCAAGGGCCGGGCGGACGTCGGACCGAGCCAACCCCTGGGATTCACCGCCGCGTTCGAGCCGCGGCGCATTCAATTGGGCCTGAGATTCAGTTTCTAAAACGCGCCCGAGGGAGCCACCGTGAAGTATGTCCGTTCGGTGATCGCGCTGGCGGGCCTGTGCCTTGGGTCCGTGTTATTGCTGGTAACTCTCTTACTCGGCCTGATCGACCGGTCCGGAAGGGCGGCGTGGCAGGTCACTCGCGTGTGGGCGTGGTTGACACTCTACACCAGCGGCATGGCCGGCCTGAGCAGCCGCGGGTTCGAAAAGCTGGCGAACCTGAAGAGCGCAATCATCATGTCGAACCATGAGAGTCTGCTCGATCCGGTCCTTGTGATGGCGCTCTCAAAGACTCCCGTACGCTTCCTTGCCAGGCGCGAGCTGTTCTATTTGCCGCTATTCGGCTGGGCCATGTGGGCGAACGGCCATCTCGCCGTCAACCGCGGCGAGTCTGCGGACGCCTTATTCTGTTTGCGGAGAGCGCGGGCTGCGCTGAGCCGCGGCAGCTTGCTTTGCGTGTATCCGGAAGGAAGGCGCTCGTCGGGAGCCGACCTTCTTCCATTCAAGAAGGGTGGATTCCTCCTGGCATTGCAGACCGGCGTCCCGATTGTTCCCGTTGGGATCGCGCGCACCGCGGTCGTTTGCCCCAAGGGCTGGCACATGCCGGGCCGGGCCCCGCTTACGGCTGTCGTCGGCCAACCCATCGAGACCGAGGCATTGACCGTGAGGCAACTGGACGCGCTGATGGCGGACGTTCGCGACCGCATTCTGCGGTTGCGGAGGGAGTCAAACTCGTGCGAATTGGTGTAATTCTCGTCTGGCGTCCCAAGAATTTTCCATCTTGGCAGAACCGCCTGGCGGAAAGCACGGCGCTTGTTCCCACGGGCCTTTCGAACGACACCGGCGCTGCTCCGTACACCGCGATTCACCTGGCATCGCTTCTCCCGCGGCATTGGGACGTTCGAGTGGTTCACGAAATGGTACAGGATGTAGATGTCGACATGGATGTCGATGCCGTCCTTCTGTCCAGCATGGACTACTGCGCGCCACACGCGCGTGAATTGGCGGCCGCCTTCAGGTTGCGCGGCGTGAAGGTCATCATTGGAGGGCTCTTCCCGACGCTGAATCCCGGATATTTCGCCGACGTGGCCGACTCGGTCGTCTGTGGGGAAGCGGAACCCGTAATCGGGGCCATTATTGCGGACCTGGAACGAAACCGGCTGCAACCTTTATATGTCGCGGATAAAGACCCGGAACTGGACGACCTTCCCGTTCCTCGCTACGACCTCGTCGAAACCGACTTTCGCGTGACTCTCAGCTACGAAGTAACGCGTGGATGCCCGTTTACCTGTTCGTTCTGCGTATTGGCGGCAACCCGTGTTCCTTATCGCCGCCGTCCGATCGCCAACGTGATCCGCGATATTCGCAACGTTCCGTCTCACTGGTCATGGCTGCAGCGCAAGTACGTGGTGTTCTGGGACAACAACCTCGGCGTCGATCGAGCCTATTTCAAAGCCTTGTGCGAGGCCATGGTTCCGATGAAGCGGATATGGGGCACGGAGACTTCCATCGACACGGTGACCGCGGAATCCGCGCGGTTGATGGGAAAGTCCGGATGCCGATTCGTTTACATTGGCCTCGAGAGTCTTTTGTCGGAGAGCCTCCTGAAATCCAACAAGCCGCAGAACAAGGTTGCCGAATACAAGCAGCGGCTGGGATATCTCCATGACAACGGCATCCTGGTGATGAGTATATTTCTCGGCGGGCTGGATGGCGACACTCTGCAGTACATGCGCGACCTTCCGAACCTTATCAGTGATGTCGGGGTCGATTTGCCGGTGATTTCGTTCGTCGCCCCGATTTCCGGGACGCCGTTTCACGAACAGATGCGGTCGTCCGGACGTCTCCTTCCGGGAGATCTGAACTGGGGCCTCGATGGCGCCCACCTGGTCTACAGGCCCGCGGGAATTTCCGCGGACGAGCTTGAACTGGCGGTGTTTGAATGCATGCGGCGCGCATACAGTCCACATCGAATTGCCCAACGTATTCTGCGCCGTGTCCGGAGCGGTTTCTGGACGACCCTGGCGGTTACCACGGCGAACCTGTCGTATCGGCCGTATCAACAATCCCTCAGCAGCGCCGGCCGGCAGCGAATCTTCGAACGCGGCCCGTGGCCGGGAGAGGTGCAATATGCAAACGAATCCATTCAGTGTGATTAAAGACGACAAACAGCCGTTGGGAACCATAGCCCTGACACTGTCGGGCGGAGGCGTCCGCGCTGCGGGTTTCCACCTTGGAACCATGGCGTACCTGTCGCGTCTGGACCTTTTGAAGGATGTCGAGACAATATCGAGCGTATCAGGTGGAAGTTTCGTCAACGCGAAGTATTCCATGATGGTTGCTCGCGCCCCCCAGGGGGAGATCCCGGAGGAAACATTCCGGCGGTTCTATTTCGAGTTCTTCGATTATTCGTTGAATGCGAATCTCGTTCCAAGGGCGTTAAAGATGCTGGGCACAACTCCCGGCGAGAACAGCCGCCGGCGTGACATGTCGACGGCGTTGGCCGACGTTTATAACGAGGCTGACTATCTGGACGGATTCCTCTTCGGCGACCTGTGGGGCCGTCCGGACATGCATCTGAAAAACATCATCTTTAACGCCACCGAATTCAAGACGGGACTGGCGTTTCGTTTTCATAAGGCGCCTGGCATCGGGCGATGCGGCAGCCTGAAGGTTCCCGTTAGCGACTATTACGCGCGCAAGGCCCGATTGGCCGACATCGTCGCCTCCTCGTCGTGCATCCCCACAGGCCTGGAGCCGATCGTTTTCCCCGATGACTACCGATGGCCTGATCCGGAGAACCAGACTCGCGCCGAGATCTCGGCCGAGATGACAGCTAGTTCGGGCGTGGGTTCGGTCGTGCTCATGGACGGGGGGGTCTACGACAATCAGGGTATTGAAGCCGTCCTTGTGGTGCTGCGAGGCGCGGTCAACGTCCAGGACCTGGGCGATCCGGAATATATTACGAATCGTCACTTGATGCAGGCGGCGCAAATCAGGCATTCGGAAAAAGAAAAAAGTCTGGGAGTGCTGATTGTTTCGGACACCCCCGTCATTGATGAGAGCCTCTATTCGCCGCAGCCTCTTCCCAAGAGAGGCAAAATGACTCTTCAGAGCCTGAACCTGGCCTCCCTGGGCGTAATGTGGTTGTGCGCTTCAAGCCTGCTTGTCAATTTCTATCACCTGTTGGACGACCTGCGCGAGGACAAGAGCATGCTGGAATATTTCCGCACGTTCTCGTCCCAAAGCCTTTTCTCCTTTATGAGACAGATGGATTTGGACAACCAGCTTAGTTACGTGGTTCCCATGCTTCTCGCTTTCGGCGTCGGCGGCTTTATCTTTTACGTCCGGCATCGCATCAAGAGTCTTAGAAGCCTGGCGCCCGGCGTACTCGACGGTTGCTGGCAACACCTCAAGAAGTGCCGGCTGACCGATGTGATGGATATGATGAAATCCCGCTTGTCGTCGACGTGGGTGATGTCGGTTGATATATTCTTCAACCGCATCCGTGCGTTGGGTTACTCGCTTCTGCTGAACGATGAGGAATTGCGGAAGAAGACGATTACGCACGAAATTTACGATCTCGCCATAACGGCCGTTAACGAACCTTCGTGCAAGCCGCCCACAGCGCAGATGATTGCTCCGGTGCGCCGCAGCATGAGCATGGGCACACAGATCTGGATCAGCAGCGAAGGGCAGCTCAACGACCTGATGGCGACGGGCATGTGTACCATGTGCTACAACCTGATCAGATACATCGAGGACAAGCGGACGGCAGAACCGAACTATGCGGACCAGGTATATCAACAGGCGCTGAAAGACTGGGATGAGCTTCTTGAGGATCCGTTCATCTTCATCAAGCAGATGAAAGCGCTTCGGTCCGAAACACCAGAGGCACAGCCTGCAGTCGCAGCGAAATCGCGTTCCCAGACGGCATGATAGGAAACACAATCTCTCACTACCGCATTATTGAGAAGATCGCCGAGGGCGGCATGGGGGTGGTGTACAAAGCGGAAGATCTTCGCCTGAAGCGGATTGTCGCCCTGAAATTCCTTCACTCCAAGGATCCCGACGAGGATGCGCTCCGCGCATTTGTGGCCGAAGCGCAGGCGACGGCCCTGCTCGAGCATCCGTACATCTGCACCGTCTTCGAAGTCGACGAAATCGGAACACCCCCCACCGCTTTCATTGCCATGCAATATCTGCCTGGCGGCAGTGTCAAGGACCGGCTGAAGAACGGCGCTCTGCCGGTACAACAGGCCCTCGACGTCGTTATTCAGTCGGGCCAGGGCCTTGTTTGCGCACACTCCGCTGGAATGATTCATCGCGACATCAAACCTGGCAATATCATGTTCGCGGCCGATGATACCGTGAAGATAGTCGATTTCGGGCTGGCCCAGCGGTTCCGTCACTCCGGGGACACTGCTACCGCCCGGTCGATTCAGGGAATCGCCGGAACCCTGAGCTACATGTCGCCCGAACAAGCCCAGGGCGCACCGATCGATCATCGGACTGACATCTGGTCGCTGGGCGTAGTCCTGTATGAAATGCTGTCTGGAAAGCCGCCGTTTACAGGAGACAACGAACTCGCCGTCCTGTACGCGATTCTGCACCATGTTCCACCGCCGCTGGCCGAAGCGCGGCCGGAACTGCCGGAGCAACTGAACTGGATTGTGCGCAAAGCCATGGCCCGATCGCTGACGCAGCGTTACCAGGCTGTCGACGAATTTGTGGAAGATGTCCGGGAACTGTCCAGAAACTCGGCCTCCGCCGGTCTTATCGCAAGCGCTCCGGCGGACGCTGTTCCCGCAATTGCGGTGCTGCCGTTTTCCGACATGAGTCCGGACCGGGACCAGGGCTTTTTCTGCGAAGGGATCGCTGAAGAAATCATTAATGCGTTCTCGCAGGTCGAAGGCGTCCACGTTGCCTCGCGCGGTTCGTCGTTTCAATTTTCTTCCGCGTACGATGTGCGGGATGTCGGCAAGAAGCTGAAGGTTGACATGGTCCTTGAAGGTAGCGTTCGCCGAGCCGGAAACCGCCTCCGGGTAATCGCGCAACTCATCAACACGCAGAATGGATTTCACGTCTGGTCGCAGCGATTCGACCGGACCGGCGAAGACATCTTCGATATCCAGGATGAAATCGCGATGGCGGTCATGCGGGAGCTGAGGGTCAAGCTTGCCGGAGACAGTGGGCTTCGCCGATACACGGAGAATACCGAAGCCCATAATCTTTATCTGCGGGGCCGTTACTTCTGGAACCACCGTCTGGCCGATGCGGTACGGAAGGCGATGGTTGAATACAAGAAAGCCCTCGAGATCGATCCGAATTATTCGCTTGCTTACAGTGGGCTGGCCGACTGCTATCTGATGCCCGCCTACTACGGCATCTCTCCGCCGGACGTCGTGATCCCTCTCGCTCTCGCCTCGGCCGAAAAGGCCCTCGATCTGGATCCGGATTTGCCGGAAGCGCACGCCACGATGGGAATGATCCGGGCCATCCATGGATATAATTTTGCTGAATCCGAGCGTCATTTCCGGATCGCGATCGAGCGGAACTCCAGGTATGCCGTCGCCAATATGTGGTACGCGCTGTTCAACCTGGTTCCAAATGCCCACTTTGAGAAAGCGCTGATCGCCGCCAGGCGCGCGCAGGAAATCGATCCTCTCGTACCGGCCGTGAACTCAACTCTGGGCGCATGTCTGTTCTATGCGAAGCAATATCGCGATGCGATTCGTGTCTTCGAGGGTGCGCTCGAAGTCGATCCCAACGCGGCCATCGCACACTTCTACCTTGGACGATCCTACTGGGAGACGGGCAATTCCGCGGGC
Source organism: Candidatus Sulfopaludibacter sp. SbA3 (assembly GCA_945865815.1). GTDB lineage: Bacteria > Acidobacteriota > Terriglobia > 20CM-2-55-15 > 20CM-2-55-15 > CAMBFR01. The sequence goes on from CAMBFR010000026.1 coordinate 25,631, forward strand.
GGCATCGCTTGCATGGAGAAAGCAGTCGGGCTATCCAAAAGTCCCCTGATGGAAGGGCATCTTGCGGTCGCGTATCTGGCGAGCGGCCGCGCAACGGATTCCGAGGCCATTCTCGCCTCGTTCAACGCCGGGGACCGGTACGTGCCGGCTGCGAGCCGGGCAACCGTGTGCCTGGGCAGAGGGGAAACTGAGTTGGCCTTGTATTGGCTTGAGAGAGCCGTCGAAGAACGATCGTGCTACTGCATCTGGATGCGCGTCGACCCGATCTACGCGCCGCTGGCCGGCCTTCCTCGATTCGAGGCCCTTGCCGATCGCGTCGGGCTGCCGGGAGGCCGGTGATGCAACGTCTCCTTCGCGCCATCGGAATTCTCCTCCTCCATATTCCACCACTGACCATTCCCTTCATCAGCACCGGCAAAACAGCGTGGATTGCGTTTCTGGTCTCCTTCGTAGCGATGCAGTTCGCCATCTGCGGCGGCTTGCACCGCTTCTTCGCTCACCGGTCCTTCGAGACGAGCCGCACGTTTCAATTTTTGATCGCGCTTATGGGAGCATCGTGTTTCGGCGACCCGATTGGATTCAGCGGGCGTCATCGGCTTCATCACAAGAATTCGGACACGGCACTGGATTTCCACGGTCCACGACACGGAGTTTGGTTCGGATGGTTCGGGCATCTCCTGGAGGATGGATTCTCCGAGGACGAACTGGGATCGGTCACTCGCGACCTGACCAAGTATCCGGAACTCGTCTGGCTCCATCGCTGGACATGGGTTCCCGGCATCGCTGCGATGACCCTTATCTGTCTTGCCGGAGGATTCGCCCTCTTTGCCACGGCCTACTGTTTGAGCTGGTGCATCGTCGTCCACGGATCATCGGCCGTCAATTACTTCTGCCACAAAGGCACGCATCAACGCTACGCAACCGGTGATCGGTCGAGCAATAACGTGTGGCTCGCGCTGCTCATGCTCGGTGAAGGCTGGCATAATAATCATCATCACTATCCCTCGGCGGCTCGCGCCGGTGTCTTCTGGTACGAGATCGACGTCCTCTATTACATCCTGAAGGCGCTGTCGTGGATCGGGTTGGTCTGGAATCTGCACGAAATTCCGGATTCGTACGAGTCTGGACGAAGTGGCAAGCCGCTGGATTCCCGCGCGATCCTCTAGTACTAGCCCAGCGGCCCGTGGCAGAAGTGCGTCAGGCGTCTGGCGGAACCGGCTTTCCTTCCTCAATGAGACGGTCAACTATCGTCTTCACGACATCCTCCTGTCCTCATATCTTTGCATCCGGCCGGCACGGCTACGGGCTACCGCACGAATTGAAGCTGGGCGATCAATCAGGCGCCGGACGCTTATCAGGTGACGGCGACCCGCTCCGGCTTTCGGGTTCTGCGCGAACCACGGACCACCTTTTCGGGTTTGGTTTCCAGAAGCGCGGATTTGAAGACACTCTTGACGTCATCGACGAAGATGAACTTCATTTCCTTGCGGATCTGTTCGTTTATGTCTTCCAGGTCGCGCTTGTTCATCGCAGGCAGAATGACGGTATGAATCTTTGCGCGCCGGGCCGCGAGCACCTTCTCCTTGATGCCGCCAACCGGCAATACCTCGCCGCGCAGTGTAATTTCACCCGTCATCGCGATTTTCCGGTGGACGGCCTTTCCCGTCAGCAGGGAAAGGATTGCGGTGGCCATGGTCACTCCCGCTGACGGCCCGTCTTTCGGAATTGCGCCTTCCGGAACGTGAATATGGATATCGTTCTTCGCGAAAAAGTCTTCCCTGATTCCGAACTCCTTCGCATGCGACCGGGCATAGCTGACCGCCGCGTGGGCGGATTCCTTCATCACGTCGCCGAGTTGTCCGGTCAATTTGAGTTCTCCGCGGCCTTTCATTCCGGTGGCCTCGATGAAAAGAATGTCGCCTCCAAATGGAGTCCAGGCAAGGCCAGTGGCTACGCCGACCTGATCGCGTTTCAGCAACTCATCCTGAAAAATTTTCGGCCGGCCGAGGAAGTGATCCAGGTTGTCCGTATGGACTTTACGGACCTTCTTTTCGCCGGTGGCAACCTGCTTGGCCACCTTCCGGCAAATCGATGCGATTTCGCGCTCGAGGTTGCGGAGGCCCGCCTCCTGCGTGTACTGGCTGGTGATCGCGCGAATCCCCTCGTCGGTGAACTGGATATTGTTTTTTGTTAATCCATGCTCCTCGACCTGTTTCGGAATGAGATGCCGTTTCGAGATCTCCAGCTTTTCTTCTTCCGTGTAGCCGCTGAGCTGAATGATCTCCATGCGGTCGCGGAAAGCTGGTTGAATCGGATCCAGCATGTTCGCGGTGGTGATGAACATTACGTTCGAGAGATCGAACGGCACGCCAAGGTAGTTGTCGCGGAATGCGAAGTTCTGCTCGGGATCCAGAACTTCGAGCAGCGCCGATGACGGATCGCCGCGGAAATCAGCGCCGATCTTGTCGACTTCGTCCATCATGAACACCGGATTGTTGGTGCCGGCCTGATGGATGCTCTGAATAATGCGTCCGGGCATGGCCCCAACGTACGTCCGGCGATGGCCGCGAATCTCGGCTTCATCATGGACGCCGCCAAGGCTCATGCGTACGAACTTTCGGCCGAGCGCCCGCGCGATCGACTTTCCAAGCGACGTCTTGCCCACGCCCGGCGGCCCGACAAAACAAAGAATGGGCCCGCGAGTCTTCTTCTTCAATTTGCGAACGGCCAGGTGCTCGATGATGCGGTCCTTGATCTTCTCCTGCCCGTAGTGATCTTCATCCAGGATCTTCTGCGCCTTGGTCAGATCGAGGTTGTCCTTCGTAGCCTTCGACCAGGGCAACTGCGTCATCCAGTCCAGATAGTTCCGCAGCGTTGTGGTTTCGGCTGCCTCCGGATGCATGCGTTCCAGGCGGCCTACCTGGCGTTCGGCCTCCTCGGCAACCTCGGCCGGCATCTTCGCCTTCTTGATCTTCTTCCGGTACTGCTCGATCTCTTCCTGCAGTTCGTTGCCTTCTCCGAGTTCCTGCTGGATCGCCTTCATCTGCTGCCGCAGGTAAAACTCGCGCTGGCTCCGATCCATTTCGCCGCGCGCCTGTGTGTTGATCGAATTCTGGATTTCCAGAACTTCGAGCTCCTTCGCAAGCAGTTCGTGGACCCGCCGCAGGCGCAAAACAGGCTCGATGATTTCGAGAACCTCCTGAGCTTTGTCCACCTTCAGGTCGAGATTCGAGGCAACGAGGTCCGCAAGGCGCCCGGGATCATTCAGGTTGCTGACGATCGCGACAAGATCCTGGGAGATATTCTTTCCGAGCGTTACGGCCTTTTCGACCGACGCCTTTACATTGCGGACGAGGGCCTCCAGTTCGGGTGAATCCGGCGGCACCTGCGGCTCGGTCTGCGGCTGCACTTTGGCGACGAGATAAGGCTGCGACTCGTCGTAGTACTCGACCTTCGCCCGCGACAAACCCTGGACCAGGATTCGAACGCGGCCGTCAGGGAGCTTCAGCATCCGCATGATGACCGACACAGTTCCGAACTGATGCAATTCCTCCGCCTTCGGGTCGTCCACGCCGACGCCCTTCTGCGACACGAGCAGGATCATCCGGTTTTCAGCCAGCGACTGGTCGACGGCCCGCGCGGAACGGTCCCGATTTACGAACAGCGGAACGATCATGTACGGAAAGACCACGACATCCTGAAGCGGAAGGACTGGAAGCAGGTCCGGGATCGCGAGCTGCTGATCTTCAGGCGTCGGTTCGGTTTTGACTAAATCCATACTCATACATTCAGACTATATGGGGCGCGCGGAAATTGCCAATTGATGTTTGAACTCTGCACGGGCCTGAAGGCCCGCGCCCACTGCAGGGCCGGGGCTTTAGCACCAGGGCAAGCTTCTAAAATTTACTGGACCGGGATGACAGCCGGCTCCGGCTTGGACGTTGCTTTGGGCAATTGGATTTTCAGCAGGCCATCGCGCAGCTGCGCCTTCGCAGCCGCGTGCTCGATTGGGACGTGGATCTCGATCTCGCGCTTGAAATAGCCGTAAGTGCGTTCCACGCAAAGATAGCGGGCGGCGCCCTTCTCGGAAGCGTGCCGCTGTTTGGACCCGGCAATGGTGAGAACATTTTCGTGCCAGGTTACATGGATGTCTTTGCGTTCGACGCCGGGCATCTCCACGAATATGACGATTTCCGACGGACGCTCACACACATCAACCGTCGGGATCCAGTTTGCGGCGTGTCGCTCTTCGCGGACAAATTCGAAAGTCATCGTTTTGATCTATTCCCGTTGCTTAAGGAGGTCCTTCAATTCGCTCATGAACTCCTGAACGTCCTTGAAATCCAGGTACACGGAAGCAAAACGGACGTAGGCAACCTTATCGAGCGTTTTCAGTTCGTTCATGATCATTTCGCCGACATTCCGCGTGGAAACTTCGCGCTCGCTGGTGTCCTGCACCATGACTTCAGCCTTGTCGGCAATCGTCTCGAGCTGAATCATGGAGACCGGGCGCTTTTCGCATGCCTTCAGCACGCCCGCGAGCACCTTCTGGCGGTCAAACCGTTCGCGGCGTCCATCCTTCTTGACTACCATGTAAGGTATCTCGTCGATGCGCTCGTAGCTCGTGAACCGGCGCTGGCATTCCAGGCACTGCCGCCGGCGGCGGATCGAATCGCCTTCCTTGCTTTCGCGCGAATCGACAACCTTGTCTTCAAGATGACCGCAAAAAGGACACTTCATAGAGGTTTTTCGCTGACCGTTACGGCTTTAAGATCCTTTAAAGACAGCCCCTGAAACAACATATAAATTCCCGCGGCCGCCACCGTCGGTGCGTACGAGAAGAACCACGCGACCAGGGAAGTCGCAATTGCCTGCTCGGCCGGCACCAGGAAGAACGTCGTCATCGAAAAAACATATCCTGCCTGAAACCCCCCTCCAATACCCGGAATCTGCGCAATCGAACCGATTCCGGCAACCACCATCACAAGGGTTGTTGCATCAAGCGAATAATTGAAATTCATGCCCAGCATGAGGAACCAGAACTGGAGAGCGATAACAATCCAGAGCGCGGCCGAGTGCACGATAACCAGCGCGAGGCTTCGACCGCTCTGAAGAAACGATAGGCCTTGCGCGAATTTATGCAACAGATCGGCGATCTTCGGGAAAGGAACGTAGCGTACAATCCGATCGACATTCGACCTGAAGACAAATAAAAACACGATCGCTCCGGCAGAGATCCCAACCAGCAGCCAGGCCGCGTTCTTCATCAATGCCAGAGCTACGCCGGCGGTTGCCGGCAGATCTATGGCAAACAGTGCCGATGCAAACAGCGCAATGAGCATGAGCGTGTCCATGAAGCGCTCGACAATAACGGTTGCCAGCGATGAACTCAAGGGAACCTGTTCGCGGCGGGCCAGCCATAACGGCCGCGCCAATTCACCGGCTCGTCCCAGAACGTAGATCGCACAGAATCCAATGAGTGTCGTGCCAAGCAAGGACGCCAGCCGCAGGGATTTCAAAGGATTCAGGAGTACCTGCCACCGGATAGCCCGGATAAAGTAGGTCGCGGCGGAGAGAACGATGGAAGCGGCCAGCCAGCCGCCCTTTACGTTCCAGAGGCTGGAAAAAAACAGCGTCCAGTCGAAGTCCCACCCGGTGAGGCGGTAGGCTACAATGAGACCGACTACGGACAAAGCTAATAATAACAACAACTTCCGGTTCACTACACCGGGATTATCTCAGAATCATTTCAGTTTTCTGAAACTTTTCTTCGCGCTATCTCGTTCATTTACATTGGTGTGGCGAAGAGACGGAGCCGGATAACTCTTGCAGACCGATGCGGAACTGGTGAGACGCTGCCTGGCGGGCGACCATGTGTCATGGGAAACCATCGTCAGGCAGCATCATCAGCGCCTTTACAATCTGGCCTATCGTTTCACGGGCAGATTCGACGAAGCCGAGGATCTCACGCAGGAGATCTTCATGAAGATCTATCGAACGCTCGCGTCGTACCGGTCCGAATCCGGCGCCCTTATTACCTGGATCGTCCGGGTTGGCCGCAATCACATGATCGACCATTACCGGAAGTACAAGACCGAGCGCGCCACGACAGACTCGATCGAGGTTGAATATGAGAAGGCCGAAGAGAACCCCGCCCGCTATCCCACTCCGGGAGAGGCGTTGGAGAAGAGTGAGCTTTCCCGGCGGGTTCACCATGCGCTGCTGCGGATTTCAGAGGACCTTCGCGAGGTGGTCATCTTGCGGGATCTCGAGGAATTTACGTACGAGGAAATCGCCGATATGCTGAAAGCGCCGCTTGGAACAGTAAAATCCAGGATCAACCGCGGCCGCGCCGAACTGGCGAAGCTGCTCGTCAAGGAGCGTGGCGCATGAAGCCGATGAACTGCGCGCAGTGCGAAGAAAGATTGTCGGATTATCTCGAGAACGCGCTCAACGTGAACGAGAAGGATACGGTTGAACGGCATTTCCAGGCTTGCCGTGTGTGCAGCGAATTGCTTGCGGGTATGAGGGGAGTTCTCGATTGGGGCAAGGCCTTTCCTGTCTACACCGCGCCGGTCTGGCTGGCAACGCGCATCATTGCTAATACGGGTAATACGGGCAACGCGCTTCGTGTCGCGCGCGAAACCTGGACGGAAACGCTGGCGGCCATGGGCCGCTGGATCATCGAGCCGCGCACGGCGATGGCCGTGTTTACGGCAGCCATGGTGGTCGGTTGGATGGGAAGTCTTGCCGGCATTTCGCCGCGCTGGACAACAATGACGGCGGTGGTTCGTGATCCGGCGGTAATCTACTACGATGCCGGAGTCCTTGTGAACCGGGCTTATGGCCGCGCGGTCCGAACCTACTACAACACTCCGCTCGTGACTCAGATTCAATCCCGAATCGAACAACTAAGGGAGATTTCCTAATGAATTGTGCGAACCACGCGGAAGTTCAAAACGTCGCATTCTGCATCCGGTGCGGGCGCGCGCTTTGTAAAGAGTGTGTGCACCAGGTGCGTGCAAGCGTCTATTGCGATTCCTGCCTGGGAGACATTGTCGAAGGCAAGGGCTCGACCATATCGAATGGTTCCGCAAAGGCCGGGAAAGTTGTCGCAGGCACCAGTCCGGGCGCGGCGTTCGCGCTGGGCCTGATCCCCGGTGTCGGGGCGATTTACAACGGTGAATTCCTCAAGGCCGCGGCTCATATATTGATTTTTGGCGTACTCGTGACAATCAACGAGGGCCTCAATGGCAGTCCGGCGGACGCTCTTTTCGGAATGCTCGCATTTGGGTTCTACGTCTACATGCCGTTCGAGGCCTACTACACGGCCAGGAAGATAAAACTGCAGGCAGAAGGGATCGAGCTGGAGACGCCGGTCGATCGGCTGCACCAGCAGTTAGGCGGCCTCCCCAACAAGGAACTGTGGGGCGGTGTCGCGCTGGTCGCGATAGGAGGTCTGTTCCTCCTGGATAACTTTGGAGTCTTCCGATTCGATTGGGTCGGCCGCCTGTGGCCGGTAATCCTGATCGGAGTTGGCATATGGCTGCTGAGGCGCTTTCGGGAAAGGTCCGCCTCATGACCGGCGCGCTTGTTCTTATCACGCTGGGCGTGCTGTTCCTGCTGAACAATCTTTATCCCGGGGACTTTGCTTTCCGTAGATTGTGGCCGGTGATCGTGATTGTCATCGGCCTGGCCAAGATCCTCGAAAACGTGATGGGAAGAAAGGAGAGACCATGAGTCGTCGTCGAAGCGCCGGGAGCATTTTCTGGGGTCTGACGCTTATGGTAATCGGAGGCCTGTTGCTCGCCCGAAACCTCGGATATGCCATTCCGGTATGGAGCGCGCTGGCTTTGTACTGGCCGCTATTTATCATTCTTTGGGGGCTGGTGAAACTGCTCGACTACTACAGGCTCAGGCGCGGCGGGGACACGCGCGCCCTGTTTTCCGGGGGCGATGTCGCCCTGCTGATCATCATCATTTTTGCGGGAAGCGCCTTCACGGCCGCCGCGAACTTCAGTCCGGACCTGGCCGGATTCCTGGACTTCCCTGCGGATTTTGATTTCTGGGATATCACCGGGAATAACTACGAATACACCGAGCGCATCGAGGCTGCCGTGGCTCCAGGTTCGATCATCGAGATCATCAACCTGTACGGAAGCGTCGATGTTCAACCCTCCGACGGTGACCAGGTCATCCTTGATGTGAAGAAGACCGTGCGGGCCGCCAATCGCGAGGAAGCCGACTCAAGGGCCGGCCAGTTCACGTTCTCGATTCAAACTCAGGATGGCAAAGTCCGCATTCATTCATCGCGCGATGAGAGTCCCGGCCCGTTGCCTGCGCCGATTCCGGATGACGTGGAACAGGATTTGGAACGTTTTGCAGAAAGGCTGGGAGAGCGACTCGAAGAGCGGCTGGATCGCATTCCCGATCGCGTCGAGCGGCAGCGGTACAAAAGCAGCCTGGTCATTCGGGTTCCACGGAGTGCTTCGCTGGAGCTTTACAACCGCAACGGCACAGTTCAGGTGTCCGAGCTCACAGGAAACCAGACGATCCTCAACCGGTATGGACAGGTCACGCTTCGCGCCATTACGGGCGCCGTCACCATTGAAAACAGAAATGCCGGCGTCGTCGTAGAGGATGTATCAGCCGCTGCCAATATTACGAACAGGTATGGCAGCGTTACGGCGCGTGGCGTGGGGGGGACGCTCACCATTGAAAACCGTTACGGTTCAGTGGACGTGCGCGATGTGAAAGGCGACGCGAGCATTTCAAACGCCTATTCCGCGATCAGCGCCACGAATGTCGAGGGCCAGCTCCAGATCACGGGTCGAAACAACTCGGTCGATCTTGAAAGTATCGTGGGCGCGGTGCGGGCGGAGACATCTTACAAAAACCTGAGCGTTCGCAACGCCGGTGACCGCCTGGAAGCCCGGAACCGCCACGGCGACATCGTGATCGACTTCGATCGCCCGCCGCGGCAACCCGTCTCGATATCCGGAGAATACGGAGACGTGACTCTCAATCTGCCTTCGGGCGCGGCATTCAGTATCGACGCGAGGACGACCTCCGGAGAGATTTCGAGTGAGTTCGACGAGTTCGCGGTTTCGTCATCGCGCCGCGAGCGGTCGGTCCTGGGACGAGTCGGCGCCGGTGGGCCGCAGATCACAATCGAAACCAGGAACGGAGATATTCGGATCGGGAAACGAGGGTAAGGAATCTTTTCGAGGAGGAAACATGTTTTGTCCACAATGCGGAACGCAGGTTGGCGATCACTATAAATTTTGCAGCCGCTGTGGTGTCGATCTGGGACTGGCAGCCGCATCCCAACCACAAGGCGCCTCGCCCGTCCGGCCCGTCCGGCATCGTGACATGGCCATGCACGTGAACATTCTCGGCTGGCTGTTCATCGGCAGCGCTATCCTGACCGGTATCCTTGGCATGATCATGATTTTCGCCGGGCAACTCATCCGTTACCTGCCCATCACGTGGCCCACCGATGTTCCCTTTGATGTGGCGCATCTGGCAACGTCGCTCGCCGCGCTGATCGGTTTCTCAACCATTGTCGTTGCGGCAGGAATTGCGGCCGCCGGAGTCGGTCTTCTGCAGTACCGTTCGTGGGGCAGGACCGTGGCGCTGGTCACGTCCGTTTTATTTCTCTTCAAGTTCCCGATTGGGACCGCGATCGGCATCTACGCTCTTTGGGTCCTGCTCTCCGAGCAGGGAAGGGAATTCTACAAGACGAAGGCCACGGTGGCCGAAGGCCACGCGTAACCGCGGCGCGATCGGGAATGCCTTAGAGCGTTTACTTTATTTCGAACTCCTCGATCTCGATGCGCGTCGTGCCGATATTGCGGAGCCCGCGTGTGACTCCGGGCTCCTGCCAATAGAATTCTCCGCTGCCGAGCATCCATCCGCGATCCGCCTGTCCGGGAACGCTCTCGGCCAGTTCGCCTCCATCCAGCACGACTCGGAGCCCGGGCGCTGTTTGTGTGATAGCCGCTGCCGACTGGCCTGGCTCCAGCGCCAGCCGCCAGCCGCGCACACGCTCGTTGTCCATGATCTGCACATAGCCGGGAACGTTTGCGCGCGATGACGGCATGAATCGCCCCGGTTCGCGATTCCTGAAAATGAATGAGACATTGTGGAACGGCGTCTGGCCGATATTGGTGGCCTTGTGGGTGCGCGGTTCCTTGCTGTAGGCCGTGTAGTTCGCGCGGCCCCGTTGCGCCCGTTCGTTGCGGCTCACCTCGGGCGACCCGATGTTCTGGTTCGTCATGTCGGCCGGAACCATATTGATCGATACGCTGTCTTCCGTGTGAGTGTGGTAACCCGTGTTGCGTCCGGGCGGGATGAAGATTTTCAGCACGGTCACGTGTTCGTTCGTGAATACAGGAAGATGATAGGGCGCCTTTAAAATAGGCACGCCCACTTCCTGACCATGGACGATCACCGCAAAAGCAAACACCCCGAGAACGGCGATTCTGATCAGTCGGCTCATTGGAGTCCTCCTCCTTGAACTGAATATGGCTGATTCGGGGACAGCCCACCTGGGAATGCTTTGCGGGCGGTCATGTTGGCTCCGAGGACGAGAATAATACCGCTGACATAGGCCCATGTCATCAGCGTGACCGTTACAACGAATCCTCCATAGATCGCGTTCAGGCCGAGAAACGGCAACACCAGTATGAACAGGTAGTTCGATACTTCCCAGAGCAGTCCCGTGAAAACGGCGGCCGGCAGCACCTCCCGCGCCGAGACTTTCATGTTCGGCACCATGTAGTACACGACGAAGAACATCACCAGCGTCAGCGGCACCATCCACACTTTGATGGCTATAAACCGGATGACCGGCCGCGCGGCAACCCAGTTCGCCGCGCCGAGCAGGTTGATGAGACGGCCCTGAGTCGCCGCCGCCCCCGCGATAAACAGGAAGCAAAGCGTCCCCGAAATCACCACCATGACGAGCGCCAGCCTCTGGCTCTTCCAGAAACCCCGCGCTTCATGGACATGCCACGCGCGGTTCAAAGCCATCTCGAGCGGGATAAAGACGTTTGCGACCGACCATAACAGGACAATCAGGGAAAAAAACTGGATCCTTCCGAAGCCGGCTGTCAGGCCGCGCAGCGTTTCCACAATGAACGTCTGATTCGACGGCAGGTACTGCCGCAGAATTTCATACGTCATCGTGTGAACGTTCCACGCCGGGAAATAGCGCACCGACACCGAAACCAGCAGGATGACGAATGGAAAAAACGACAGGAGCGCGTTCATCGCGATCGCTGAAACGAGAACGTAGATCTCGTTGCTTAACAACTCCTGGGCGTAGGGGTAAGCCTTCTCCGTAAAGCGTATCCACGGATTGAGGTGTTTCAGCCGCGGGTGCTCAAACATTGTGCGGATATGATGGCACAGAACGTAGAATAGCGGCCCACGGATGAAATACCAGCGTATCTACCTGGTCGGCTTCATGGGAGCCGGCAAAACAACAGTCGGACGCCTCCTTGCGCGAAGACTCCGGTGGAGTTTCAACGATCTGGATGAAGTGATCGAGGCAGGCGAAAAGCAGTCCGTGCCTGAAATATTCCGCCTGCACGGTGAACCTTACTTTCGTGAGATCGAGCATCAATATCTGGAGCGGCTGTCAGGCCGGACCAACGTTGTCGTGGCCCTGGGTGGCGGAACGTTCACGCTCGCAGACAATCGCGATCTGGCCGGGCAGACCGGTCTCACCGTGTGGTTGAAAGTGTCCTTCCCGAAAATAGCCGAGCGTGTGAAAATGGACGGCAGCAGACCGATGTTTCAGGACAAGGCGCAAGCCGAGCGTCTCTACGAAAGCCGGAATCCGGCTTACAGCCTGGCTGAAGTGCACATCTCGACCGATGAGAAGTCCCGCGAGGATGTGGTCGCGGAGATTCTGGAGACGATTTCAAGTTTATGAATATTCTCCTTTCACTGATGTTTCTGATTGCGGCTCCTGTGATAGAGCGTGGAGAGTTCACGATCCTCCAGGATGGCAAGAAGATCGGGACTGAAGAATTCTCCATAACCGCTGAGCGGGGAGGCTTTGTCGCAGAGGGCCGGACGCGAATTTCGGTTCCCGGCCAGAGCTTCGACCTGAGAAGCCGTATGGAACTGGACTCCCAGCTCCGCATCACGTTTTATGAGTTCGAATCGAAAGGCAACGCGATCCGATTGAGCGTTCAGCAGCCGGTGAGCCAGTTGGAATATAAGATCGACGGCAAGACCGAACCCGATGAAATCCGCTTCCTGCCTGAGACCGTGATCGTCGACCACAACTTCTTCCACCACTACCTGATACTGCTTTACCGGAATGGCATCGCCGGCACCAGCCTGCCGGCATTCGTGCCGCAGGATCGCACCATTGGAATAATGTCGGTTCAACAGACCGCAGACCGGACTTTCGAAGTGTTGACCGAGAATCTGCGGGTTATCGCAACAACCGATACGCAGGGACGCATGATCCGCTTAACTGCGCCCCTGGCCAATGTTGTGGTTGAACGCTGACGCCGGTGGACTGTAGACTCTGCAATACATGGACAACGTCTCAATATTCACGGCATTCGCCGCCGGCCTGATTTCATTCCTCTCGCCGTGCGTATTGCCGCTTGTGCCGGGCTATATCTCCATCATTTCCGGTTTTTCACTGGACCAGCTTAAAGAAGGAACGCAGAAGACGGCCTTGACACGTTCGGTCCTGCTGAGCTCGGTAATGTTCATTGCCGGATTTTCGATAACGTTCATTTCCCTCGGCGCATCCGCGACGTGGCTCGGACAGATGATGGTTACCCGAATGGTCCTGTTGCGCCAGCTGGCCAGCCTGGTCCTGATTGTCTTCGGCCTGCACCTGATGGGAATCTTCAAGATCAACTTCCTCTATCGCGACAAGCGTTTCAACAATGTCGCCAAGCCGAAGGGCGCATTCGGAGCTCTGGTTCTTGGTTTGGCTTTCGCGTTCGGGTGGACGCCGTGCATCGGTCCGATTCTTGCCGGCATTCTCACGATGGCGAGCACAAAGCAGGATGTCAGCCAGGGAATCCTTCTGCTGGCCGTCTATTCTCTTGGCCTGGGGATTCCATTCCTCATGACGAGTCTCGGCATCAATAAATTTCTCGCCTTTTACAGCCGCTTCAAGCGCCACTTCCACGCCGTGGAAGTCATGAGCGGAGTCCTCGTGATCACCGTCGGCCTTTTGATCTTGACCGACAACCTTTCCCGCTTCGCCAGCTGGTTCACATTCCTGAATCGTTTCGCACTGTAGCTGTGGGCTGATAAGAGCTGATAAGAGCTGTGGGCGC
>CAMBFR010000027.1 GCA_945865815.1 Candidatus Sulfopaludibacter sp. SbA3
TGATCGGGGCGGTTCGCGGATTTTTCTAGTGCGCAAAAACTCCCCTCCTGGATTAGGAGGGGTGCCGTTCGCGCGTTTTTTAGCGAACGGCGGGGTGGTGTACACGATGCGAAGCCACCTTATCGATATTCGCGCAGCGTACCAATTGAAGTGGAGCGCTGCGCGAGCATCTATAACGTGGCTTCGCGCCGTTCCGTACCACCCCGTCTGCGCCTTCGGCGCAGACACCCCTCCTAACACAGGAGGGGAATTCGGACTACTTTTTGGATGCGTAGCAGATTACCGATAGGCCAACCGGCAGCTTCTTTCCGGATTTGAAGATCTTCGCTTCCTGAAGCAGAAGTGTGCGGAATATGGAATCCAGCCACGCGAGGCCGGCCGGCAGCGGCCGGACGTCAGTGCCGCTTCCAATGCCGATGTGCTTGAGCAGACGCCGGAGTACCGCAACGGGAAACAGCAGTGTATTCGCGTAGCTGGACCAGCCTACCCGGAAGCCGGCGTCTTCAAGCCGTCCTGCCAGTTCCTGGCGGGTGAATCGATGAAACGTGTGCAATTCCTCGTCGTGCGAGGAACGCAGCCATTCCATAGCGGGCACGCGGATGAAAAGAAAACCGCCGGGTTTCAAAACCCGGTGCATTTCGCGAATGGCTTGCTGGGAAGCATCCACGGGAACCTGGCACACCACGTCAAAGGAGAAAACAAGATCGAAGGAGCCGGACTGAAATGGGATCTCGGTGACGGAGGCCTGCGCCAGCTTTTGAAACCCTCTCTTTCGCACCCCATCCACAGCTTCTGCGGCGATGTCGAGTCCGTACAGGTCGTGATTTCCGCCGGATTCGTAGTAAGTCAGGTTGAAGCCGGTTCCGCAGCCGGCGTCGAGGGTTCGCAATCGTTCACCATTGCGGCGTTGCCCAATGACGGCATCGGCGATGGCTCTCATGCCCACGAACCACCAGTAGCTCTCTTCGAGCCCGTACATCAGTTCGTAGTCTTCGGCTCTCATTTATTTGATGACTGCGCCTGTTCTACCAGTAGTGCGATTTGTTGCGTTGATAGTACTCGACGGTGTGGGCCAATCCCTCATCCAGCGACACGCGAGGCGCCCAGTTCGTCAGGAAATTATATTTTGCCCAGGAGGAATACACGCTGCCGATATCGATACTCTTGTTCTCTTCGGGGAACGGGACGATGCGAAACGAGCCGCGGCCCGTGAGCCGCAACAGGGACTCGACAAAATTCTGGATTGTGAATGGCCTGGGTCCGCCAAGATTGAAGTAGTCACCTTTGGCTTTTTCGTTGATTCCCGCAATGAGCAGGGCATCGACGACGTCGTCGACATAGTTGAATCCGCGCAATTGCTGGCCATCGCCGAAGATCTGGATTTCTTCTCCATCGATCGCCTTCCTGATGAACAATCCGACAAAGCCCTGCCGGGCATCCGTCACCAGTTGACGCGGTCCGAATGTGTTGACCAGCCGAAGCGACACCGTCCACATGCCATACGCCCGGTTGTAGACGATGTGATACCACTCTCCGGCCATCTTGTTCACGCCGTTCACGTCGACCGGCCTCAACGGGTGCGTTTCGACGAGGGGCAGTACATCCGGCCTTCCATAGGCCTGCCGTGTGCCGGAGTAAATAACGCGAGCCTCCCGGTTTTCGAGTTTGCACGCCTCCAGGGCGGTCAGCGGACCCATACAGTTCATTCGGACATCGTTGAAAGGGTCTTTCATTGATTCCGTATGGCTGACATGTCCGGCGAGGTTGAATACGTGGCTCTTGCCGCGCACCAGGCGGCGCATCAGATCCAGGTCGCAGCAGTCCGCTTCGGTTACCTCGACGTCGTTTCGAACCGGGTTGATGTTGAAAGTGTTGCCGCCGCATGAGGGCGCAAGCGAATCGATGATTGATACGGAGGCGCCGGCCTGGACAAGCCGGATTGCGAGATTGCTGCCAATAAATCCGAGGCCGCCCGTAATTAGAACTTTTTGGCCGCGATACTCATCCATAAAGGCAGGCGAGGCGATACGACCAGGTTCCACCAGATCCTGGCAAGTCCGCGAAACGTGTGAACGAGGTGACGAACCCGGAAAAATTCGCTGGATCCGTGCAGGCGAGGGTAGTGGTTGACGGGAACTTCCGCCATACGAAAACCGGCGGTTTCAAATTTCTTGGCCATTTCAACACAAATGACACCACTTCTTGACTCGAGCGAAATTCTTTCAAACACATGACGCCGAAACAGACGAAAGTCGCAGTCGACATCGCGAATCGAAATATGGAAAGCCCATCGCATCACTCGGCGGTAGATTTCCCCAATCAGAATTCGATACCACGCGTCCGCCCTCTTGACCTTGTATCCATTGACGAGATCGATGTTCGGACCCAGACGGGCAAGAAGGTTATGCATCTCGCGCACATCGTATTGCCCGTCGCCGTCGGTATAGAAGATCAAATCTTTCCGGACATTCTTGAATCCTGTGATCAGCGCCGCGCCGTAGCCGAGGTTCCGTTCGTGATGAATGACGCGAAGGTACGGCAGTTCCTTCGAGAGCCCGTCGAGAATCGCGCCGGTGTTGTCACGGCTGCCGTCATTCACGACGACTACTTCGAAGTCGTCCGTGACCTTTCGCATCTCTACGGCAACAGTGCGTACGATTCCCTCGATCGTGTGCTGGTCGTTGTATGCCGGAAAGAAGGCGCTCAGTGAAATCCGTTCCACAGCTTGCGGCCCCTCCCTTTGAAGTCGCGATGATAGTAGTTTTCGCGGAATGACGTGTCAACCGAAACTACCGAAACTACCGCCTGACGACCGGCATCGACGCCGTGCCATCGAGCATGAACGTATATAACCGCCCCGGCGCCGAGGCTGCCGAGCCGTTGCCGGAAAGGACCGAGACGTACTGGCGGCCGTCCAGCTCGTAGGTCATGGGCGTGGCGATGTTTGGATATAACTGGAAGGACCAGAGTTTTTCCCCGGTTTCCGCGTTGAAAGCATAGAGCAGGCCACGTCCATCGCCGGAGAACACGAGGTTGCCCGCCGTCGAGAGGGTTCCCGCATTCATATTGAACCCGCCACCCGCCGTGGGAACACCCGCGGCCAGGGAGAACCTCCATCGTTCCTTTTGGGCGACGGGATCCCACGCCAGTACGAATTCCTGGGCCGGCGACATTACTCCTGCGATGTTTCCTCCGCGCCCCGTGGGGACTCCCCAGTTACTCCGTCCCGGCTGGTACGTGAAGTTCTCGGGACGGGAGTAAAAGAAGCGGCTCAGCCTGCCGGGAATGTAGACCAGGCCTGTTCCGGGATTCCACGACATCGGATGCCAGTTGTGCGCCCCGGCGGGTCCGGGCGCGAGCATGGCGCCTTCGGGTCCGTAACGGGCCTGGGGTGTCTCGACCGGACGTCCGGTTACCGTGTCAATACGCTCGGCCCAGGTCACCTCGACATAGGGCTCGGCTGAAATCAGCTTTCCGGTGATGCGGTCGAGCACATAGAAAAAACCGTTCTTCGGCGCCTGCATGAGGACGCGGCGCTCCTGTCCATCAATAGTGAGATTGGCCAGGATCATTGGCTGGACTGCTGTGTAATCCCAATCCTCTCCGGGCGAGGTCTGGTAGTGCCAGACCAGTTCGCCCGAATCAGGACGCATGGCCAGGATTGAAGTCAGGTAGAGGTTGTCGCCGCCGCCGGGGCTGCGAATATTGCGATTCCAGGGAGAGCCATTTCCCACGCCGATGTACAGAAGGTCGGCTTCGGCATCGTAAGCCATGCCGTCCCAGACTGTCCCGCCGCCTCCATACTTCCACCATTCGCCGGTCCAGGTCTCGGCTGCCCGCCGCATGGCTTCATTCTCGAAGCCATCCGCGGGATTTCCAGGCACGGTGTAGAACCGCCATGCCCGGACGCCTGTCTCCGCGTCATAGGCGGTGACGTAGCCGCGAACACCGAATTCGGCTCCGGCGTTGCCGATGATGACCTTCCCCTTGACGACACGAGGCGCGCCCGAAACGCTGTAGTCGCGTCCGGGCGGAGTGGTCTGGACGGCCCAGACGACAGCGCCCGTCTCGGCATTCAGCGCCACCTGCCTGCCGTCGAGCAGGCCCGCATAAACTTTATCGCCATACAGAGCGACGCCACGGTTGATCGGACCGCAGCATATGCTTGGTCCGCCGGCCGGAGCGCCGCCACGAACGATTCCGGGGTCCCATTCCCATCGCGTCTCACCCGTCCGCGCGTTTATCGCAAACACCTTGCTCCAGGTAGTAGTCCCGTAAATGATCCCATTGGAGATGAGAGGAGTGGCTTCCACCAGGCCCTGGGATCCCACTTCGACAGACCAGGCCAGGCCGAGCCTGCTCACATTTGAAGCAGTGATCCGGTCAAGCGGGCTGTGGTGAGTCTCCGCGTAGTCGTGTCCATAGGTCAGCCACTCCTCGCCGCGCGCGGCGAGCAAGGCCCCATTGTCGACGCGGGATGGCAGATCCTGAGCGAATACTGCCAGGAGCGCGAAACCCATAACCGAAAAGATCGCAGCCGACCATTTCATGCGACTCGAAATATGCAGCATCACCGCCTCCTTATAATTGCCGAGCTGGTTTGGTATTCAGTATAAGGTCATCGCCGTCGAAAAAGTTCTTCCGGAAACGGAGGATTGCGGATTATATAGACCTCGCGGAAATCCACCGTAATTAACCCAGGAGAAGACCATGGTGAGCAAGCTTGTGACGACGTCTTCCAGCATCCTTATCGCAGTTGCCATATTCACTCAGCCGGCAGCCGCCGCAGTGCCTTGCGGAATGCTGACGTCTCTGTCCCTGCCGAATGTGACGATCACGTCGGCGCAATCCGTGGCGGCAGGCGCCTTCGCGCCCCCGGGCGTGCAGGGCAACCAGGCCGCGGCGTACAGAACCATGCCGGCCTTCTGCCGGGTGACCGCGACTCTGAAACCGACGAGCGACTCCGACATCAAGATGGAACTCTGGATGCCCGCTGCGGGATGGAATGGACTCTTCGAACTCCGAGGAACCGCCGGGATGGGAGGAACCACTCCGCTGCCGGCAATGGCTGCCACCTTAAAAGAAGGTTATGCGACAGCGGGCAGCGACACCGGCCACGTCGGCGACTCGCGCTATGCCCTCGACCATCCGGAGAAGGTGATCGATTTCTCATATCGCTCGGCCCACGAGGTCACCGTTCATTCCAAAGCGATCATCGCCGCCTTCTACGATAACGCTCTCCGTCTGTCGTTCATTGACGGTTGCGGTGGCGGCGCCTTTACGGCACAGAACGCCATGCAGCGCTATCCCGGCGATTTCAACGGTATCGCGATAACCGGGTTCTCTCATAAGACGCGCCACGCCGTGTGGCAGCAGTGGGTATGGGACGCCACGCACAAGGACGCGGCCAGCAACCTCCCCAACGACAAGCTGGCGCTTCTCAACAAGGCCGCCCTGGACGCCTGCGATGCGCTTGACGGAGTCCGGAATCGCGAGATTGAGAATCCGACGGTCTGCAAATTTGATCCGGCAGTGCTTCAGTGCCAGGGCGCCGCGGGAGCATCGTGCCTGACAGCACCGCAGGTGGAAGCCGCGCGCAAGATCTATGCCGGGCCTACGAACCCGCGCACCGGGCAGGCGATCTACTATCCTCCGATGCCTGGAAGCGAAATCGCCTGGTCGGCCATGACCGGCGCCCAGCCTTTCAATTTCGCTACCGATTTCATGAAGTACTTCGTGTTCAACGATCCGAACTGGGATGGCAAAACACGGCCATTCAATTACGACAGCGACGTGGCGCTGGCGGAAAATCCCAAGGCGCTTCTCACCAATGCGAACAATCCCGATATCCGCGCATTCCTGGATCGTGGCGGCAAGCTTTTACTGTACGAGGGCTGGAGCGACCACTTCACTCTCCCCGGCATCGCCATCGACTATTACAACAAGGTCGTTCAGACAGTCGGGGTCGAACGAGCGCGCGACTCCGTGCGCCTGTTCATGATGCCCGGCCTCAACCACTGCGAAGACCGCGGCGAATTCGACATGGTTCGGGAGTTGGAGAAGTGGATTCAGACGAAGACCGCGCCCGACCGGATTGTCGGGTCCAGGGTGTGGGAGGGCAAGGTAGCGGGTACCCGGCTTCTGTGTGCGTACCCTCAGGTTGCTACATACAGTGGAACCGGTAACACGGACGACGTTGCAAATTACACGTGCAAGAGGCCGTAAAGGAGTGCGCAAAAACTCCCCTCCTGGATTAGGAGGGGCGCCGTGCGCGCGTTTTTTAGCGAACGGCGGGGTGGTGTACATGCTGCGAAGCCACCCTATAGATATTCGCGCAGCGCACCGATTTGCATGAGCGCTACGCGAGCATCCATAACGTGGCTTCGCGTCATTCCGTACCACCCCGTCTGCGCCTTCGGCGCAGCCACCCCTCCTAAGACAGGAGGGGAGTTCGGACGTAATGCGAAGCGTGCCAGCAATTCCCACCCTCAGTAATTCAACTGCACCTGCACACCGAGCCGGTTCGCACTTCTGGTGGTGTCGTAAGGAAAACTCCCCGTTCTTGTCCGCTGGAAGGTCCGGGTAAAGACCGGAGTGATTTCCACTTCGGGCCATGGAGCGAATTCAAAACCAAGATCCAATTCGTTGACTTTGGACTTCGGAGCATTGCGGGCGAATTTGCGGCCGCCGTCGAAGTAGTTCCAGCGGGCGAAAGGGAACCATGAAGGGGAGCCCTGGCGAACGCGGCGGAAGTTGAGCTGGGCATAGCCGCCGTGCAGGAAGTTCGATTCGATCCTCCGCAAGTCGGCGCTCAGTTCGGGACCCTGTCCGGCGTTCCACTCGACTTCGACACCGAAAGGCTGCGGATACCACACGGCCGTGAGGCCAACGCGCTGGTCTGTCACGCCTCTGGATGGAAGCGTCGGCGTTATCGATGTTCCCCTGTCGGTGATTGCCTGAGTCGGCGTGACGAAGCGCCCGTGATAGCCCTGCACTCCCAGTTCAAAAAACTGGCCGTTGGCAAACTTGAACGGGTAGCTTACCCGCGCGAGGGTGTGCGCCATTCCGTTCTGATCCGCGCGGTTCAGTCCCTGGCCGGAATATACGCCCAGCGCAACCACGCCATAGTCGCCTGTTCCCTTGAGCGGGCCCAGGTCCCTGAATCGCTGTTTGGCCTCCGTCGATGCCCACATGAAATAGGCGCCCAGGTCACGTTCGCCCTCGGCGGCGCTGTTGATCCCATCGGGCCGTTCGAATGGACCGCGGTTCTGGCTGGACTGCATGTTCGACCAACCGAAAGGCACCTTGGATTGGCCGAGCCGGAACCGGAACTGCTTTCCGCTGTCGAGTGAGACGTCGGCGTAGAGATCGCGCATCTGCACGGAGAAGTCCGGCGCTCCGGTGGAGGCGTTAAAGTCCATTTGCGCGTAGAGAGCAAGGTGATTGGTGGCGTCACCGGACAGGACGAATCGCCCGCGGCGAATCATCAAACTCTCGTTCTCATTCACAGAACGGTCGGCGGGGACTTCAAGGTCCGGGCCAGTGCGCGAAAAAACGTTGCTGTAACGGAATTGCGTGTAGCCGCGAACCGCGAAGCGTTCGTACCATTTGCCGGCCAAAGCCTGGGCAACGATGGCTCTCTGCTGCTCCTGGATTTGCTGCGCGGGTGGGGCAGACTGGGGAGCCTGCGGGACCATCGTAACCAGCGCTGCCTGCTGGACGGTGGGTCTTGAATTCGTGTTGATTGCCAGCGCGCTTTCGATTCGCGCGACCTGCGCCTTCAGTAGCTCGATCTCTTTCGCCTGCTCGTCCACAATCCGGTTCAACCGCTCGACATCGTTGGTCTGTGCCCAACAGACTCCTGAAAACAGCATCGCCGCCATCGCTGCATTCAACATCCACAGTTTCATTCGGCCTCCTTATTAAGTCGTGCGGGATCAAGATACCCACTTCTTCTGAAAACGAACGGAATCGAGGCAGGAATTCACAAAATATTCACAACGTATTGAACTGCCTGTAAGGTTTGCGGCTACGCTGCCGGATATCCTGTTTTTTGTCCAGGAACTTGACGTGATTCGTCAACTAATTGGGCTCTGGAGACCACCAAACATTCTAAGTTGCTGAAAATACGATGTAGGCGAGTTTGGCATCACCCTTGCACTATTAAAGACAAATCAGTGTTAACTGATTTTCCTTTCACAAAACCCCACTAAAGGAGGTTTCGATGTTTGAAACCTCCTTTTCCTCCCAAAACTGAACGAAAAAATGATTCCGGGCGATATACTTCGGAACTCATGATTCCCTTTGTGCTGCGCCGCCTTGCGCTGACGCTCCCCATAGTCTGGATTGTAGTGACGCTGGTATTCAGCCTGATCCATCTGGTTCCTGGCGATCCGGTGGCGCAGATGCTCGGCGAAGGGACGTCGGTCACTGAAATCGAGCGTATCCGGCATGAACTGGGGCTGGATCGTCCTATTTTTGAGCAGTATCGCGCGTACATGATGGGTCTGTTGCGCGGAGATCTCGGCATGTCTTTCCGAAACCAGGAAGCGGTGGCGACGTCGATTCTGAGCCGGTATCCGGCCACAATTGAATTGGCGCTTGGCGCGACTGTTTTCTCGCTGATGGTGGCCATTCCGTTTGGCGTGATGAGCGCAGTCCGGCGAGGCAAGGCGGCCGATCGCGTTATCGGGTTCCTGAGTTTGCTGGGTCTCTCGCTTCCGAATTTCGCGCTGGGGCCGATGATGATCCTGTTGTTTTCGATTGCCCTGGGTTTGCTTCCGGTTTCCGGCCGTGGCGGGCTTTCCAGCCTGATCCTGCCGGCGGTGACGTTGGGCGGCGCACTGGCGGCCATAACGACGCGCATGGTGCGGGCTTCGATGCTGGAAGAGATCCAACGGGACTACGTCCGGACGGCGAGAGCGAAAGGCCTGAAGGAGTCTGTCGTCGTGTTCAAGCACGCATTGAGAAATGGCCTCATTCCCGTAATCACGATTCTCGGATTGCAGATGGGAGCGCTTCTGGCCGGCGCGATCATTACAGAGACGATTTTTTCGTGGCCCGGCCTTGGACGCCTGACCATACAGGCGATTTACGCCAGGGATTATCCGCTCGTGCAGGGCTGCCTTCTTGTCATTGCCCTGAGTTACATTCTTATCAACCTTGTCAGCGACGTTCTGTACTCGGTCGTGGACCCCCGAATCCGGTATGACTGAGTTTCTTCGCGCAAATAAACTGGCCGCCGCAGGGCTGATCATTGTCGGCGCGCTCACAATCGCCGCGGTTTTTGCGCCGTGGCTGGCGCCATATGACCCGGCAGGGCAGGAACTGGCCGACCGCCTGACCGGGCCCTCCTGGAAACATCCCTTTGGCAACGACGAGTTGGGGCGCGATATTCTTTCCCGCGTTTTGTATGGCTCCCGCGTGAGCATGCTCGTCGCGACCACGGTCGTTTTGCTGTCCGGAGTCATAGGGGTCCTTATAGGCGGCCTTGCCGGTTACCTGGGAGGCAAGGTCGACACGTTTATTACGGCGGTCGTTATTAACTCTTTGCTGGCGTTTCCCGGGATACTCCTTGCGATTGCGCTGGTCGCTTTCCTGGGGCCGGGCCTGGATCGATTGATTTTTGCGTTGGTCATCATTGGATGGGTGGGTTATGCGCGGCTATCGCGAGGGCAGGTACTCCAGATTAAAACGTTGGAGTTTGTTGAGGCTGCGCGAGCGCTGGGCGCGTCAGGCCTGAGAATTTTCAGTTACCATATTTTGCCGAATATCATTCAGCCGATCCTGGTACAGGCCAGTATCGGAATGGCTGCGGCGATTCTGGCTGAAGCATCTTTGAGTTTTCTGGGACTTGGTATTCCTCCACCGACGCCGAGCTGGGGAGCCATGCTCAATGACGGACGGAGCCACCTGTTCGACGCCCCGCACATGGTTCTCTTTCCCTCGATTGCGTTGGTGATGACAGTGTTGTCATTTAATTTTTTGGGCGACGCCTTACGCGATTGGCTTGACCCGAAAACATCAAAGTAATCGCAGGGCTGTTCCCGGTTACCGGATAAACCAGGGGGCGAGCACAAGGCTGACTACCGCCATAAGCTTAATGAGGATATTGAGTGCCGGGCCTGACGTGTCTTTGAACGGATCGCCGACAGTATCGCCGACCACGGCAGCCTTGTGCGGGTTCGAACCCTTGCCGCCGTGCGCGCCGCCTTCAATGTATTTCTTGGCGTTGTCCCAGGCGCCACCGGCATTCGCCATAAAGAGCGCCATCATTACGCCGGTTACCGTCGCGCCCGCCAGCAGGCCGCCGAGCGCCTCCACGCCAAGAATCTTCCCGACGATGATGGGTACCGCCACCGCGCTTGCTCCCGGAACAATCATTTCACGCAATGCGGCCCGCGTTGAAATGTCGACGCAGCGGGCGGAGTCCGGTTTTGCCGTTCCTTCCATCAATCCGGGAATCTCCCGGAACTGACGGCGCACCTCTTCAACCATCCCCGAGGCGGCCCGGCCGACCGCTGTCATGGTGCTCGCGCCGATGAAGAACGGCATGACGCCGCCGATAAACAGGCCGATCACCACCATAGGATTGACCAGGTCGAGTCCGGATTCACGAAGGCCCACCGCGGACGCGTATGCGGAGAAGAGCGCCAGTGCCGTCAATGCCGCGCTGCCGATTGCAAATCCCTTGCCGATTGCAGCGGTCGTGTTTCCCAGCGCATCCAGGCTATCCGTGATCTTGCGAACCTCGGGGCCTAGGTGCGACATTTCCGTGATGCCGCCTGCGTTGTCTGCAATCGGGCCATAGGCGTCAACCGACATGGTTACGCCCACTGTTGCCAGCATTCCCACTGCGGCAATGGCTATTCCATAAAGGCCCGCGACGGAAAATGAGGCGTAAATGGCTGCGCAGATGATCAGGATCGGGATCAGGCAGCTCTGCATGCCCACAGCCAGGCCCGTGATGATGTTGGTTGCAGCGCCCGTTTCAGATGCTTCGGCGATGCGGCGTACCGGAGCCGAGGACGTGTAATACTCGGTGACGACGCCTATTGCAATACCGGCAAGCGTCCCTGCAAGTACCGCCCAGAAAGGTCCCAGCACGTTGTACATCTGGCCGCCTTCGGTCATCTGCTGCTCGATCGGAAAGACACTGGTCAGGTAAAACGCGAATGCGAGAAACAGGCCCGCGGCGACGAAAGTTGTTCCGCGAAGCGCCGCCGCCGGGTCTCCACGCTCGAACACGCGCATGAAGCCTATTCCGATAATCGAGGAAACGAGGCCCGCTATCGTGTAGGCGATCGGCAGGGAGACAGCATTGAAGTTGTTGGTGATGAGCGGGCTGGTTGCAGCGATGGCGATTGTGGCGATGATCGCTCCCACGTAGGACTCGAAGATGTCTGCGCCCATTCCCGCGACGTCCCCTACGTTGTCCCCTACGTTGTCGGCGATTGTTGCCGGATTACGCGGATCATCCTCGGGAATTCCTGCCTCGACTTTACCAACCAGGTCTGCGCCGACATCCGCCGCCTTGGTATAGATGCCACCGCCAACGCGCGCAAAAAGAGCAATGGAACTGGCCCCCATCGCAAAACCGGATATCACTTCAGAGAAGAAACGCCATCCTGCGTTGGAGGCTTCCCCTGCCTCCACCGGTATGCCGGGCACCATGTAACTGTAAATCGCCCCGATGCCGACAAGGCCAAGGCTCGCAACGCTCAGGCCCATCACTGCTCCGCCGTTGAAGGCAATGCGCAATGCCAGACCCTGACCATGCGAACGCGCAGCTTCGCTCGTGCGCACATTGGCACGCGTCGCGGCCTCCATGCCGGTCACTCCTGCCAGTATCGAGCAAACGCCGCCGCCAATATATGCGAGCGCCGTGCCGGCCCCAATCGCCCAGAAGAGCAGCGCGGCAATCACCGCCAGGAATGGAATTACCACTGAATATTCGCGGCGCAGAAACGCCATCGAGCCGGCGTGTATCTGCTCAGCGAGATCTCGCATCGCTGGTGAACCATCCGAATACTTTCGAATGGAGAAATACATCAGAATAGCAAGCGCAAGACCGACAAGGCCGGACCACAGAGCCAAATAAGCAAGATTAGATAGCAACAAGACAGTTTCCTCTCACTGAGTTAACCATTCATTGATTAAGAAGACACGGAGATGAGCCGCTCAATACAGTCGCACAAAGGCAGAAATTATCGTCGATTTACACGGACTTGTCTATCACTCGTTATTACAGGTAGTGGTTCGATAGTGCGGCCACCGGCTTTGCGAATAGAGTTCCCGGCGGACCTCACGGATTGTGCGCAGGTTTGTGACCGCGCACAACCTTGCAGGATCTATGCCGTAAAAAGCCAAGGGTCAGCCGGCGATGAACTTCTGGCGGCAGTCTTCCGAGCAAAAATAATTCTCACCGGATTGCAGAGCGGTTGACTCTGCGACATAGGTTCCGCAGACGGGATCCTTTATCAGCTTGCCGCCCAGCGCAGGTGTGCTGCGGGCCTCGCGCCGTTTTGCCGTGGACGGAGTAAAAAGCCCGCGTACGATCGAAAGCAGCGCGCTGATGACGAAGAACACCAGCAGGACGCGAATCAGTAATCGCATCAGCTTACTGCGCGGTTTTGCCGCGTCGCTGCCTTTCCTCGAACTTGACCTGCAGGCCCGGTAACGCGGAGTACTTGGGATCGAGTTCTTCGATGCGCTTCAACAGAGCTGCGGCCTTTTGCAGGTCGCCGTCTCCATCCATGTGGGCGACGACGAGATTGTGGATCGTTGGTACGTGGTTGGGATCGATCTTGATGGCGGCCTCGTACTCGACTGTTGCGCCTTTCGTGTCGCCCATGTTCCACAGCGCTGTGGCCATATCGGTACGGACATTCAAGTTGGCCGGCTCCAGAGCCAGCACTTTCTTGTACCACTCCGCCGCTTCGGCAAACTTCCGTTGAGTAAAAAGAAAGTCTGCATACTTGGTCATCAATTCGGGCTCGTCAGGATTTTTTTCGATGGCCTGCTTAAACAACTCGACCATCTGGTCGGGGGTTACGTCCGGATGATTCTGGGGATCGGCTGCCGTACCCGTACCTGACGATGCATTTGATGGAGCACCCGATGTGGCCCCGGCCGGAGCGTTTCGCTGAACCTGGTAAAACGCGAAAATGTAACCTGCAGCTGCGCCCAGGATGATACCGAGGATGGCGAAATGAATATTGCGTGAGGAAAACATAAGAGGTGCGAGATACCGGACCCGGGACATCGGATGGGAAGAAGGTCACATCCGATACCCCGGGTTCAGAATGAATGCTATCTCTTCTGCTGCTTCTGCTGCTGCTTTTCTTTCGCAGCCTTCTCTGCCGCGGCCTTGTCTGTCTCGGCCTTGGCTTCCTCTGCACGGCGGGCATCGCTGGTGAAGCCGGTCGGGGCGGCAGCCTTGGCGGCTTCAATGAGCTGCTTGGCGGCGTCGGCATCCGGACCAGTCGGCTGCATGACCAGGAACTTTTCCAGAACGGGAACTGCTTCTGGAATCGTTGCCGGCGAGCCGAAGTACGAAATACCGAGCTGATAGTAAGCCGGCGCCATGTCGGGGCTGAACTCGATGGCTTTCTTGAAAGCATCGCCCGCATCCTTGGTGCGGCCGCGGTTGGTCAGCACTGCGCCAAGATTGTAGTAAGCCTGGCCGGCGGTTGTCGGGCTGACTTCGGCCGCCTTTTGAAGCGCGGCGCTGGCCTCTTCGACTTTTCCTGCGTTTCCGAGCGCGATGCCGAGGTTGTTGTGATACGCGCCCTCGTCCGGCTTCAGTTCGATGGCCTTCTTGTAAGCCTCGGCCGCTTCGTTGAATTGCCGGGCGCCGGAATGCGCATCTGCAAGGTTCGCGAAGATGACGTGCTGCGTAGGATCCGTCGTTGCGGCTTCCTGGAAAAGCTTGACCGCTTCCGGATAGTTCTTGGCTGTCAACGCGAGGCGGCCCGCCTCAAATGAGACCTTCATTGCTTCGGCCGCCGCCTTTTCCTTTTCGATCTGGGCCCGCGCTTCGTCCTGGTTGGCCTGGGCCGAAAGAATTTTGAAGTCGAAATCGGCAGTCGTGGTGCCGCCGAACGTGACGCGGATGTTTTCCAGCGTCGCGAGTGTTCGGCCTTCTCTTGTCGCGCTCAGTTTGTAGGCGCCTGTCGGAAGTCCGGCGTGAGTGTATTGGCCGCGGGCATCAATATTTACCTGATATCGGCCTGCAATGCCCTGGCGCTCGATCACGATCGTAATGCCGGACTCAGGCTTGCCTTCCGTGTCGATAACCTTTCCCGCAATTGAACCAGTCTGCGCGTATGTAGGAACCGCGAAGAGCGTGGCTACAAAGAGGAACAGCAGAATTTTGCTGGCAGCTTTCATTGAAATCCTCCGTATATTTTTAGTACTAAACTCGTGCATACTCCGGTTTCGTCGCATAAGCGATTGGATCCACAACCCCCGCCTCCTGAAATGCCCTAAGCCTCAAGGCACAGCTGTCGCAAACGCCACACGCCACATCGGAATCGCGATAACAAGACCACGTCAATTCGAACGGGGCGCCGAGTTCGACACCTTCTTTGACGATGTCGGGCTTCGATAGATAGATTAATGGCGTTTCGACAGTAATGTCTGCTGATGGCCGCGTTCCGGCGCGTATGACTGCATTCATCGCGTCGTAATACTCCGGCCTGCAGTCCGGATATCCCGAACTGTCTTCCCAAACTGCGCCAATAAAGATTTTGTGCGCTCCAAGGACCTCCGCCCACGACGCCGCGATGGATAAGAAATGCGCGTTTCGAAACGGCACGTATGTATTGGGAATGTCGCGGCTTGTGAGGTCTGCATCACGAATGGGAAGAGCGGAATCCGTCAGACTTGAACCACCTATGGACGAGAAATAATCCAAACGAACCACCAATTTTTCGACGGCATCGAAGTGTCGGGCCAATTGATGAAACGACTGAAGCTCGCGCCGTTCCGTACGCTGTCCGTAGCTCGCATGCAGCGCCGCAATCTCAAAATCGCGGCCGGCGATGCCGGCGGTCACACAGCTATCCATCCCGCCGCTCATCAGTACGACGGCTTTGGGTTTGTATCCTTGGGCGTCCATGGTCAAGTCCTGCACTTTACATGGGTTAGCGACAAAAAGTCAAAGAGTAACTGGCTCAGGCTCCTCGTACTTCGGGACCCCAAATATATTTGTGAATTTGAAGCTGCAGGCGAACGGGAAGGCCATCGTCAAGAATCCAACGCGCAAGGTCAGCGGGGGCCAAGTCTTCGTGTGAAGGTGAAAAAAGGACTGTATTGGGCCGTCCGCTCAGCCTCTCGGACCAGATCCGCTTCGACCACGCGTAATCGCCCGGTGAGGCCACCACGAATTTGAATTCGTCGTGGGGCGAAGCCAGGTCGATGTTTTCCCAGCAGACCGTGTGGCCTTCGTGGCTGTCCGGGCACTTGATGTCGATTATCTTAATGACCGGGGCCGGAACACGATCGATTCGGACGTGGCCGCCGGTCTCCAGCATGACTGTATATCCGGAATCGAGCAGGGAAGTCATTAGCGGGTACACTTCCTCCTGCTCGAGCGGCTCCCCGCCTGTGATTTCTACAAGCTTTGCAGGATGCCGGCCAACCTCGCCGAGTACTTCACCGAGCTCCATTTCGCGCCCTCCCGAATACGAATACTTCGTGTCGCAGTAGACGCATCGCAATGAGCATCCCGTTAGGCGCACGAACACGCACGGTTTACCTGCATGCGAGGACTCTCCCTGAATGGAGAAGAAGATTTCCGTAATGCGCATCAGGACAAATCTAGCATGGCCCGGGGATGCGCGCGTTACAGAGAGTCAGCCGTCCGCATTGGGACGAATTCGTCGATAGCGGCGGGAGACGCACACGCGACAATCGTGACAATTTAATCGCTGTCGAGACGGACTTTTCCAGTCGCGGTCCACGCATGTTGCTCCGGATGCCGGCGTTCTCCTTTAGAGCTCGTGTCTGGTGCCGACCATGTTCATTGAACGGGCGCCGGGGGCCGAATCCTCTGACGCAATACACCGATCATCGATTCCGAACCCGTAAACAGATTTTCGGGATACCTGATCCGCGCAGTCATGTTGGCAAAGATCTTCTCGGCCTGAGACAGATTCAGGCCCCATCCCGCCAGATATTGCAGCCGCATGTTTCGATCGAGATTGATTTGGGCGTCGCTCATCCACGGAGTGAGATCTTCCCTGTTGCCGCCGTAGGTCGCGAACAACTCCGTCGGCGAGAGCATGCCGATTTCAGCGAGCGAGCGCGTCACTTGCTGGTACTGAGGGCTGTTCAACTTCCGGCTCATCTCGTCAAGATCGATCACGGTGGGTTCCACCTGGCCGAGCAACACCAGATCGTAACCCTGGCCGTTGATGGTGTTCGCCCACACGGTGGCATGCGGAAAGACTTCGAAAAAGGTCGCGATCTCGCTCTTCACCGCTTCTTCATTGCTCTCGTACAACTGGACGAATTGAGTGACGACGCCACCTGGGTTCAAGCGGCTCCTGGCGAGCTCGAAGAATTCCTTCGTGTAAAGGGCGGCCGCGCCTTTTACCCACGGGTCCAGGGGATCGGACGTGATGCCGTCGAACTTTTGATCGGTAGTTTCCAGGAAGTGGCGACCGTCGTCGATCACGACCCGCACTTTGGGATTCGTGACGACGTTATAGTTGAAGTCGCCGAAGTAGGTCGAAACAACCCGTGGGACAAGCGGTTCGATTTCGGCAATGGTGACTTGCGTGGTTGCCGGACCGATGCTGACGGCGCCGGCCGTCACTCCCGCTCCGCATCCGATCACCAGGATCGAGTTCGGGTTTTTCGGAATCAGCGTCGTGAGATGTCCGAGCATGCGTTGCAGCCGCATGTCTGACGGGTGGCTGGAAGCCTGCACCTTGCCGGCATTGTGGTAATTGAGGGTGCCGTCCGGCTTGCGAGACACTGCGACGGTTGCCGTAAGTCCCTCCCCGATGTAGACGCTTTGGGTGACATCGCTCCGCGATGGGGAAAACCGGCCGTATTGGACGAACCGCGGCGGCAGGACAGGGACGCTCCACACGAGCAGGACGGCAGAAGCAGTGGCCACGCCCAGCATGAGGGGAACGCCGTAGTCCGACCGTGTTTTCGATTTGAGTGGCTCGGCGCCGAAGACCACCGGCGCCGCGGCGAGTAGAGCCGCGATCGCGGAAAGCGCAATCAACAGTTGTTGCGAGTATTGGCTCCCGATCCATGCGACAAGCAGGAGACTGGCGCTCAATGATCCCACGATTGCACCCACGGTATTGGCTGCGTAAACGCCCCCGACCAGCCGTCCCGGATCCTGGCCTCGCGATGCCACGGCAGCAAGAGCCAGCGGGAAACTTGCTCCCCACAGAACAGCTCCCGGCAAGATGGCGAACAGAATTCGCACAAGATCGATTTGAAGGCTGATCCACGGACTGCTCGCGAGCGAGGGCATAATCGGCCAGAACGGGAGCCACGCCATAAGCGCGTATGCCGCCCAGGCCATCGCGGCGCAAAGCAGAATCTGACACAGCGCCAGCGCCAGCCGAGGACGTTCGAGTCTTCTTGCCTGCGCCGAACCGAGGCTGCTGCCGATCCCAAGTCCAAACAGGAACACGGCGAGAATCAACGAGAACGTATAAGTCGTCGCACCCAGTAATAGCGACAGCAGCCGGGTCCAAATGACTTCGGATGCAAGGGCGGTCATGCCCGAAATGGCGATGGTCACATACACCGCCCATGTCCCGGGCTTGAGTTCGACCCTTTCGCTCATTGAGTCTGCCGGAGTGTATGGCGTCAGGCGCGCGATCAAAAGGCTGAGCAACGCGACTGCAACGTTAAGCGCGGCCGCAACAAGAGTCGTGACGACGATATCGTGGACCCGGAGCAGGTAATAGCCTGCGACCAGGCTTCCGATCACCGCACCACCGATGTTGGAGCCGTAGAAGAATCCCAGCCACGATACTCCTTGCGGCGTCGTTTCAACCCAGCGGGAAATTGCGGGAAGCGTCGCACCCATGAGGACCGTGGGGGGGATCAGGCAAATCGCGGCAACCAGGCCCCGAATCAGCAAACCGGCAAATCCCTCACCCGCCCAGGCCGTGTAGATGCCGCCGACCAAAGGCATCCCGAAAAGGATAATCAGCCCGAAGGCGCCGGCGCCCAACTCCAAGCAGGCGTATACCCGCAACGGGTGATGCCTGGCGGACACGAAACGAGGCAACAGAAAGCTGCCAAGACACATGCCGCCCATGAACGTTCCCAGCAGAATGCCCATCGAAACCGCCGAAGCGCCGATCACGAGTTCCAGCAGTTGAAACCACACAACCTCATAAATCAAGGCGGCGCATCCGCTCCCAACGAATAACGGCAGGAGAACCGGCAAGTATCGGCTTGAGGTAAACACGCGGGACGTCTGGTCTATGGCCATTTTCTTCATGAATGGAGTCATTCCTATGGGGGAATGATACAGGAGAGAAAGCGGCAATCCCCTCTCGCGAAGCGTTTGAGTTTGAGGAGGGGGTGGTGTTTTGGGAATCGCTGAGTCCTTCGATGCGAACGGACAACCGAATGGCGCCTACTCATCGGCGAAGACGCCGGCTCAGAATCTTTTACTGTCGGGATCCCACTCCTCTACTTTCGAAGGTACTTATCCAAAGTCTTCTTCGTGACAACCGCGGCGTAGATATTGCCCTGGGCGTCCGCGGTAACGCCTTCCGGGTCGGTGTTACCGATAAAAGCGCGGACGGCGCCGTCCGCGGCGCTGCCGATCCGGATGCCGCGCGCCCAACCGGGATTGCGTTCGGCGTTCGACTCGGAATCGGTGACATAAATCGCGTCGTCTTTGCCGACGAAGATGTTGCTGGGGCGGCCGAACTGTTTCCACTCCTCGAGGAAATTTCCGTCGGCATCGAAGATCTGAATGCGGTTGTTGTTGCGATCGCCGATAAACACCCGGCTTCGGGAATCGATCGCAATCGTGTGTGGCAGATTGAATTCACCGGGCCCGGCGCCCCGGTTTCCCCAGGTCTTGAGGAACGTTCCATCCTTTGAAAATTTCACCACGCGATGGTTTCCAAAGTGTCCGTCCGCGACGAAGATATCGCCGTTCGGCGCGACAGCCACGTCGGTAGGGCCGTTGAACCGATCGTTGGTTTCGCCGGCCGCGCCGGCGGTTCCCAGACTCATCAGCAGTTTCCCGTCGGGGCTGAATTTGTAAACCTGTTGTCCGCGTCCGTTCGCTGTGCGGGCGTCGGTCGCCCAAATGAACCCTTCTCGATCGATATGAAAGCCGTGAGGGTATACGAACACTCCGGCGCCCCAGCTCTGGAGGAAATTTCCGTTGGCATCGAACTTGAGGATTGGCGGTTCAGTCCGCCCGGCGCACGTGCCGTTTCCGTTTCCGTCGCCGGTGGAACATCGGTGAATGACGTAGATATTCCCCGAGGGATCCGGTTCTACGCCGATGACTTCTCCCCACTTGAAGCCCGCGGGGATTTCACCCCAATTGGGAATCATCTGGTAGGCGCCCTGGAGCAGGAGCAGTGCGATAAGAAAAAGCATTCGATTTCTTGTAAGGGAGTTAGCCGCCGATTCCGCGTAATCGGCGTAATCCGCGGCTAACTCTCCCTGGTCAGAACACGTACTTCAACGCAAGTTGAATGATGCGTGGGTCGCCAACCGTTGTGATTCTGCCGAACTGTGCGTTGCTTAGAACGGTGCTGATTGGATTGTTCAGATTCACATGGTTCGGAATGTTGAACGCTTCGGCTCGGAACTCGACGGTCTGAGTTTCCCGGAGCTTGAACGTTCGCGTCAACCCCATATCGATCCGTATGTTTCCTGGACCGAACAGGCTGTTGGCGCCCAAATTCCCGAACTGTCCTTCCGCCGGCGTGGCAAAAGCCGCGCGGTTGAACCACTGACCAACGCTCTTCTTTTCGGCATAACCATTCGGCAGTACTTGATTGGCGCGATCGCCATCGACCGCCGCCGTCAACGAAGTGTCTGTGCCGGTTGAGATAGTCAGCGGACTGCCCGTAGTCATGCGGACAATTCCCGACACCTTCCAGCCGCCGGCCAGCGTCTGCAGAACTCGGTTGGCGAAGGTCGGCATCTCATACACGCTCGACATATTCAAATTATGCCGGCGATCCTGAGCGCAATTGCCGCGGTAATACGACCTCATGTCCTTGTATGGGTAGGAGGTCGGAATTCCAAGCTGGGTTTCTTCCCGGTCACCGAGGCAGTGCGACCAGGTGTAGTTTCCCTGCATGGTCAGACCGTTGGTTCGGCGGTGCTGCGCCGAAAGCAGCAGGCCGTTGTAGTTGGCTGTGCCGCCGTCATCCAGCATCGCCATCCAGCCATACGACAGTCCCTTAGCCGGATCCTTCAAACTGAGGGCGCGCCGCGCGTCGAAATTGGCCCGCGAGGAGCAGGGACCCGGCGCCGTCAGTCCGTATTGGCCTGCCACACAGTTGCCCGGAATGACGATGACGGGGTTGAATTCGTAGCTGTGCCACAGATGGATGGTGGACGTTCCCAGGTAGTTCGCCGTGAGCAACCAGTTGTCGCCGAACTGCCTCTGCAGGCTGAGGTTCCACTGGTGGGAGTAGGGATTCTTGACGGTCTTCGGATACAGAGGGTAGCTGCCTCGAAGCGGGAACGTTGCCCGTTCCGGAGTCGTCGGAAAAGGATTTCCTCCGGGATAATCACGCCACGGATCGTCGAATCCACCTGCCGGGGTGTTGAGCGTGACGCCACCCGCATAAGGGGGGTTCACCAATACGGGCCCGGACTTCTGGGCGTACGGAAGCTCATAGAAGATTCCGTATGCGCTGCGGATGACCATGCGTCCGTCACCCTTCGGATCCCATGCCAGACCGAAACGCGGCGCCCACTGGTTCCAGACGTTGTTGCCGATCTTGAAGCCGGGAACTCCCGGGTCGCCCGGAAACTGCAGACCCGGAGGCGCCTGAGGATACTTGACGCTCCGGATTCCGGCATCGAATGCGGCCTGATCGAAGAACGTGGTGTAGCCCTTCACGTGCGATGGCGGTTGATAGGGTTCCCAGCGCAAGCCGGCGTTGATCGTCAGCCGGGATGTCGCCTTCCACGTGTCCTGCAGGTAAAACGCGAAGTACTTCTGCCGCTTGTAGACGAACCCTGGGGAGGCCTGCGGCATGGACGACATGCGGCCCAGCAGCATGTCCACCAGTCCCTGGCCCGTTGTGGCGCCGTTGAACATCGGCCGGGGATTGCGGTTGAGGCCCAGCTGCGAGTTTTCGTGCGTGCGAATGAAAGTGCCGCCGAATCCGATCTGGTGCGATCCCTTGATCACACTGATATCGTCGGCAAACTGATACGTCACCGAATTGTAGGTGGCGGCGATTCCGCCGCCGCCGCTGACATTGAATCCGTTCGTGACAGCGATCAGAACGTACCCTGGGACGCTGTGGAACACGTTCTTAACGCCGAGATCCGGGAGATCGAAGTATTTCGGTGGCAGAGCGACGTTCTTCACGCGGTTGAACGTTCCACGGAAGGAATTGACCATGGTTGGACTGATCGAAAACGACTCGCCCAGCACAAAAGAATAGACTCTGCTTTGAAGGTCCGATGCGCTGAACGTCAGGATGTTCTGTCCGTCGTAGTCGTCATTGTTGTGGACGCGCGAGTCGAGATAGCGTCCGAATATCGAATGTTGCTGGTTCAAGGTGTAGTCGACTTTTCCAACGCTGGTGTATTCATTGTTGGCGACTTTTCGGCTGAAGCGAACCGTGCCGCAGTCGTCCTCAGGCGTCGGCAGCTTGCCCGCAAGAGCCAACCCGGCAGGAGACAGCAACGAAGCCGGGACTGTATAAATCGTATTTCCGTTGGCGTCGGTTCCACCATTGACAACCGGGGCTCTCAAGACTCTTTGAACTCCCCCGCTGCAGCCTCGTGAGGCGAAGGTCGTAAAGTTGCCTGCTTTCATTGCCGCCGTCGGGACGAACTGAGGCGTGGGACGGTTCGAGGCGCGCTCAACCGTTGTCTGATGTCCCGCGAAGAAGAAGAGTTTGTTTTGCCGGATCGGTCCGCCGATGGTTCCGCCAAACTGGTTGCGCTTCAGACTGTCGGGCGCCTGAGTGGCCGCGTTGTTGGCATTGAAGGAATTATTCCGGACAAATTCGAAGAGGGAACCGTGAATTTCATTGGTTCCCGACTTCGTGACGGCATTGACCGCGGCCGCGGAATGATGGCCATATTGCGCCGGCAGGGCATTGGTTTCGAGTTTGAACTCCTGCAGGGCGTCCGGGAACGGCATCGTGACGCCGAGGCCCGTGTACACGTCGTTGTGGACTCCGCCATCGAGGTTGTACGCGATGCCGGAAGCCTGGCCGCCCGCGACGGAGATCGCCACCTGGTTGTATCCGCGCGCGCCGTACCCGAAAGAAGCGCCGCCCTGAACGGCTCCGCCCGAAATCAGGATCAGATCGGACACCCGCCTTCCGTTGAGCGGTAATTCCAGCACTCGAATGTTATCCATCACCTGACCGACGCCGGTCGAGCGAGTTTCCACCAACTGCGCGTCCGCCTGGACCTCGATCTGTTCGCTGACCTGGCCGACGTCAAGGACGGCATTCACCGTTGGGTTGCTGCCGACCTGCAGAACAATGCCGGTCTGCACATACGTGCGGAAACCCGGCAAAGTGGCCTCGAGGCGATACGGGCCGATGGGCAGATTCGTGAATACGTATGTACCGGTTTCATTCGTCACGGCGTTTCGCGGCAAACCCGTATCGGATTGCGTCACAGTCACTTCCACGCCGGGCAGGACCGCTCCACTCTGGTCTCTGACTGTTCCGTTCATCTGCGCCGTCGATTGCGACAGGACGACCGTAACGCTGACGATCAAACCTAAAACAACGCCGAGCAGGTTGATCTTTCTTTGGAATCGTTTCCTTCTGCGCTCTTTCAACTTCCACCTCCTGAGCCCATTGTGCTCAACAACACCTGCTTCATCTTCCGCAGTCATTGTCCCAACCTAAGTTGTTAACACCGAACGATTAAATTTGCGCGGAGTATGACGCAGTCCGCAACTAAGAGTCCAACAAAACCTTCGGTGCACAGTGCAGTGTTCTCACCCATCAGCGAGGATGATGAAGCAATTGGAAACCTGGCGGAAACGGCGATTTTCTTACAGCTGTTTCTCCGGTTCAATGGATGGATTGGTCCCGAATTCTATGCCTGCCCGGATCGCTGAACACCGTACCTGAAGGGCATACCGGTTTCGCCGGCCAAGGAGACGCTACAACCGTAAAAATGGAGATTCTCGAAGCACGGATTCAAAAGACTCTTGCCCGGCGCCCGTTCAATGAGCATGGCCGCGCCGCTCGGGCGGCGCAAACCTCTTATTCTTTTCCATCCCTTCGTCCGTATCCCGTAGCCACAGCGACTACCACTGCGACTACCAGCGACCACGAGTACGTATTCGCCATTCCGGCTTCGAGAGGGCTTACACGCCGCATGCCAAACTCGAGCGCGTCCGCGCTCGCACTCGACGCCAGGATTGTCGGCAGGAAGTAGGGCAACAGGAACGGATAGGTGCACACTGTCATGTCGAGGAGGTTCGCACGGCGATAAGCATGAATTCCCGCCTTCTTTCCAATCTCCGCCGCCAGAGGCCCGACCGTCAGTATCGCGACGACGCTGTGCGTCGTGAGCAGCACCGCCGCCGAGACGGTTCCCACGATCCAGCCCTCGGTCGCCCGCACCGATCTTGCGCGGTCCCGCAATCCCGCGGTCATCCTCTCCAGGATTCCGGATGCCCTCAGAGTTCCAACCAATCCCATCAGCAGTAACGTGAATACCGACAAGCCCACGGCTCGTCCCATCCCGTCGATGATCAATCCTCTTGCCCCGAACGCCGCGCGATCGATGTAGAAGAGCTGGTCGAGGCTCAACAATCCCAGCGCCAGACCCAACCCCGCTGACAACGCAATACCCGTGAACAGTCCCTCCAATAGATGTCTCTTCCGAATCAGCAGGGCGACGACGACCGCCGGCGCCACAAGCATCGGCAACGCGCGCGCTGAACCGGCCACGAGCAGTTCGCCCTCACCCGGCGCCA
This sequence comes from Candidatus Sulfopaludibacter sp. SbA3, assembly GCA_945865815.1. GTDB lineage: Bacteria > Acidobacteriota > Terriglobia > 20CM-2-55-15 > 20CM-2-55-15 > CAMBFR01. Next base: position 24,158 of record CAMBFR010000027.1, read on the forward strand.
CCCTCCACATGATCCCGAAGAACACGCTCGCTACCAGCGCCGCCGCTCCCGCCGGGATCACATACTTCAGCCGGCTGCGCACGGTTCCACTTATGTCGGTCCCCTGACTTCCCGCGCTCGCGATCGTCGTATCCGACACCGGCGATATCGAATCCCCGAACGTGGCGCCCGCCAGGATTGCGCCCATCAACAACACCGGGTGCGCCCCCAACGGCCCCCCGGCCGGGTACAGCAGTGGTCCCGCCAGCAGAATAGTACCGAACGACGTTCCGGTCGCCGTCGAAACGGTGACGCAAACCATGTACGCCGCTCCGATGTACAGCCCACCGGATAACCCCGCGCTGCGCGCCAGCCAGACGAGCGATTGCACCATGCCGGATTCGTTCAAGATCGCCCCGAGCACTCCGGCCAGCATCCACGCCATGATCATCAGTGCAACGATGGGTTCGCTCATCGATTCAAGCACCGCGTCGGAATACCGCCCGCGGTCATGGGCCAGCGCGAGGCCGAGCCCAAGCGCGGCGAGAAGGATGGGCCAGAATCCGCGTTCGTCGGGTGCGCCTGACAGCGCCAGCGCGGCGACGCCCGCGATGAACAGGGCAAACGGGGCGAGCGCTCCTGCGACCCCGCCCCTGAAGTTCAAGTCCGATCTCATGCCGCGGTATGATACACGCCATCATTGGAGTGAACATGACTGACGACACTTTTGCGCTCTACGACCTCCGCGTGGAGGTTATCGCTACCGATCGTCCGATGGTATGCAATCACAAGGCAGGGGACTGGCTGGAATTGTCGGGAGAGAATCTGCGGTTCCCTGACGGGCAAACGTTTCCGATCTACCCGCTGGCGGCGCTGCTGCCGATTCTGCCCGCGAAACAGCGCATGACCCATGCGGCGGACTGGATGACCACGGACACCGACATTGCCTGCCCTGATCCCCATTGCGGCGGGCTGTTCCGCATTACGCGGACGGGCGTCCGTACATTTCAACATTCGGAAGTGACGCGTGTTCCCAATCATTAACGGAGGATGGCAGCTCGCCGGCGGCCACGGACCCGTTGATCGTGACCGGGCGATCGAGGATATGGCCGCCTTCGTTGAGGCCGGAATCACGACGTTCGATTGCGCCGACATCTACAACGGCGTGGAGCAGCTCATCGGCGACTTTCGACGTGCGCGCCCGGATCTTGCGCCAGGCGTGCGCGTCCATACCAAGTTCGTTCCTGACCTCGATCGCCTCGCCACAATGACCGGCAGCGATGTGGAACGTATCATCGACCGTTCACGCCAGCGGCTCGGAGTTGAAGCGTTGGACCTTGTGCAATTCCACTGGTGGGATTACAGGACGCCGCGCTACATCGAGTTCGGAAGGGAACTCGTTCGCCTTGCGGACTGCGGCAAGATCAGGCAGATTGGTCTCACGAACTTCGACTCCGTGCGGGTTAAGGAATTCCTCGGTACCGGGATACCGATTGCGGCCCACCAGGTTCAGTACTCGCTTTTCGACCGGCGGCCCGCCCGCGCCATGGCCGCGCTGGGCATCCCACTCCTGTGTTATGGGAGCCTCGCCGGCGGCTTCATTTCTGAACGCTGGCTCGGCGCCAAAGAACCGGAGGAGCCCCTCGAAAACCGGTCGCTGACGAAATATAAACTGATCATCGACGAATTCGGCGGCTGGTCTCTCTTTCAAGACCTCCTGAAAACTCTTTCTTCCATCGGCGTCCGGCACTCGGTTCCGATGGGCGCCGTGGCCATCCGCTGGGTTCTGGACCAACCCGGAGTCACCGCGGTCATCGTCGGCGCCCGGTCGCGCACCCATCTGGCCAGCACCCTTGCCGCGCTTCCGTTGGGCCTGACTCGTTCCGACCTTAGTGATATTGGCGAGATCTTGTCCCGCAGCACCGGCCCTCCTGGAGACGTCTACGCGCTTGAGCGCGACCGCCAAGGCGCCCACGGACGAATCATGCGCTACAACTCGAACGCCTCAACGCCCAAACGGACCTGATCGTCATGCGCAAGGGGTCAACGCGTCGGCAGCAAAAGGATGCTCGAACCGGAGGGTACGCCGTGGAGTTTTGTTTTGGCAGGAAGCGTTATCGGCTTTCGGAAATGAAATGCGTGTTGAAACTCAGGCTGATACTCATAGAGCCATAGCAGCGGAATCACGGCGCCATCGGGAACCTCTGCAATTACCTGGAACGACGCTCCCTTCGAAACGTTCTGGGGAATGATGCCGTCCAGCCTGAACTGTCTCGGCAAGACGAAGTCCGCCCCCGCCGGGATGGCGCCTTTCGGCGTTCTTTGGAAACCTGCAGGAACCCAAAATCGGGGCGCACTTCTTCTCGGCGGATAGATCCTAAGGGTAGTGGTCATGGCGTCATGCCCCGCGGCAGGAGGGCTAGAAGCCAGCGCAAGGGCGCAAAGTAAGGATGACGGCGAGGCCGAAGACTTGGCGTGTCATGACGTGCGTAATATATACCTTGAACGTAGATGCCTACATAGGTATAAGAACTCGGTGACTTGCCTGAAACGGCTCGAAACTTCGCGATCCACACGCGAGTCAACTTCTGAGCAGGAGAACAGACAATGGCAAAGCCTAAGAAGAACTCATCCACCCGCCGCGGTTTTCTAAAGGGCGCGGCAGCAGGTGTTGCAGCGGGAGCAGCAGCCCTGGTTACCGATATTTCAATCGCTGAAGCCCAGCAAGGGGCGGCACGCACTGAGGCCGCTCCCATTGTCGTTCCCCCGCCGATGCAGGCGCAGATCGACCGGGACGCGGGCAATGTCCGGCCGCCAGCTGCAGCCCGGGCGGTTAAGAATCCCGGCTCCGATCTCATGGTGCAAGTGCTGCGTGATCTCGGAGTGGAATTCGTCGCTTCGAACCCTGGATCGAGTTTCGAAGGGGTGCAGGAGTCGATCATCAACTATGGCAACCCGCCGAACGTCAATCCGGAATTCATTACGGCCCTGCACGAAATGTCCGCCGTCGACATGGCTCACGGGTACGGCAAGGCTGAAGGCAAACCCATGGTCGCGATGCTGCACGGAACTCTCGGCATTCAGAATGCGGCAATGGCCATCTATCAGGCTTACTACGACCGCACGCCAATGGTCCTGCTTGTTGGACGCGACGAAGGCTTCATCCAGGCCCACACCGCACACGACATGGCGGCCATGTGCCGCAGCTTTACAAAGTGGGACGCCACGGGAAAGACTCTCGTTGAATCCCTGGCTGCGATTCAACGCGCGTACGCCGAAGCGATGGCGCCGCCACAGGGCCCGACGCTCGTGGTGCTGGACATGGAGCATCAAAAGGAAGAAGTACAGGGAGTGAGAGTGCCGGCCTATCGGCCCCCTCAGATTACGGGTCTGGATGCGACACGGGTGCGTGCCATAGCGAAAGGGTTAATCGACGCCCAGAACCCGAGGATTGCGGTGGGCCGTTTGCGAACGCACCAGGGTGTCAAGCTCGCCGTGGAATTGGCGGAATCGGTGGGCGCCACAACGACCACGGCGGCAACCAACGGCCCCATGAGCTTCCCGCAACGGCACCCCCTCTGCGGGCCGGGAGCAAGCACCACGTACGACTTTGTTCTCGGACTGGAGGCGCCCGGCGCGCAATATTCTCTGACCGGCCCGGGATTGGCCACGCTGCTGAGCCGTGACACGATGCAAGTTGGATTCGGAGGCATTGCGCCGCCCCCTCCGGGAGCTACCGGCCGGGCCGCTGCAGGCCGCGGCAACGCGGGAGCGAACGATATTGAGATCGATGCCGAAGCCAGCCTGAAGGGCATCATTGAAGAAGTCGCACTTCAGCTAACCGCCGACAAACGGCGAGTGATCGGGGAACGCGCGGCGAAGCACGCCGCCGCAAATCAGGAAGCCCGCATGAAGGCGCTCAACGATGCGGTTCAAGTCCGAAGAAACGGCTGGAATGGCAGTCCGATCGCCACGGCTCGGATTTACGCCGAACTATGGCCGCTGATCATGAACGAAGACTGGTGTCTCGCCTCACCCACAGGTTTTTCAGGCGGCCACAATGCCGCGCTGTGGGACCACAACAAGCCTTACAGCTACCTCGGCAGCCAGGGCGCAGCAGGCATGGGTTACGGCCTCGGGGCATCCGTTGGCGCAGCGCTGGCAGCGAAGGTGCGGGGCCGAATCGTCATCAATATCCAGTGCGACGGCGATTTCAACTATTCTCCGGGCGCGATCTGGACGGCCGCGCATCACCGGCTCCCGATGCTCACCATCATGCACAACAACCGCGCCTGGCATCAGGAATTCATGTTTGTTGAATACATGACCGGAGTCCGCGGCCGGGGTACAGACCGCGGGCATATAGGTACGACGCTGAGAGATCCCGACATCGATTACGCGAAACTGGCGCAAGGTTACGGAATGGCCGCAGAAGGCCCCATTACGGATCCGTCGAAACTGCTGGCAGCACTGAAACGCGGAGTGGATTCCGTGAAACGCGGTGCACCATATCTCATCGACGTGATTACGCAGCCACGCTAACTCGGACAAGGAGTATCAACGAGCATATGAATGTGAAGAATCTGCGGACAACCGTTCTGCTTGCCGCCGTGGCGCTTCTGATTCCCGTCATCGCCGGCTTCGGTGAGGCCGTAGCAGCCGGTCAAACGGCTGCCCAGCAGCCGCCTGGCCCGGCGACTGGAAACGCCGCGAGCGGAAAAAACCTGTACTATGCTCAGGGCTGCTATGGATGCCACGGCTTTAATGGAGAAACCGGGACTCGCCTGATCGGCAGTCCGAGCCGGAATCTCACAAGTGAACCGGGTTTTATTGCATTTCTTCGGCTCCGGGCGGACCAGGCGCCGTTGCTGCCTGCGACGCGAATGCCAAACTACCCGGAGAACTCCTTGAGTGACCGGCAGGCCAGGGACATCTACGCCTACATCCGATCTTTCAAGAGCACCACACCGGAACTGAAGGACATTCCTGCGCTGAACCTGATCATCGAGGCGGCTAAGAAACCGTACACCCCATAGGCATGAACAACCCGGAATCGTAAGGAGAGGTCGGAGGCGCCCATGAACGTGTTTCTTGATGCTCCTTCAAGGATCCGGTTTATTTCTGTCCGATGACAGCGGACTGCGATATTCGTTCGAGCGCACCGGGGTTTTGTCCGCGCTGCGGCATGAAGCTGGTTGCGGGAGTTCCCGAACCGGCAGGTTACCACCTGACCTGAGGATCAACCCGCCTGTCCCAAAACAAGGAAGCCAGGCGCGTCTCACCTTCGTCGTGTGTGCCGGTCCGGCCGTTGTAAGGTTTCACGTCCCCGAAACGACTATCTCCCCGCTGGTGTCCGCTGTACGGCGGGAATCTGTACCGGCGTCGTATCGTCCTTGTTCTTGTCGTTAATCGTGACCCAGGTCATGTAAAGGACGTGCATCTCTTCCCAGACCTGCTGTCCGTATTTTACGGGCGTTGTGGGGTCCGGATTCAGTGCGTTGGCCGGAGAGTTGTCGTAAGTGCCCGTGTACTCCACGAAGGCTCCTTTAGGCACGCTGGCCGGCTCCGACAGCACGTAGTAGTTCTGCCAGGAATCGTCCCATCGCGGGATGTGGAGCATGACGCGGCGCTGGCCATCCGGAAGAATCAGCGAAGCCGTTGCGGTCTTTCCGCGGACGTGCATGTGCGGCCGGAAGGCCTGAATGCGGGCGTCGGCTGGAAACTGAAATGCCGCCATGGCCTCGTAGGTGTCCTCCATCGGCGGAACCAGCAGGGCGTTATTACTGATCACCAGCGTGTTGACTTGCGTGTGAACCGGCGTCCGGGCGAATTTGAAACCGACTCTGGTCTGATCGGTCTGCTCTTTGCCGATCGCGTTGTAGTGCATGCCAAACACAATGCGGGTTCCCTTCGCGAGCAACTTCCCATATCCCTCTTTCCAGACGATGGCCTCCAGCCCAGGCGAGTACAGGTGCAGATTTCCGGATGTCGCGTTTGGACGATCGGCAGGCGGTTCGGCGTCGGCAATGGCATGATGCACGACAGCACGATTTCCGGGACGGATCTCGATCGCCTGCACCCACGTATCTTCCGGGAAAACGTACTCGTTCGAGGGCAGGTCGACCCATGGAATCGTGCCGCGGGCCGGAACGGTATATGGTGCGGCCATCGTGAGCACAAGGTCGGGAGTTCCGATCGACCAACCTTCCGCAAACTGCGGCGTGGGAGGTAAATCCGCCGGGTTGCCTTCCCTGGACCCGCCGTCGACCCACGCGACAATCGTGTCGAGATCCTTCCGGCTCAGCATCCGGTCACCCTGAAAGCTGCCGTGTTGGGAATCTGCCTGCCAGGGCGGCATACGACGGTTCAGCACGGCCTGCCGAATGGATTTCGCCCACGGCCGGGCTTCCTTGTAGTTCATCAGCGAAAACGGGGCGACTTCACCCGGGCGGTGGCAGTACACGCAATTGGAATTGAATAGCGGCGCTACATCCCTGGAATACGTCACGTCGGCGGCCGCCGTGTTTTGTCCATGAGTGGTGGAGTCGGGAATCAGAATCAGCACCGTAAGTGCGAGCAAGAGCCAGTAACGCATATGGATTTCCTCGTCTAGTATCGAGATCGTTTCCTGCTAAGGTCGTACGCGAACTTTGCCCACGGAATTTCGCCCAGCAGCACGTCTGCCGTTCCGGTGAGTCTGTTGCCGTCGTTCTGGAAAGTAAACTTCACCTGCGCGTTGGCCTTCCACCCGGTCAGCCGGCGCGGCTGCGCTTGCGCGCCAGCGGCCGAGGCCGGCGGGCTCGGAGGAGTCACTCTGGCAGCCGCCTGGACCCGATCTCCATCGACAGTGGCGTCGACGAAACGGACCCCGTCGGATCCGCCGAAAAACGGCGTCATCGTGCCAACGAGCTTGCCATCGATCAGTTCGACGGTCAGCGTCACGGTCTGGGGTTCCCGGGCGCCTGGCGGCGGGTTCTCGATCGCCCAACTCTGAGTGCCCACCCATGTGCCCGTAAAGGGGGAGAGCGGGGCGTCCTGCGCCCGGGCAAAGGTCCACAATGTGAAGACGAAAATGGCGCAAAGGATTGCGATCCGATTCATTCATTCCGCTCCTGATAACGAATAACTTCGTGAAGGTTAAAATTCTTCACCTGGCTAGTCAAACTCAAAGTGTGTTCACCTCAATTTTCGCCGGGCTCCCGCACTCACAATGCAGAGCGTTTTTAGCGTAGCGCCGCGGCTGTCGACATTACGGGTTGGCGGGGAATGCTCAGAAGCTCCAGGCTTTCCGGGACTTCACCCGGAAAGAGTGGAAACACTCTCTATCGAAGCGGAGCCAGACGGGCAGGCTGACTTGGGAGGATCTCAAGGCCCTCTTGGAGACGCATCCGCTGGTGCCGCCGCGAATCCGGATCAGCTATTTCCAGTTGGCGTCGTACGCACAGCTGTAATCAGATTCTGTCCGAAGAGCCGTATGCGATATGTGGCCTCCCCTAAAATGCGGCGTCCCAACTTGGCAGGTTATTGCCTTGATGGAACTCACAGTCGGAGATAAGCTGCCCACGCCATGCGAGGAGACTAAAAATTATGACTTCGCCTTCGATCTCTACCGGACACGACGTTCAGCACTACATTCCCGTCATTGGTGATATCCATGCCAAGAGTTCCCTGGCTTACCGGGCAACTCGTGGGGCCGTTGCTGTGGCTAATGCGGTGCAGATGGGGCTTGCGGAGGCTTACATCCATGGAATGGAGCTTCCCGACCCGGTGCTGCGAGGTTGTTTCAATGCGTGCATGCCGATCATCTTCAAGCACTTTCCCGCGCTCCTGACCCCTTACGAATGGGTGTTGAAGGAAACGGACGAAATCGCCGCAGGCTCCAAAGACTTGATGAAGATCCAGTACGACCTGCCGCAGGGCATGCTGAATCGGATGCTGGGTGACGGGAAACTGATCTATCCGAAATACAGTATGGGATTGTGGGAGAAAGGCGCCACCAATCTGGAGCAATCCCAGATGCACATGATCGACGACATAATTGAAAAGCTCGGTATTCAGGATGGCGACAATATCCTGGATTTTGGCTGTGGTTGGGGCTGCGTGCCGAACTACATTCTGTCCCGGTTTCCCAATTGCCGATTCACGGGCCTGAACCTGAGCGCTGAGCAATGCGAATACATGCGCCACAAGATGAAGGATCCGGAAAGTTATCTGAGTTCAGGGCGATTTACGCTTGTGGAGGGAGATCTCAACGCGACGCACTTTGATGAAAAGTTCGACAAGATCCTTTCTGTGGGTGTGTTTTGCCATATTGGAAATTTGACCCAATCTTTCAGAAAACTGGCTTCGTTCCTGAAGCCCGGTGGCAAGTTTTTCCTTCACATCATCACCGTTCGCACTCCGAATAACATCTCCAGCATGTTTACGCACAAATACATTTTCCCGCACGGCCGCTACTGGAGTTTTGATTCGATTCCGGCCCATAACAAGGATCTCCGAACAGTTCAACGCTGGTATCTCAACGGCATGAACTATTCCAGGACCCTCACTCAATGGCTGGAAAATTTTGACGCCAGTTATCCCGAGGTCAAAGATCTCGAATACGGAATGGATTTCATCAAGTTCCGCCGCATCTGGAGGCTCTACCTGATCTGGTTCGTGGCCAACTTCGCAAGTTGTGACGGCGAGACCAACGGGAATGCGCAGTACCTTATGGTTCACTCCTGATCATCGAAAATGACCCGAAGCGGACGATTTAATTTCGAAACAATTGTTGCCTTTGCCCCGTTGCATGCAGCATGCGTGCTGCTGCTATGGACGCCTTTCGAGTGGTCGTGCCTGGTCTGGCTTGTAGCCACTTACGCTGTTCGAATGTTCGGGATCACGGCCGGCTATCACCGATACTTCGCCCATCGGTCGTTCAAACTCGATCGCGTTTCTCAATTTGTCCTGGCCTTTCTCGCCCAGACCAGCGCGCAAATGGGAGTGCTGTGGTGGGCGGCGCATCATCGCACGCACCATCGGTACTCGGACATCGAGGGAGACATGCATTCTCCGGTGCTCAGGAGCCTGTGGTGGTCGCATATGGGATGGCTCCTGTCGAGTGAGTCCCGTCATTATGAGAGTCGGGTCATTCAGGACTTTGCGAAGTTTCCGGAACTGCGGCTCCTGAACAAATATCACCGGGTGCCGGCGATCCTTTTCGGCGCGGCGTTGTTTGCGGTGGGTGGCTTTCCCGTCTTCATGTGGGGATTCGTCGTTTCGACGGTTGTCCTGTGGCACGGCACTTTTTCAATTAATTCTCTTGCCCACGTCTGGGGATCCAGACCATTTGAGACCGGTGACCAGAGCCGGAACAATTTTTTCCTCGCCCTGATCACACTGGGAGAGGGCTGGCACAACAATCACCACCAGTTCATGTATAGCGCCCGGCAGGGTTTGCATTGGTGGGAGATTGACATGTCGTATTACGCATTGAAGGTCCTGAGCCTGTTTGGGATCGTTCGGGAGTTGCGAACGCAGAATCTTTCCGACACTTTCAAAGTTCAGACGGTAATCAATTCCCGCTCCTCTAATGTGGAGCCGTTGCGGATCGGCAAGTCGACATAACATCCCCCACTGGGACGCTCCCGGCCACGCGTCCCGGCAACCTTCAACACGACGACCCCCGCTTGTTTTACTTATCGGCCCTGATCGAACATCGGCCGGATCAGAAATTTCAAACTGATGAAGCCGTTTCGGATTCCGGCATCGCGGACGAACTCGGTCACGTCCGGAGTGATGTCGATCATTTCCTGTTTACGGGACGAACGGATTACGAAGGTGTCCAGTTGTGTCTTCATGAAGTCTATTTCTCGCGTGCAGCCTGAATCAGGGCTTCCATGTGTTGAAGATAGGCTTCGAGCGCCCGGCGGCCTGATGCTGTCAGCTGGTATTCGGTCTTCGGCACACGTCCTTCGAAATATTTCCTGCAGGAAATGTACCGGCCTTCCTCGAGCTTCCGGGCGTGGATGCTGAGGTTCCCGTCCGTTGTCTTCAGGAGCTCTTTCAACTCATTGAAACTCGACGTCTCGTTGACCGCGAGCGCGCTGACAATTCCCAGGCGCATGGGCTCATGGATCAACCGGTCAATCGATGCAGCCCGGCTTTGCGCCGGCTTGGTCCGCGCGGGATGTGGCTTTGAAGGCGCCGAGGCTTTGTTTGGTTTAGCCACCGTATCTCCTCGCAATGACGACTCCAAAAACAATTTGGAGAATTCCGAATCCCAGGGCCATAAACACGTTTGCCAGCGAGAACGGCGCGAAGAGCGCGAATACTCCGATCGCCATGAAGCAACCGCCCATGATCGGAACCACTCGAACCGAGAATGCTCCGCCGGTCACCACGGCGGCTCCATACAGGAGCAGCCACATTCCCGGCATCAACTGAAAGAGGTCATTCGCGTAGAAAACAACGCTCAATACGGCCCCGGCGATCATCGCCGGGCAGAGACTCAAAGCAAACTTTCGGCCCGGACCATACAGAAGCGGAGCCTTCACCGCCTTAGCCTTCTGAATCATCGCCCAGGCGCCAATGGTGAAGGCGAGCATCGCTTCGCCGAGCCACGCAGCGAACCAGAGGTCTCTCGACGGCAGCTGACTTGAAATGAACGCTGTCAGCAGCGCGCTCACTCCCATCAGGATTCCGCCCCACCCCGGAACCGCAGTAAACGAGCCCGCGCGTTCCATGGTCTCGCGAATGTATTTGAGGTTGTCGTAGGCTCTTTCGTTGATCGATACGACTTTGTCCGATTTCATGTTCTGAATTTTTCTCCCCAGTTGACCCTGCCCGTCGCCTGCATCACGACGAACAGTGTGATGATCGCACCAATTGTTATTGCCAGCCCGGTAAAACCCTGAAAGAAGAAAGCGTAGGAAAACAGGACCAGGAACACGAATTGCGTGCCGGCGGCTTCGATGAGCGCAAATCGCATATTAACGGCGAGCCTGAGATAACTCACGACGAGAAATATTGAGACGAGAGAACAGATCACGAAGCTCGTGTGAACAGAGACATGGTCCACCAGATAGGCGAGCAGCAGATGGAAGGCGAAGAAAGCCGATGCCAGGAAAAAGTAGTTCATCGGATGCAGATTGACGTTTCGCACAGTGGTAATGATGAACATCAGGAAGAAGAAAAAGAACAGGGAGACGGGCGCGAAATAGCTGATCTGTCCCGCAAGCGGTCCGGGTTGCAGCCTGCGAGGCATCTCCATGGCAATCGCGTAGGAAGTTGTCACGCTCGAATAATTCCAGTTCAGCTTCCAGCCATTAGAAGTTTCCTCCCGCTTGAGAGGAGACAGGGTGTTCTCCGGGAAATCGATCGCCGCAAAATTGGTGGTCATATTCAGATCGAAGTCCCGGATGTGCGCCGGCTGTCCCTGAAAGCTGTACGTCCAACGATCGAGACCCTGCGAACGATAGCCAACGGCAATCTCGACCGTTTCGCCGGGAGCCATTAATTTCGAGCCGCCCACGGATCCTTCGGCGTTGGCGGCATTGGCGTCCGGCGCCGGAACTCCATTGATCGTTAAAACAAGGTCATCGTAAGTGCCCTGGTTTGCCGGATATGGAAAACTGAAGTCTACGGATCTGGCCTGCCCTGTCGTGTTGCGGAAGCGGTATACCCCTCGGAACGCGACCCTGTATGTGCTGAACCAGAGGAGGCCTTTCTGACGATGTTCCAGCTGTAGATCGACGTCAATCTTTGAGCTTTCCAACGGCAGAGGGATTGATTCGTCCGCTTGTGTTAGCCGCTCCACAGATTTTCCGTCCTCGATTGTCTTCTCGATGCGTTCCACACGCTCGCTATAGGACGCCGTCGGAGGCTTCTGCTCCTGCGGTACTCCCCAGGTACTGCTGACACTGTCGCGAAGAGTTTCTGCGGGCAGGGAAGAGCGGTAGTAAATGGTGGAGCCCAGAACGGCCCAGGCCACCGAAGTACAGACAAAAATGAATGTGATGGCTGCGATTCGTTTCAGCATGCCGCCCAGAGTATGCGAAGTACTTTATAATGTAAAGTACTTTTATTTTCTATGGGTCGGGGCGCGATTCATGAACTCGGCGAGATCTTCGATATCGTTCGTAACCTTGTAGTCCGGCATGCTGGCAAGGAAGACTCGGCCATAGGGCTTCGTGGTCAGGCGGTTGTCCAGGATTGCGAGAATTCCGCGATCGGATTTTGAGCGAATCAGCCGGCCAAAGCCCTGCTTCAGCCGCAGTATTGCGTTCGGCACCTGGTATTCCGAGAACGCATTGCCGCCGTCGCGCTCGATGTCATTCGACCGGGCCGCGACAAGCGGGTCGGTTGGAACCTGGAACGGCAGTTTGTCGATGATCACGGCGCTGAGGGCCTCTCCCTTCACATCCACGCCCTGCCAGAAGCTTGATGTCGCAAAGAGCACGGCATTCGGCGTCAGTTTGAATTCCTCCAGCAACCGGCCCTTCCCGCCGCCCCGGCCCTGGATCAGGCAGGGAAACGGCAGGTCGTCGGACAGAAGCTCGAACGCTTTTTCCATCTGCTGATAGCTGGTGAAGAGGACGAACGCCCGGCCTTGCGATGCACGCAAAATGGAGCCAATCTCTTCGACGGCCCGATTGAGGTACGAAGGGTGCCTGTAGTCGGGCATGGATCTGGGCAGATAGAGCAGCGTCTGGTTCCGTATATTGAATTCCGTGTGGAGTTGCAGTTCGTTGCCCTGGTCAAATCCGATGCGTTTGCGGATGTATTCAAATGATTCGCCCACCGTCAGCGTTGCCGATGTGAGAACGCACGATGGCAGGTGTCCGAAAAGACGCTCGCGCAACATTCCGGAGACGTCGATCGGGCATGCCTCAAGAAACACTCCGCGCCCCCGGCGTTCGATCCACGAAACGAAATTTTCAAGCGTACCCGCGCGGAAAACCTCCAACTCGTCGGCTATTTCGCCGGCTCGGGCCGCCATCCGCTCCCATTCACCGGAGAAGTCTTTTTGACGCTTGAGGCTGCGGCGAGCGTCCTGAAGAGCCCCGATGAGGCCGTCGATGCCTTCGAGAGAGCCCAGCGGATGCTTTCCTTCGCGAAGCAGCCCAAGGGAATTGAAGAACCGGTCGGACGCGCGCGAGATCGTTTCGATCTCGCCATCGAGCGTTGTTTCCGAGCCCTCGGCGAGCTTTCGCGCATCGTGGACGAACTCGTGAAGGCGGTAGTTGCTGACGTGAAAGCCGAAATATTCGGTGGCGATGTCCTCGAGTTCATGAGCTTCATCAAAGATCACGGCGGTGTAGTCCGGAAGGATCGCCGCGACATCCTCCTTGCGAATGGCGAGATCCGCGAAGAACAGGTGGTGGTTCACAACCACGATGTCGGACTCCATCGCCTTCTGCCTCATCTGCGTGAGGAAACACCGGTCAAAATCCTTGCACTTCGAGCCGAGGCATTTGTCGCGGCGCGCATCGATTTTGGACCACAGGTCGAGATCGTCGCCGATGTTTCCGAGTTCCGCGCGGTCACCCGTCTCGGTCTGCCCGGCCCATTCGACAATTTCGCGAAACGCCGGAAGCTCCCTGGGCGTGAAGAGTCCTTCAGCAAACTGCGCGTTGAGCTTCAGCCGGCAGAGGTAGTTGTTGCGGCCCTTCAGGTAAGCGGCCCGGATCGGCCGGCCGATGGCGCTTTCCAACAGGGGAATGTCCTTGTAGAAGATCTGGTCCTGAAGTGTCTTTGTGCCCGTGGATACCAGCAGCCGCCGGCCATAGAGAAGCGCCGGCAACAGGTACGCCATCGTTTTTCCGGTTCCCGTACCCGCCTCGATGATCACGTGATTCTGGTCTTCGAGGGCCTGATGAACAGCCTCGGCCATCCGGATCTGCGATGGCCGGAACTCATAGTCTTCCAGCCGCCGATCGAGTACTCCTCCGGGTCCGAAAAACTCATCCATAGGGAAAACAGACTACATTTCCGGCCTGCCGTTTGAGGTCCAGAGTAAGTCCGCAGTCTACCTGTGGGCGCGGGGCTTCAGAGCCGTGCCAGGATCAAACAGGAATTTTTTTGGAGCTTTGCACGGGGCTGAAGCTCCGCGCCCACAGTCAAGGG
>CAMBFR010000028.1 GCA_945865815.1 Candidatus Sulfopaludibacter sp. SbA3
GCGCGGCCAGGCTGTCGTCGAACTGGCATTCCAGATTCCCCTCATGCTGGTGCTCCTGTTTGGCGCATTCCAGGTCGCGCGCGTGTTCTACGTCTACCACTCGTTGCAGAAAGCTCTGCGCGGAGGCGCGGGCCTGATCGCGCGGGCCGTTAACGTCAACTATTGCGATATCGAAGATACAACGGTCACGGATGCGCGCAACGTTGTCGTGTTTGGAAACCTGCAGGGCGTGGGTCCGCCGGTGGTGCAGGGACTCACTTCGGATATGATCGAGATTCTTCCGGAGCGCCGTACGGCGGGAGCCACGGAAGTAACGGATTGCCCCTGCACGGAGGAGCTGGAGAGCTGCAACATCGCATCCGGCGGGAGCGCGCCGGACTTCGTGGTCGTCCGGCTCACGAACGGTCTTCCGCTATCGGTGCCGTTTCCATTTGTGAACCTTGGGACAATCAACCTGCGAGCCTCGGTGCGAATGCCGATGACGGGAAGCTGAGATGAATTTCGATACGAACCACCCCGTCTGCGCCGCTTCGGTGGCTTCGCGGCATTCTCCTGATGGCGCAGCCACCCCTCCTAACTCAGGAGGGGAGTTGCGGACGCGAGGCCAGGCGACCGTGGAGATGGCTCTTGCGCTGGTCGCGGGCCTCGTTCCCCTGACGCTTGGATTGATCGCGTTCGCTGAAATCGGCTGGACGTATCACGCCCTTACCACGATCACGCGGCAGGCCGCCCGCTATGCCGGCACGCACTGCTGGCAGGACGAATCGGGTTCCAATGTCTCTAATTGGATACAGGCCAACGCGCCATTGTTTCCCGATCGCTCGCAACTGACGACCGGCGAGATACAGATCCAGGTGAGCTACTGGATGCATGATCCGGTTACGCGCGAGAGCGTGCCATTCACGTGTGCCGGCAGTTGCAGCGCCCAATGTATTCCCGACTCGGTGACGGTCAGCATCAGCGGATACGAGTTTAATCACTTCCTGCAGTTGCTCGGTCTGCCGCCACTGCAGGTTCCACCGTTTTCCACGACCGTAGAGATCGAGAGCGCGGGAGCAAACCCGGAGACGGGTATTTCGGCTCCCTGAGGACCTTATGCCGATCCAGCTTATTGTAGCGAGCCCGGAACCGCGCTTTCATGACTTCGTCCGTGAGCAAATGGCGCTCACGCCCAACGCGGAAGTCGTGGGCGAGCACGAAGATATGGGGCCCAATCTATCCGTGCGCATTCTGCAGGATTTGAATCTCAATCCCCAATCTGCGGTCTTGCTCGACATTTCCTCGGATGCGGAACAGGGATTGCGCGCGCTGGAACAGATGAAGCAGGCATCACCCAAGCTATTTGTGATCCTTTCGGGCGCGCAGTGCAGCGAAGAATTTCTGCTGCGCTCCATGCGCCTGGGCGGCGCCGACTTCCTGCAGCAGCCACTGAAGCGCGCGGAGTTCGGCGATGCGATTGCCCGCGTGGAGCAATACGGAGAGCGCCTTCATCGGCAGAGCCGGCAGCTCGGACGGATGTACACGTTCGTGGGAGTGAAAGGCGGGATGGGAACCACAACAGCCGCGGTAAATTTTGCGGCGCTCTGCGCCCGACAGGGCAAGTCTACAGTGCTCGTGGACCTCGATATGGATTCCGGTGACGCCGCCTGTTACCTCGGGTTGCGGCATCAATACTCGCTGGCGGACGTGGCCGAGAATCTGGATCAGCTGGATCAGGCGATGCTGGAAGGCATCATGGTGCGTGATCCACTCGGGTTCTGGGTATTGTGCGCGCCCGAGGAGGTCGAAAGATCGCGGCTGATCGGGGAACAACATTTGCGCGAGATCGGCAGCTTTCTCATCGAGCGCTTCGATGCCGTCATAATCGACGGTTCGCGCGCACTGGACGACCTGTTGCTGAGCTGCCTGGAACTTTCCGAATCTATTTTTGTCGTGCTGACCCAGGAATTCCCGGCCGTACGGAACGCGCAACACTATCTTGGAGCGCTGGCGCGCGCCGGCTATGGCATGGAAGCCGTGAAGCTGGTCTTGAACCGGGTCGACAAGAAGGGTTCGCTTAGCGTGAACCTGGAGCAGTTGAAGCAAACGCTGGGTGCGGCCCCTTTCTGGGGGTTGCCGAACCGGTATGAAGAAGCGATGCAGGCCGTGCACGAAGCCCGTCCCGTGGTGACGCGGGGGAACACCGAACTGGGGCGCTCTTATCGAGACTTCGCCAAAAAGCTGGGCATGGACGGTCAGCCGGCTGCCGCACTTCAGAAGAAGTAGCGGGACCCGCGGGACAAGAAAAACATTATGGCTTTTCCTCCATCATCTCGCGGCCGCGATGGCGTGATCCGTTCCCTGGGCCGCCAGGACCCCGCGGTTTCCGTGGAGCGGCATTCCGATCTGAAGTCGAAGGTTCACCGGAAGCTGCTTCAGGCGCTCAACAGCGATACGCTGCGGCTTATCAGCAAGGAGCGCCTGCGGGGCGAAATCGGCCAGGCCGTCGAGAAACTCCTGCTTCAGGAGAATATTCCGATGACGCTTCCCGAGCGGGACCGCGTCATCGAGGAGATCCTGGACGAGGTTTTCGGCTTCGGCCCCCTGGAGCCGCTGATGAAGGATCCTTCCATTACCGACATTCTCGTCAACAGCTTCCGCAGTGTCTTTGTCGAGCGCCGCGGCGTGCTGCAGCCCGCCCCGATTCAATTCAAGGACAACAAGCACCTGCTTCACATCATCGAAAAAATGGTGACGGCCGTGGGAAGGCGAATTGACGAGGCGAATCCCATTGTCTCCGCCCGCCTGGTGGACGGCTCCCGCGTGACTGCCGCGATTCCTCCGGTGACTCTCGACGGCCCGGCTCTCTCCATTCGCCGCTTCGGCGGACGAGTCCTCACCAATGATGAACTGCTGGCGAACAACACGCTGACTGCGCCGATTCTTCAACTGCTCGATGGCTGCGTCCGGGCCCGGCTGAACATGGTGATCTCCGGCGGCAGCGGCAGCGGCAAGACCACGCTGCTCAATGCTCTCTCCCGCTTTATTCCTGAAACCGAAAGGATCGTCACGATCGAAGACATCGCGGAGTTAATGCTCCAGCAGCGGCACGTGGTGCGGCTCGAGACTCGCGAAGCCAGCATCGAAGGGCAGGGCGCCGTGACACCACGCGACCTGATGATCAATGCTCTTCGCATGCGGCCGGACCGGATCATCGTGGGAGAGGCGCGCGGTCCCGAGGCGCTCGACATGCTCCAGGCCATGAACACGGGCCACGACGGCTCCATGACGACCATGCATGCCAACTCTCCCCGGGATTGCTTCCATCGGATCCAGACAATGGTGCTGATGGCGAACGTGGGGCTTACCGAGCCCGTCATTCGGCAGCAGTCCGCTTCAGCCATTGAAGTGGTCGTGCAGATGGCGCGATTCCGAGATGGCTCCAGGAAAGTAACCAGCGTGGCCGAAGTCACCGGGTACAACGAGGAAGGCGTTACGCTCGAAGAAATCATCCGCTATGAGCGCAGCGGTGTGGATGAGGCGGGGCGCGTCGTGGGGCAATTCGCCTCCACCGGTTACCGGCCCCAGTTCCTGAACCGGCTGACCGCCCGCGGCATCGAGATACCCGTGGAGCTTTTTTCGACTGCGGGCGCGGGGCTTTAGAAACTCCCCTCCTGGATTAGGAGGGGTGCCGTTCGCGTTTTTCAGCGAACGGCGGGGTGGTGTATACGGCGCGAAGCCACCCTATGGATATTCGCGCAGCGCACCGATTTGAATGAGCGCTACGCGAGCATCCATACGGTGGCTTCGCGTCATTGCGTACCACCCCGTCTGCGCCAATAAGGAACGGGACCATTCCCTGGTGGTGCAGCCACCCCTCCTAAGACAGGAGGGGAGTTCGGACTCACGCTTCAGTAGAGGTTGAGGGATACGGTATGACCACTCTTGTAACGCTGTTGATTTTCACGGGCGCCTTCGCCGCCGCCGCCGAATACGCCTTCTGGGGACCGCAACGGCGCGTTCGCCTGGAAATCGAGCAACGGTTGCGCGGCCTGCGCGTCGAGGGCGGCCGCACGCCCGGCGCGCTATTGCGCCAGCAGCCGTTGAGTGGAGTGTCCTTCCTGTCGCGGTTGGAAATCATGAAGTGGCTGCAGTCCATGATTGACCAGGCACGGCTGCCCTATCGCGCGGGAAATGTAATGACGTTCAGCGTGCTGCTGCTGGCGGGCAGCTACCTCGCAGCCGAAGGGCTTCAGCTCTTTCCTTTCCTCGTCCTGAAGCTTCTATTCGCGTTCGGCTGCAGCATCGTGCCTTTTTTCTACATTAGGATCAGGCGCGAGCGCCGCATGAGGCAGATTGAAGAAATGCTTCCCGACGCCATTGACTTGTTCACCCGCGCGATGCGCGCCGGCCACAACATTCATAGTGGTGTGCAGGTGCTGGCCGAGGAAACACCCGAGCCCCTGGGCGGGGAATTCAAAAAACTGGTCGAGGATCTGGCTCTCGGGTCGACGGTCGGGGAAGCCCTGCACAGTCTCGGCAACCGCGTGCCGGTCCTGGACCTCCGGTTCTTTTCAACGGGCGTCATCCTGCAGCGCGAGACCGGCGCAAACATCGTTACCGTCATGGAGAACCTGTCGGCCGTCATTCGGGAGCGGCTCCAGTTGCGGGCGCGCCTGCGGGCGCATACCGCGCAACAGCGCTTTTCGGCATCCTTGCTGTGCGGACTGCCGGTTGTGACCGGCGCGGCGTTCTACTTCCTGCGCTACGAATATATTTCGGTGCTGTGGCTGACGCCGGTGGGTTCCCAGTTCCTTATTTATGGCGTCATTTCGGAAATTCTCGGAATCCTGCTCGTGCGCAAAGTCGCGTCGGTGAGGCTCTGATGCCGCAAGGACTTCAATCGCTGTTTCTGTTGAGCACGCTGGCGTGCGCCACACTGATGGTCGCGGGACTGAGCTATTACTTTCGCACCCGGCAGGACGCGCTGAGCCGGCGCATTCAGGAACTTCAGGAGCAGTCGGCCCAGGGAGGCTCCATCCCGCTGCTGGGCGGCGACGTCTGGGATTTGATGCTGCGATCCACCTATGGAGCGATCTTTGGAAAAGGCTGGTTCCGCCAGAAGGAACTGGAGTTGATGCGTGCGGGATTTCGCGGTCCAAAGGTTGTCAAGGTGTACGGGATCGCTTCGCTGGCTTTTACAGCCGTCCTGGTTGTGGTTGCGCTGGTAACGCTTCGTGAAATGGATCTCACGACGAGGCTTGTCGGACTGGCCGGCGCTTTTGTCCTCGGCTACTTCATTCCCGAGCAGGTCCTGGTCTCGTTACGGAACCGGCACCGGCTCAGCCTGATGGCCGCGCTTCCGGACACCACCGATATGTTGAGCATCGTTTTGGGCGCCGGTCTCTCGCTGGACCAGGCCATTGCCCGCGTCGGCGAGGAGATCCGTTTTGTGTACCCGGAACTGGCGGACGAGTTCTACTGGATGACGCTCGAGGTACAGGCCGGCCAGCAGCGCGCCGTGGCTTTTCAGCATATGGCCCAGCGCACCGGACTGCTGGACATTCGCTCGCTTGCCAGCATGATCGTCCAGGCCGAGCGATCCGGTACAGGCCTGTCGCAGGCCCTGCGCATTTACGCGGATTCGGTGCGCACCAAGCGCCGTCTTGAGATTGAATCCACTATTAACAAAGCGGCCGTAAAGATGGTTTTTCCGATTGTGCTGTTCATTCTGCCTGCGCTGTTTGTGGTGATCCTCGCGCCGGGTATAATCTCCATTCTTCGCGATCTGGAACTGTTGGGACAATAGGAGGTCCTTTATGTCTTTCGCTCTCTGGCTGCTTCAGGTAACACCGGAAGGCGGCGCCGATAACACCACGACGATTCGCCTTGTAGCAGGCGTGCTGGCGTTGGTATGCGTGGTTGTAATTATCGTGAGACGGAAGCGGAAGGCATCGAAGGATGATTGGTCCTAGCGTCAGCCGATAGGCCAGCCTTTAGACCAGCGTCGATAAGAATTTAAGGGATGGCGCCACCCGGATTCCTTCGGGTGTCACGTAGTCCTTTTTCCCGGCCGCGTAGATCTGCCAGGCATCGGCTTCGGGATAACGAGCTTTGAGATAACGCAAACTCGGGTCCACGGCGGTGTCGGACCACTTGCTTTCGACAAGGAGGATTGGTTTCCTGCCGTCGATCACCACGAAGTCGACTTCGCGTCCATCGATATCACGGAAGTAGCGAAGCTCCAGGTCGCGGCCGTGGACGTCCTGTTGGTAATGGATCCACTTCAGGATGTGGGACGCCACGAGGTTTTCGAAACGCTGAGGCGGCTCGGGAACGACCGACCAGTCCAGATGGTAGTGTTTCTGGGCCTTTTTCACGGCGCGAATGAGCGGCGTTCCCAAAGGCGAGACGCGAAAGATCGCATACAGCCGCTCCAGTATCTGCAGCCACGTTGCGACTGTCTTGTGGCTGACCTGCAGGTCCTCTCGCACGGCGTTCAGCGAGAGCGGGGATCCCACCAGTTCGGGGAGCCGGAGCATCAGCAGTTCCAGTTGTCCCAGATCCTGAACTCGCTCCAGACTGACGACCTCTTCGCGAACCAGCAGATTCCGGTACTCCCGAGACCACCGGCGTGCTTCAGTCTCCGATCCGCTGAGGTAAGGTTCGGGAAAGCCGCCAAGAGTCAGAAGGTCGTTGAATCCGGCTTCCGTTCGAATCCCCAATTCCGCGACTGAAAACGGATGAAGGCGGAGCATGTGGTAACGGCCCTGCAGCGAGTCCCCACCGAAGCGGTAGAAGTCCAGCCGTGCGCTCCCCGTGACGAGAATGCGCTGCGTCTTTGGTTTGGTGTCGTAGAGTCCCTTGAGGTAGTTGCGCCATTTTCGGTACTTATGGATCTCGTCGAAGACCCAGAGGGCGGAAGACGGTAACTCGCGCTTCAGGATGCGCTCGCGATGTGCGGGGTCGTCCCAGTTGAGATATCCTTGACGGCCGCCGGCGAGGCTTCGCGATAGAGTCGTCTTGCCGACCTGGCGAGGGCCCGCCAGAAAGACCATCTTGCGGGGCAGGTCCTTCTTTACCTGGGCGATAAGATAGCGTTCGCGATCAGCCATGAAGGTAGAGTGTATCCGGGGAATTTAGACTATAGTAGAAAAATCGTGCGCTAATTTTCGACCGTGGGTGAAAACGACCGGAGACGGCGCGCAAGCCCGAAGATGAAAAACGTTGAGCTTATCCACGTCAGGCGAGGACCGCGAATTGACGAGATCCGTGCGCTGTTTCTGGAATACGCGAAGTCGCTGGATTTCAATTTGTGCTTCCAGAGTTTCGACAGGGAGCTGCTGGAATTGCCGGGCGAATATGCGCCGCCTGACGGACGGCTGATCTTGTGCACCTTCGATGGGAAGGCCGCCGGGTGCATTGCGTTGAAACGGCTTGAACCGCGGATATGTGAGATGAAGCGGCTTTATGTGCGGCCGGAATTCCGCGGCCATCAGTTGGGTGCAAAGCTCGCGAACTACCTCATCGAGGAAGCACTGCATGCGGGCTATACGTCCATGCGCCTCGATACGATTGCCGGCAAGATGGATCCCGCGATTGCGTTGTACCGCTCGCTTGGCTTCAGAGAGATTCCTCCCTACTACGACAACCCCATCCCTGACGCGCTCTACATGGAACTATCCCTGGCATGACTTACCGCCTCCGGGTTGGGCCCTTCGCAGCAGCAGGTATGGTAGTATGGCGGCAGTATGGTAAAGATGACATTCACCTTCGATGAGAGGACTGTCGAGACTCTGCGCCGGGCCGCCTCACGCTTGAAGAAACCCCAGAGTGTTATTGTGCGTGAAGCCATTCAGGACTACGCAAGCCGGGCCGACCGTCTAAGCGATGACGAGAGCAGGGACATGCTCAAGGTGCTCGATCGCATGATGGCTCGCCGATCAAAGCGCACCCAGGCTGAGGTCAATGCCGAGATCGCGGAGATTCGCGCGGTCCGCAGAGCCGGGGGGCGGCGCACGCGATCGGAATGATTCACCTCGACACTTCTGTATTGATCAATGCGCTAACGGGCCCGAAGCTCTCCGAGCCCACACTCCGTCAGTTGATAAAAATGGGCGAAAGGATGCTCGTCAGCTCTATCGTCGTTTTCGAATGGCGGCGTGGGCCGCGGACGCCGGACGAGATTGCGGATCAGGAGGCTTTGTTTCCGGCGGAGGCGAGCCTTCCATTCACATCGGTTGAAGCCCTGGTCGCGGCAGACACGTACCGGCAAATCAAGCGTGCGCGGGGCCGCGAGATCGACATCGCCATCGCGGCCTGCGCCATCGTCCACGGCGCGCAACTCTGGACCCTCAACCCCGCTGACTTCAAGGACATCCCGAACTTGAAGCTCTTGTCCTCCACATGATCCACATCGCGAGCGCGAAGATCAGCGCCGCAGCGCCGTAGTCGGACCAGCGAAGGCTCTGGAGGGCCAGGCCGGAGTCCGCCGCCCAGACGGCGAATGCATTGTTTCCCATGTGAATCAGGATGCCGGGAAAGATGGAGCCGGTCATTACTGCAACTGCTGTAAGAATCACGCCCATAAATGCCGTGGGTACGATCCTGAAAAGCGTGATGTGAAACATTCCGAAGATCAGGCCCACCGCCAGCGCCAATTCCACCGGTTTCAGCTTCCGGCGCAGGCCGTATAGCAGTACGCCACGAAACCCGATCTCTTCGCAGATCGCAGGCAGCACGGCGAGAAAGAAATACAGCTCCCACGCCGGCATGTCTTTCGGGATGAAATCGCGCGAAAACTGTTCGAGCAGTTGCTGGGGCGCCGGAATGACCGTGTTCACAAGCCGGAATACGGCGAAGCTCATCACGTGTCCCGCCGGGATGGCAATCAGCGCCGCGAGCCAAACGGCCGGCCTCACCGAGCGCAGGGAAAGCGCCTCTCGAATGTTCAGCCGGTAGACCTTGATCATCAGGAGGCTCGCTCCGGCGAAGACCACCACTTCGTTGAACAGAAGCTGGGCGCGGAAAGTGGAGAGCTGCGGTATGTTTGCCGCGACCGCGAAGATTACCGCCCACATGAGGGCAAACCATCGAAGCACGCGTTTCCGGAAAAGGCCGGGTCCGCCAAGGAGCGTCTCCGCTTCAAAGTGACCCGGCGCAATGATGTCCTCCCGCGTCAGCATCCGCGCGGAAGTCCGCATGAGCCAGATCCCGGTGACTGCCATGACTCCGAAGGTGACGAAAATCATCGGTTGGTCCGGCCTGCCCATCAGGATCTCGCGAACAGCCACGCTCACGTTGGCTATCGGAACCAGCGCAATAGCCGACCGCGATCGAATGCCGGGCAAAACCGCGGCAAGTGCCGGGACCAAGCCCAGCAGGTACACCGGAAAGAAATAGAGCTGCGCTTCCTTGTACGTCTTTGCGTAGGCCGACAGCATCAGCAGGACTGCTGCGATCGCCGCGGCAAGCGGAAGAAACAGCAGCAGCAGGTTCAGTATCGAGACAAGAGGAAGCTCGATCGCGAATCCCGCCGGCAGTTCAATCAACCGGAACCGGATATAGATCAGAAAGTTCAGAGCCTGTATGAGCGCTATGAAAATGCCGACCGACGTAATGGCAAGCTGCTTCGCGGTAACGATCTCAGCGCGGCCGGCAGCCGTTGTAAGCAATGTTTCCAGCGTGCCGCGCTCTTTCTCGCCGGCGATGATGTCCATTGCCACGATCGATCCACCGGTAAACATCAACATGACCAGAATCACGGTGAGAAAGCGGCCGACGTCCGAGCCGGTCACCTGCGCGGCGGACGCAATGCTTTCCGGCTCGACAGGGAATACCTGATTCGGGCCTGCCGGAAACCCTCGCGCCGCGAGCAACACGTCCGCCTGATTTCGTCTTGCCCGCCGCAGGAGATCGCTCATTCGCTCGCTTCCATTGCGCGACACATCGCGATCGCCGCGAAACACGATCTGAACGACAGGCACGGCGTCAGCGGGGTTTCTGGAAGTCTGGATGTAGAAATGAATCAGGCCGTTTTCCAGGCTGCGGGCCGGGTCGGCGGCGGAAGTCTCTTCGGGCAGGAATTGCGGCAGAGTGCCGTCAACATTGTCGCGGATGAGACCACGCACACGGCCGGCCTCCGGACCGGTGACAACGTATCTATAGGTGGTTTCAGCCAGCGCGCGCGCGCGGCGGTCCGTTGAATACTTCGAGCCCACCAGGACGATGGGCATGATCAGCGCGGGGACAACAATCGACATCACCACAGTCCGGCGGGCGCGAAGCAGCATCTTCAATTCATGGATGTAGAGAAGGCGCAGGGTGCCCCAGTTCATTCGGCCGGCCTTCCCGCGTACTGGACGAAAATATCCTCCAGATAGTGCTTGCCGGTCTTCTCGCGAAGTCCGGCAAGCGTATCGCAGTCGAGAATACGTCCGCCGTGAATGATCGCGATGCGGTCGCAAAGACGCTCGGCTTCGCTCATGATGTGCGTCGAAAAGATGATCGTTTTGCCTTCGTCCCGCAGTTCCTTGATCGTTTGCTGCGCTTCGAGAGCATTGAGAACGTCGAGGCCGACGGTGGGCTCATCGAAAATGATTATCGGGGGATCGTGGGCGACCGTTCGAGCGAGCGAGACTTTCTGCTTCATGCCGGTTGAAAGCTTTTCAACGCGGACGTCCGCGTATTTCGAAATGCCGAAGCGATCGACCAGATACCGGACTCGTTCCGGCACCCGGCTGGAGGGATACTGATTTATGCGGGCGAAGAATTCGATCGTCTCCCGCGCCGTGAGCCGCGGATACAGCGCGGTGCCGGCCGAGTAGAAGCCTAGATGTTTCCTGACGCCCTCCGGGTCCCTCACCACATCGTGGTTGAGGATGGCGGCGCTTCCCGACGTGGGCGTAAGAATGGTGGAAAGCATCCTTAGTGTGGTGGTCTTGCCGGCTCCGTTTGCGCCGAGCAGGCCGAATATTTCTCCTTCTCCACACTCAAAATCGATTCCGTCGACCGCGCGGATTTCGCCTCGGGATTCGTCATAGAACGTTTTTGTCAGCCCGCGGACAAGGACGGGATAACTCATGGTTTCCTGCCGAGCAGGCGCTCTCTTGCAAACCTTCCAAAGCTGCCGGAATAGGTTCCCATGACGAAGTCTTCGTGCCGCAAGACCATCGTTGCCACTCTTAGTGCGCCCAGGATGCAGAGCAGTTCGACTGCAAGAGTGATTCCGATCAGCGGCCACCGGTAAACACCCTGGATGGCTTCGCGGATCATCACGACAACGTTGAGTACCGGAATCATCGCCAGCCCCGGAGTGAACTGGATTCCCGGCCCTTGAAGGAACAAGACCGGGAGCATCAGCGCGATGTGGAAGGGGGCAATCATCGACTGTCCCTCTTTGTATGTCCGTGCGAAGGACGCCAGAATCATCATGCCTGCGGCTATGAACAGCGACAGGAACGCTGCTCCCGCGACAATAACCGGAACCGACTCCATGGGAATGCGGAAAGTGAAATTCGGCATGCCGGGACGCGTCAGCGGCCCGAGCAGAGAACTCATAGAGAAAATCATTGCGACGAGATTGAGAAGACCGGCAACGAACGACATTGTGGCGACGTACAGATACTTTGCCATCATGACGTTCGACCGCGATGTGGCCGTACTCATGATGGTCTCCCATGTCGAGTTCTCACGCTCGCCGGCAGTAGAGTCGATGGCCGGATAGAAACCGCCCACCGACAACATCACGATCAGCAGTATCGGAATGAGCAGTCCAAGAACGAACTGACCCATCTGCCGGCCGCTGGAGACGTTTTCGCTTTCGAGAAGGAAACCCTGGAGTTCGGCGCCCGATACTCCGAATCGCAGAGCCTGCCTCTCGATGAAGTCCTGGCGATACTTCGACACGCTTTCGATGAGCCGGCCTCGCGCCTGGTCGCTCCGATCACGCGACTCGTCATACGTGATCCTGGCCCGGAAATTATTCTCCAGCGTTGAGGCGCCGTCGTTCACCGGAACAAATTCAATGAGCGCGTCGAGCGAACCGGTCCGGATATCCGCGGCGGGATCGGCGGCCGCCACAATGACGATGGAGCCCTCCGACTGAATTGTGCTCCGAAGAGCGTCATGAAACGCGGGAAGGTTCTTCAGCATCACTCGCGATGTCAACTCTTCGTTCTGCCCCGACACGAAACTGAACCCGGTGTACATCAGCCAGATCAGCAGCGGATAGAGAAGCAGGGGAATAAGAATGCTGTTGGTTACGATCGTGCGTTCGCGCATCGCCGAAACGACTTCCCGAACGTAAAGCACTCGAATGTCTTTCCAGTTCATTACCTATTCTTCCGGTATCGGAAGCGGTTTCAGCGCCCTGACGATGAATACTCCGGTCAGCACCAGCACGACTCCCGCAGCCTGAGGCATGCTTAGTTGTTCGGCCAGGACCATCCATCCCGCCAGGAGTGCGATTATCGGAGTAATGTTGGCGAAGATTGCGGTGTGGGCCACTCCGACCCTTCCAAGGGCATAGGCCCAGATGAAGTAGCAATAAACTATTCCACCGAAAGTGGCGAAGAGAAAGCCAAGCCACACGGGGAGCGAGACGGAAAGCCAGTCCTGACTCACGATCCATGGCGCCGAAACCGGGACGATTATTGCCGTTCCGGCAACCGTCGTCAGAACCGTCAGGCGAACCGCCCCGTATTTGCTTGCCAGACGCGATGCGCCTCCGCTGTATGCGCCCCAGCAGACCGCTGCCGCAATCATCAGCAGGTCTCCCACCCATGTGCCGGCAAAAGACACTTCGGCCGATCCGAACAGCACGATGACCGAGACGCCAATGAGTGACAGGAAAATTCCCGCCATCACGGACGGGCTGAAGCGCTCCCTCCTGCCGGCAACGCCGACAAGGTAAGCGAATATCGGCGTGAGAGCCATAAACAGGCCGGCATTGCCCGCCTTTGTTCTCTCCAGACCCAGCATGAAAAAAATCTGATAGATGGAATGGCCAATCAGGCCGAGAGCGAGGAACGCCGGCCTGTCTTCCGGATCCACGCGGAAACTGATCCCGCGCCATTTCATGAGCAGGATCATCGCGATGCTGGCGACCGTGAATCGGAGCGCGTTGAACGCAAGGGGATTGATGTCGCGATAGACGAACTTGATGATGGAGAAATTGAATCCCCAGACCGTGACTACGCTGAGGAGGAGCCCGTCAACAATCCACTGTTTGGGGTCACGCACGACCACACGTTACCACGCCAGACAAAAACTCCCCTCCTCAGATGAGGAGGGGTGGCTGCGCAAAAAGAAAACGGCGCGAAGCCACCGAAGCGGCGCAGACGGGGTGGTGTTGATCAAGCAATCTCTTGAACCAACCACCCCGTCCGCTCCTTTTAAAGGTAGCTTCGCTGCATTTCTTGAGGTCGCGTCCACCCCTCCTTATCCAAGGAGGGGAGTTTTACACAATCCGTTAGACCTTCCCAACGAACCCTGTCAGGGCCGCGTTGAATGTTTCGCTGGGGCGCATCGCCTTCGAAGCGAGATCCGTTTTCGGAGCATAGTAGCCGCCGATGTCGATCGCTTTGCCCTGGGCACGGTTCAACTCGTCCACAATCCGGGTTTCGTTCTCAGCCAGTGATTTTGCCAGCGGCGCAAAACGCGCGCGGAGTTCGGCGTCGTCGTTCTGCTCGGCCATCGCTTGGGCCCAATACATGGCCAGATAAAACTGGCTGCCGCGGTTGTCCAGTTCACGGACTTTGATGGAAGGGGACTTGCGATTTTCAAGCAGCATGCCCGTGGCCTTGTCCAGCGCCGTGGCCAGGATCTTCGCGCGGCGGTTTCCGGTTTTTTCAGAAAGGTGCTCCAGCGATACGGCGAGGGCCAGGAACTCGCCCAGGGAATCCCATCGCAGATGGCCTTCCTCGTTGAATTGCTGGACATGCTTGGGCGCGGATCCGCCGGCGCCGGTTTCGAACAATCCGCCGCCGTTCATCAGCGGGACGATCGAGAGCATCTTCGCGCTTGTGCCGACTTCGAGGATAGGGAAGAGGTCGGTGAGATAGTCACGGAGGACGTTGCCGGTTACCGAGATCGTGTCCTGCCCCGCCTTCAGGCGTTTCAGCGTGAACCGCGTTGCTTCGACCGGAGACATGATTTCGATCTGAAGTCCGCTCGTGTCGTGGTTCTTCAGATACTGTTTCACTTTCCTGATCAGCTCGGCATCGTGGGCACGCGCCTGGTCGAGCCAGAACACTGCGGGCGTATTGGACGCGCGCGCGCGTGTGACGGCCAGTTTCACCCAGTCCTGGATGGGAAGGTCCTTCACCTGGCACATGCGCCAGATGTCTCCGGCCTCGACGCTGTGCTCGATGAGCGTTGTTCCCGCGTCGTCGACCACGCGCACTTTCCCATCTGCCGGCGCCTCGAAGGTCTTGTCGTGCGAGCCGTATTCTTCGGCCTGCTGCGCCATGAGCCCGACATTGGGGACCGTGCCCATGGTCTTCGGATCAAAGGCGCCGTGCTCTTTGCAGAATGCGATCGTTTCCTGGTAAATGCCGGCGTAAGAAGCGTCGGGTATCACGGCTTTCGTGTCCTGCAGTTTCCCGTCCTTGTTCCACATCTGCCCCGAAGCGCGGATCATGGCAGGCATGGACGCGTCGACAATAACGTCGCTCGGCACATGAAGGTTCGTAATGCCCTTGCTGGAATTCACCATCGCCAATTCCGGCCGGTTCCTATACGCCGCCTGGACGTCGGCTTCGATCTCCGCACGCTTCGCCGCCGGCAGTTTCTGAATTTCCTCCAGAAGGTTGCCAAACCCGTTGTTTACGTTGACGCCGATGTCCGCCAGGACCACCCCGTGCTTCGAGAACACGTCCTTGAAGAAAACCTTCACGGCGTGGCCGAAGATGATGGGGTCGGAGACTTTCATCATCGTAGCCTTCAAATGCAGCGAGAAGAGGACTCCCTGCTGTTTGGCGTCGGCGTTCTCCTTTTCCAGAAACGTGTTCAGCGCGCGCACGCTCATCACGGCGCCGTCGATGATCTCGCCTGCCAGGACGCGGGTCTTTTCCTTCAGGACAGTAACTTTCCCGTCCTTGCCGACAAGTTCGATCCTGACGTTACCGTCCTTTGCAATCGTCACGGACTTCTCGTTGGAGCAAAAGTCGCCACCGTTCATGTGCGCGACGTGAGACTTCGAGTCCCGCGACCAGGCACCCATCGAGTGCGGGTTCTTCTTCGCATATTGCTTCACCGCGTTCGGCGCCCGGCGGTCGGAATTGCCTTCACGGATCACCGGATTCACGGCGCTGCCCTTGATTTTGTCGTAGCGCGATTTGACCGACTTCTCTTCGTCGTTTGCCGGCTGGTCCGGGTAGTCGGGGAGTTTGTATTCCTGCGCCTGGAGTTCGGCAATCGCGGCTTTCAACTGTGGAATCGATGCACTGATGTTGGGAAGTTTGATGATGTTCGCTTCAGGCTTCTTGCACAGTTCGCCAAGTTCCGCCAGAGCATCCGCGATGCGCTGCTTTTCGGTCAGTCTTTCGGGAAATGCTGCCAGTATCCGGCCCGCCAGGGAAATGTCCCGGGTTTCCACGGCGATACCGCACGTCCCTGTAAAGGCTTCGATGATGGGCAGAAACGAATAGGTCGCCAGGGCCGGCGCTTCGTCGGTGTGCGTATAAATGATTTTGGAGTTCGTATTTGTCATCTCTCATCCGTTCGTATAGTTGGTTGCCTGCATGGGGCGCAAACCAAATAGTATAGCCGGGAAAAACGGTTTTTCCTCCCGGTTGACTTGGTTATTTACGGGTTGTCTAATGCAGCAATGACGTTGGTTCGAAATCTGGCGGCCGCCGCTGTCATCGTCGTTGGATCGGCCGGTGCTCTGTTCTGTCAAGGCGGCGTGGTGGAGCGCATCAAAGTGCACGGGAGTTCGCTCGAAAAAAATCTCTCGGGCGATACACCGGACCGCGAAGTTTCGATCTACCTGCCGCCGGGCTACGCCACCGATCGAGATCGCCGCTATCCGGTGGTCTATCTTCTGCACGGCTATGCCGACAGTGACGAAACGTGGTTTGGCGCGGCGTCCTTATACCGTGCAGATGCGGCGATGAATAAAGCGTTCGCAGCCGGAGCCGTCCGCGGGATCATTCTCGTCATGCCGAATGCGTTTACCGTCTTTCAGGGCAGCTTCTATTCCGATTCCGTGGTGACAGGAAATTGGGAGGGGTTTATCGCCCGGGACCTGGTTGCCTACGTCGACCGGAACTATCGCACGATCCCTGAACCCCGAAGCCGGGGTCTCGCAGGCCACTCCATGGGCGGCTATGGCGCGTTTCGAATCGGGATGAAACATCCGGATGTGTTTTCCGGAATCTACATTATGAGCGGTTGCTGCATGGTGCCCGGCCGTCCTTCGCCAGCCTTGATGAGACGCGCCGCCGGCATCCGCACCATGGAGGATGTTACCGAAACCGATTACCCCACCAGAACGGTGCTGGCAACGGCCGCCGCCTGGTCTCCCAACCCGGCCAGTCCACCGCTCTTTTTCGATCTTCCAATGAAGAACGGGCAGCTTGAACCCTCCGTGGTGGCAAAATGGGCTGCGAACGCCCCGGTTACGGCACTCACTGAGTACCTGCCGAATCTTCGAAGGCTCCGCGCGATTGCAATGGATGCGGGAAACAAAGACGATGAGGCCGTCCCGGGCACGAATGCCCTGGACCAGGCCCTCACCCGGCACGGTATTTCGCACACCTTCGAAATCTATGACGGCGACCACACCAGCCGGATCGCCGAGCGCTTCGAGACGAAAGTCCTGCCGTTCTTCAACGCCAACCTCTCTTTTCTGAACTGATGCGAACTCGGGAGTTTGGATCGACAGGCGCAAAAGTGTCCATCGTCGGACAGGGTACCTGGAATATGCCGAAGCATGGCGCCGCCGAAATGCGCATCGGAATCGACCTGGGCCTGACGCACATCGATACCGCGGAAATGTACGGCAAGGCGGAAGACTACGTGGGCGAGGCGATAAGCGGCCGGCGCGAAGAAGTATTTCTCGTGAGCAAGGTCATGCCTTCGAACGCTTCCTACAAAAAAACGCTGCAGGCGTGCGACACCAGTTTGAAACGCCTGAAGACCGATTACCTCGACGTCTACCTGCTGCACTGGTGGAACGGCGCCCACCCGATTGGCGAAACCATGCGCGCCATGGAAGACCTGGTGGATGCCGGAAAGATCCGGTTCATTGGCGTGAGCAACTTCGATGTCCGGCAGCTTCGCCAGACCGAACAGGTGTTGACCCGCAACAAGATCGCCTGCAACCAGGTTCTGTACCATTTGAGGTCGCGCGGCATCGAGCACAGTTTGCTTCCGTATTGCGAATCGCAAAACATCGCACTGGTCGGATACTCGCCGTTTGGGCAGGGAAATTTTCCATCAGCCGAGAGCAAGCAGGGCAAAGCGTTGGCCGGGATCGGGGAGAAACACCGGAAGACGGCGCGGCAGGTTGCCCTGCGATTTCTTACCGGAAGAAAAGGTCTGTTCACGATACCCAAGGCGAGTGATCCGGATCACATTTGCGAAAACGCAGGCGGAGTTGGCTGGCGTCTGGATGATGAGGACCTCAAGCTAATCGACAGCGTCTTTCCGCCGCCCCTCAAGAATGAGCCCCTCGATATGATCTAGAACCTCCTCGGCCGG
The DNA here is from genome assembly GCA_945865815.1 of Candidatus Sulfopaludibacter sp. SbA3. Lineage (GTDB taxonomy): Bacteria > Acidobacteriota > Terriglobia > 20CM-2-55-15 > 20CM-2-55-15 > CAMBFR01. Next base: position 17,686 of record CAMBFR010000028.1, read on the forward strand.
TCCCTGCAAAGGCAGATCCAGCGTGGCGGATGCAGGCGTCGGCTCAATGTTGATTTCCACGGTAAACGCGCCCGCGGCTTTCGCCTCGTGTATGAGGCTTGCGGCGGGATAAACCACGGCCGAGGTGCCTATGGTAAGGAAGATGTCGCAGTTGACGGCGTCCATCGATCGCCGCATTACGGTGGGATCGATTCCTTCCCCAAACCACACCACGCCCGGCCTGACGATGCCTCCGCAATGCGGACAGCGGGGAGGTATTTCCGTAAACGGAACGGTCTCATCGCGCCAGCGTGGAGGCGATTGCCGGCATCGTTCCCAGCACAGGACCTCCCAGATCGAGCCGTGAAAACGCAGCACGTTCTCGGTGCCCGCTCGCTCGTGCAAGCCATCGACGTTTTGGGTTATCAGGGAAAAGCCCGGATACCGCCGGCTCCACTGCGCCAGTACTTCATGCGCGCGGTTCGGCTGTTTCGTTGCGATGACCTCGCGCCGCCAGTTGTACCACTCCCACACGAACTGAGGATCGCGTCCGAATGCTTCGGGTGTGCCGATCTGTTCGACGCGGCGGTTCTTGTAGAGCCCACCGGGGCCGCGGAAAGTCGGAACCCCGCTGGCGGCCGATACGCCCGCGCCGGTGAGCACGGTAATCCTGGTGTCGGGCCGAAACCGCGATGCAAGCTCTGCTAGAATTTCGCTCACGGAGGTAATCATCACATGTCGGGACTTGCGGAGAAAACCTGTATTCCGTGCCGAGGCGGCGTGCCGCCGCTAACGGCCGCCGAGATTCAGCCGTTGGCCGCGGAGGTCAAGGAATGGTCGGTCGTGGACGCGCATCACCTGGAAAGAACCGTAAAGTTTCCGGACTTCAAGACGGCCCTGGATTTTACGAACAAGGTCGGCGCGCTTGCCGAACAACAGGGCCACCACCCCGATATCTATCTTGCCTGGGGAAAGGTTGGAATCAAGATCTGGACCCACAAGATCAACGGCCTGACCGAAAGCGACTTTGTTCTGGCCGCGAAAATCGACCGTCTCTGAAGGCCATCATCCGCTCCTGAGGGAGTGGGACATCACGGTGGCTTCAAACAGGAACTCGAAAATCTCAATGTGGCGCCTCGCCTCGGCCAGATCTTTTCCCCACGTGTATAGCCCATGCCGATGAATGAGGAATCCGTGCAGTTCCGGGTTCCGCAGCAGAAGATCTTCGGCCTGCCCGGACAACTTCTGGAGGTCCTGGCTGTTTTCGAGAATCGGAATCCATTCACGATGCTCGTGCGTGGTAATGCCGCTGAGACCTTTCAACATTTCGTAGCCTTCGATGAAAAACCTGCCGTCCTTTCCGTAGATGTCCGAAAGCGTCGTGCTGTACAGCGAATGCGTATGCAGCACGGCGCCGGCCTCGCGCGTTCGAATCACGGCCAGGTGAATGAGGGTTTCGGCCGAGGGTTTGCCGGTGCCATGCAATAGCCGGCCATCGCCTCCCACCTGCACAATCTGGTCCGCGGTAATGAGTCCTTTATCGACGGAGCTTGCGGTTATAGCAACGGCGGCCGGATGGTGGTCCAGCACGATACTGAGGTTTCCGCTTGTGCCTGAAACCCAGCCCCGGCGGTAAAACTCGCGCGACGTTTCGACCAGTTGTTCGGCGGCCCCGGAAAATGTCATGCGGACGGGAATTATATACGGGAAGGCAGTATCATCGGGTTCGTGAAAGAGAGCAAAGGCCGGGGCGCCGCCGGCAATCCCGCCAATCGATTCGAAAAGACCTCGTATGAAGTGTCCGACTGGGACGAGCCCGATGATCCTTCGCCGCACACGCTCTTCCTGAAAGACACTTCCAAATCCATCATCAACTACAACGACAGCCCGGATGTTGGATTTACCACGAGCATCAATCCTTATAGAGGATGCGAGCACGGTTGCATTTACTGCTTTGCGCGCCCAAACCATGAGTATCTCGGATTTTCCGCGGGCCTGGATTTTGAGACGAAGATTCTTGTCAAAGAAAGCGCCCCGGACCTGTTGCGGCGCGAATTATCTTCATCGCGATGGGAGCCGCAGGTGATTGCGATCAGCGGTGTCACCGATGCGTATCAGCCGGTGGAGCGGCGGTTGAAGCTGACGCGGCGGTGCCTGGAGGTGCTGGCCGAGTTTCGAAATCCCGTCGTCATCATTACCAAGAATGAACTCGTAACCCGCGACATCGATCTGCTCAGCGAGCTGGCGCGCGACGATGCGGCAATGGTGTTCGTTTCCGTCACCACGCTCGATGGCGATCTCGCAAGGGATCTGGAACCTCGAGCTTCGCAGCCCGCGCGGCGCCTGGCCGCCATCGAAGCATTGGCCGGGGCGGGAGTTCCCGTCGGGGCCCTCATTGCGCCGGTTATCCCGGGTCTTACGGATCATGAAATGCCGGCGATCATTTCGGCGGTTGCCAAGGCAGGGGCGAAGGCAGCGGGGTACGTGACCCTCCGGCTTCCTTATGGAGTGGCTCCGCTGTTTGAGGAGTGGCTGGAGGCGCGTCGCCCCGGTGAGAAGCAAAAGATCCTGAACCGGATTCGATCCCTGCGCGGCGGACGGATGAACGATCCGAGTTTTGGTTCGCGCATGCGCGGCGAGGGACCGATCGCCGACCAGATCACCGCGCTCTTTGAGATTTCCTGCAGGAAGGCGGGAATCAACAGGGCACGGCCAAAACTATCTGTCGATGCGTTTCGCAGACCGGAAAGTCCCCAGATGAAACTGTTTTAACGCGCCGCACGCTTTTTCTTTTTCGCTTTGGCTCTTTTCCAGCTGCTCTTTCACTCTGAGCTTCACGACTTTTCGGATCAAGGCGTAGGGAATTGGTTTATCGAGTGTCTTTAGGTGCCTTGCGCGTCCTGATTCTCCTGTAATTCGGGGGCAGACCACTCTCTACGCGATGTGCGCACCGGTTGTTTCGACGTAGACGGAATACAGCGATTGACTGGCCGTCATGAAGAGGCGATTTCGTTTCGCGCCACCGAAGCAGACGTTGGCACAGGTCTCGGGAAGGCGAATCATGCCGATGCGGTCTCCGTTTGGTGCGATCACCTGAACTCCTGGACGCGCTCCTGCCCAGATGTTTCCGTCCACGTCGCAGCGAATGCCGTCGGCGCCAGAAGGCGCTGCCGTGCCGGGAATATCGAGCTGTACGAAACGTTTGCCATTACGGGCAGCTCTGCCGTCGACGTCGAACACTTTGATCTCGCGTGGCATTCCTGTGTCGGCCACATACAGCTTCTTGTAATCGGGTGAGAAGCAAATCCCATTCGGCCCGCCAAACTCGTCGCTGACCTTCTCGATCTGCCCGGTCATTGCATCCGCGCGATAGACGGCCACGGGTAGCTCCGAGTCCGCCTTGAATCCCTCGTAGTTTCCGCGGATCCCGTAGATGGGGTCTGTGAACCAGATGCCTCCATCCGGATGAACGACGACGTCGTTGGGAGAGTTCAGCCGTTTTCCCTGAAATCTCTCCGCAATGACGGTGACAGCGCCGCTCGGCTCATAGCGAACGACTCGGCGGCCCCCATGCTCGCAGGAGAGTTGCCGCCCCTCGTAGTCGAACGTGTTTCCATTGCTGTAGCCCGACGGATTGCGGAAGGTCGTCACCCGCGCGTCGTCTTCAATCCAGCGCATTTGGACATTGTTGGGGATGTCACTCCATACAAGGTAGCGTCCGACGCCGTTCCAGGCTGGACCTTCCGCCCAGAGGGTGCCGAAATGAAGGCGCCTGATGACCGTATTGCGAACGATGTACCGGTTAAACCGATCATCGAGGGCAACGATGTCCGGATCCGGGTACTGAATTGGATCCTGACGAGTCCAGTCACGCGGCGTGGGCGCCGGCGACACGGGTTGCTGCTTTGCCGCGGCCTGCAATGCGCTCGACGCTGCAGCCACTCCGCCCAGCGTCACCGCCAGAAACGAGCGCCGGTCCAACGCGATCGGTAGTTTCCTGCTTTCAATGGAATTGTTCATTCGTTTGCGCCTCGAATTGTCAAAGCCGCTCGTTTGCCTGGGGCATCATGATCTTTTCGTAGGATTCCTGACCGGCAGTTTCGATGAGCGGCAAAGCCATGTTCACTCCGATGATGGGGACATGACCCTTCTCCAAAAGTGCATTTGCCGATTCATTCAACCTGCGAACATTTGCGGCCCGCGTCAAGCGTTTCTGCCCAACGGGCGGGCGCTAGCGAGCCTTTCGGTTCAGCCGATTTCCGGTATCGATAGACCACGGCAAATCTTGCGGACAAGCTGGTTGGAAATCTCTGCATGTCTCAGAACCGCTTCGACTTCGCCAGTCACTGGGTTGCACCACAGCGAATGCGAACGTCCTTACCTTTTGAGATAGCAGCCGTGCCTTCGCAAATGCTGAAGCAGAGAGCTTCTCTTCACTTGATGCTAACGGTTTCACGAACAGCATCTGGTGGAAGGCCCCGAAGACCGTCTTCACGTCGGTCTTCAAGGATCAGCTTGATTGCCTCAGCCAAGCTGTCCCGCGCTTCTTCCTTGGTCTTGCCTTGCCCATTCGCTCCCGGAATCTCCGGACTGTAGGCAATAAACCACGGTCCGTCTTGCTCGATGATTGCTGTGAACTCGTTTGTCATAGTCGGTCTTGATCCTGATGGCAGCTTACCGCAGGGCGGGGGAAAATACACGCGGCGCGTGTCTCGCTGACAAGTAGCCGACCTAAGCGGCCTTTCCACTCTGGAAATAGGCCGCTACGGCCTATTTCCAGTATCGATGGCCGTCTGGCTGCCAAGGGATTACGCCGGTGCATGATACGGCGGACCGGTGGAAAGACCCAAACAAGATCAGGCCGCGAAAACGGCGGGCGGGTTCCATCCGGGCTTAGGCTCGATCTGTGTGCTTCTGCAGAAGGAGCCGGAAGCCCGTTTCGACGTGGTAGGATACCGGCGAATCCAGCGCTCACTTGCCGGTGGTTGTCTGATATGGCCAAATGCGGAATTGCACGAATCGATAACATACTCGACGGCTCAGAAGTCCTGCCGATCACCAGAAACGACGGGAGTGGCGAGGCCGTCGGCCTGGTTCAGGAACTCTTGTCCGGGCATGGGTTCCGTCAGTTGCCCGGAATTCGCGATTCTCTATACGGGCGGTTTGGTCCAAGGACCGAGGAATGCCTGCGCGGCTTCCAGCAACGCAATGGTTTGAACCTTTCCGGTACAGTGGATCGTCCGACGCTTGAGGCGCTGGTGCGGACTCCCGCCGTGGACCCGCTGGCCTCCCGCGGATATCTGACGCTGGCGCTCGACCTGGTTTTTTGGGGAACCCTGAAGCTGATGAGCGTCACAACTCAGTTCGAGGGCGCGGGCCGTTTCGGCGCGATCAATCGCAATACAGACAAGGCCGGCCTGTCCTTCGGGTTGATCCAGTGGGCGCAAAAGCCGCTGCGGCTCCACGAGTTGCTCGAAGCGTTCGATCGCCGCGAGCACGCCGGCTTCGTGAAGTTATTCGGCGATGGTGACGAGAGTGTGGCGCGCGGCCTCGTGAAACACGTTTCGCTGCAAAGAGGCGGAACTGATCCGCAGGGCGGGACGCTCGACGCGCGGTTCGACTTGATTCGAGAGCCATGGCTCAGCCGGTTCCGCGATTCGGCGCGGCAACTGGCGTTTCAGAAAATTCAGGTGGATCTGGCGCTCGACGCTTTTCGAAAGTCGTTCCAAATGGCCGCTGCGACCGCGCCTGAGCTGAAGTCGGAACGTGCCATCGCCTTCATGCTCGATCTTGCCAATCAGCACGGCGACGCCGGCGCGGAAAGCATCTACAAAAAAGTGAAAGTCCCGAACGCCGCTGAGGCCCAGGCGCTGGCCGCCATGGAGGACGAGTCCGTTCGCCGGGTTCGAGCCCAGCACGGTGACGAAATCGCGGATGCCACGAAAGCGCGGCGTGAAGCGTTCCGCACAAGCGCACTCCTTTCAGACACCTCTTTTGTTCCTTAGTCCTGCCACTGCCTCCTGCAGCGCGGCGGCGATCTGTTCGTAGCTCGCGCCGGCGGGGAACTCCATGGCATGGCCGATCGTGATGCGCACCGGACCGCGCCTTGGCCAACTATCGTGAACCGAGTACACCTTAAAGAGTCCCTCGATATGGATGGGTACGACCGGCACTCCCAACTGGGCGGCCATCATTCCAATTCCCGGGCGGAAGGGAAGCAGTCTTCCATCCGGCGTGCGCCGGCCTTCCGGAAACACCAAAGGACAATAGCCGCGACTCACCAACTCTCCTGTGTACCTGAGAGCTCGCCGGGAGCCGGCCATCATCTGCGGAAGCGGGTATGCATTAAAGACGATGCACGCCGCGATATACGACAGACGCGACTTCCAGACTTCCACCCACGAGAACTGGTCCGGCTCGAAGTGAGGCTTGAAGTGTTCTTTCAACATTGCAGGAGCAATGCGTTTTCTCCACGCTCCCGGGAGCGCCGCGAAAACGCTGACCGTGTCGAGGTGGCTCGTGTGGTTCGCGGCGAATATGACGGGTCCTTCAAGCGTTTCCAGATTTTCCAGCCCGGCAACGGTGAGCGGAAGGTAATGGCGAAAGAGTGGAAGGATGAGGGCGCGCTGGCAGGCGGCGCCAAGCCAGCGGATGGGACGAGACCGCGCCCATTCCGCCACCGGAAAAGCTTTCTCCGGGCTGGACTGTCTTTCCTGAGCCGGCAGTTCAAGCCAGCGGTTGAGCTCCTCCGTGGTCTTCAATTTGGAGAACTTGTCTTCATCGAGGCTTGCGTGCAGGCGATCTTCGAGATCCGATAAGAGCTCCACGCGCTCGAGCGATGACATCGCGCTCAAATCCAGCCTGGCACGGGGCTGAAGCCCCGAGCCCACAGTCTTCCCCAGCAGGCGGGCCACTTCATTGCGCCGGACCTTCAGCGTGGATGGCGTACGCGGAAAGTCGGTCTCCGGCCAGATCGACCACTCCTTGATTCGCTGGTGCGCTTCAAGCCGGTCGTTGGCGTGCCGGATCAGCATTTCAGGATCGGCCAGCGGCTCCTTCAGGATCAGTACGGCATGAACGACGTCGTGTCCATTCCTGGTGACGCCGACCACGGCGCTGTCGCGAATTTCAGGAATCTGATGCAGGACGTTCTCAACGTCGTCGGGAGAAACGTTGAGTCCTTCGGCCGTGACAATTAGATCTTTTTTCCGGCCGCGATAGTAAAACCGTCCGTCCGCATCGATTTCGCCGAGGTCGCCCGTGTGGAGCCATTCGCCCTCGGCCGTGATGACACTGGGTCCGCGAACCAGGATTTCGCCGTCCGGCGCGATCATCACATCCTGACCGGCCACCACTTTGCCAAGCGAGCCGGGCCGCGTATGAAACGGATGATTGACGGCGACCACAGGACTCGCCTCCGTCAGGCCGTATCCCTGCACGACGAGGAATCCGAGCCTCCGCCAGTACTCCTCCAAATCCGGATCGACGCGCGCGCCACCCACCACAAACGCCCAGAACTTGAGGCCGAAACGCCGATGCACCTTTCTGTAGCGCCACCACCGCCGGGCGATGCCGATCTTTTCACCTGGTTGTAAACGCACGTTGAACTGACGTGTGACCTCGTTTCGAAGGTTTTCCAGAATGCGGGGAACCGAGACAATCACCGAAACACGATGGTCGCGAACGACCCGGATAATTTTTCCAGGATGTATTTCAGACGTGAACGTGGCGGAGCCTTCAAAGAGCGCCGGAATGAAGATGCCCAGAAGCTGTCCGAACATATGACTCAGCGGCAGCAAATCCAGGATGCGAATCGGCTGAAATGGCCTCGCCCAATGCCGGTATTTGTCGATCTCTGCCGCGAACGGCGTGAGATTGGCGCAGATATTCCGGTGCCGGTGGACGACGCCTTTGGGCTCGCCGGTAGTTCCCGACGTGTAGACGATTTCGACAACGTCGTCTGGCGAAACCTCGATGGGTGTGAACCGGGAGACTTTCGGTAATCGGGAAATCTCATCGCAGGAAACCCGGGGCAGTTGGAATTCACGGGCGTCAACGGCATTTCCGAAAACCATCAATTTGGGCCGCGCTTCGGTCTCAATTCGCCGGACCAGGTCCGCCGAAAACCGAAAGTCGACAGGCACGATCTGAATGCCGCGCGCCATGCAGGCCCAGAAGACGGCAACCCATTCGGGGCGGTTCTCGCTCCAGATGAGGAGCCTGTCGCCTTTCTGTATGCCTTTTTCGTCGAGGAATCCGGCTATCGAACGGACCAGGGAGTGAAGATCCGCGTAGCTGGTGACGCGGGTCCGTAATCCGTTGTTCCAGCGCACGGCTTCACGGTTGCCAGGCTTTGAGAGCCGTGGCAGGAGCTCAAGAAGAGTCAGCATGTGATCGAGTCGAATCGCCTTCCGGAAATTGTGAAATTGGACGAATCCTGCATCCTAAGTCCCGAAATCCCGAAATCTTGAATTGGACTGTTCCTCGAAACCACGGCGCATGGCTCATGCGGCCCAATCTGATATTTCGGGATTTAAGATGTAGGATTCGTCCAATTTCAAAATTTCCCCTCTGTTCCCACGCGGAGTCTAGTCGGCGCTGTAGGTGATTTCGGTGCGGCGGAGCACCAGGCCCGCCAGCACGAGCAGCGCCGCCGTGACAAGCATGAGCCCAGGTATTCCCACTAAAGGCGAGGGCGGCTCGGTCAGGATGACGAATGGCCCGCGCGGCAAGATGACCGGCAGGAGGGGCCTCAGATAGTGGACGATGCTCACTCTCTGGAGCTCGGCGGGCAGAACGTAGTTCAGCGACTCCCACGTCAGCACAAACATCGACGGCAGCATCGGATTCTTGAAAAGGAGGCCCAGCAACAGAAACAGCGCGCCGTAGGCTGCGCACGCGATGATGACCACCGCGACGTAACGCGCCAGTTCCGGAATGCCCGCGCTGCCGGCGAGAAAATCGCGTCCGCGCGCAGACCGTCCCCAATACAGCAAATACGACGAAATCGTAGTCAACGAAAACAGCATTGCGGTTCCGCTGAAGGCCGCCAGGTACTTTCCAAGCACGACGATTTCGCGGCGGACAGGAACCAGCAGGTAGTAGTGCAACGTCTTTTGGAGAATTTCGCCGCGGAAGAACTGGCTGAATATCGACGCGCAGCCGAAGAAAATGACCAGCCGCAGCCAGAACATCTCAAAGAACACCGCGTACGCCGTCGAAAGCATTCCGGCCCGTCCGGGCCTTATCAGGAGCGGCAGCATCAGGAAGTTGGGCGCAAGAGCAATGATATAAATTCCAATCGCGCGGCGGCTCAGCCAGAACCGTTTGAACTCGACCCACGCCACCGCATCGACTTGTCTGGACCACAATTGCCAGTTCACGTAATCGGGCCTCCATTACTGCCGCCAATCAAATATTCGTATACGGAGTGCACATTCTCGTCGGCCGGTTCGATGCCTTCGATCGAGAGTTGATTATCGAGAACAATCCGGTTCAACAGACGATAGAACTGGTCCGGATTGCGGGTGCTGACGAGGAGCCCCTGCCCGTCCTTGTGAATTCTCGCTTCAACGACCGAGTCCTGTTGAAACACCAGTGACGCCACAAGCGCGGGCCGATCGCACCGGATCAGGATCTGCATCGGGTGGTCTTCCATTTCACTGCGAACGCCCTGTATGTCTCCTTCAGCCACGACATAGCCGTTACTCATCATGACGATCCGATCGGAGATGATGTCGACTTCGTGAAGGATATGGCTGGAGATGATGACGTGCATTCCCGCCCTGCCGAGATCGCAGAAGAGTTCGATGACTTCGGAGCGCGCCATGGGATCGAGGCCGTTCAACGGCTCGTCCAGAACAAGCACCCGCGGCTCGTGCGCGATGGCGAGCGCAAGCTTGATTCTCTGGCGCATGCCCTTGCTGTAGCCGGCCACCTTGCGGTCCGCTGCATCGCTCATGCCGACTCTGTCAATCACCCGATGCGTCATGCTGCCGGCTTCGGAACGGCCGTATCCATGCATCCGGAGCAATGAATAAATGAGGTCGTGGCCGGTTACGCCCTTCGGGAAGTAGTCGAACTGCGTGCAATAGCCCACGCGCCGAAACATGTTCTCGCTGTCCGACGGTCGAAAGCCGAGAACCTGGACCTGTCCGCGTGTGGGACGCAGCAGGCCGGTCATCAGGTTCATCAGCGTCGTCTTGCCGGCGCCGTTCGGGCCGACAAGACTGGTGATCCCCGGTTCGAACGAAAGGCTGACGCGATTGACGCCCAGCGTTTCGCCGTAGAACTTGGACACGTTGTCGAAAGTAACAATCCGGTCTTCGGGAAGCGCCATCAGCGAATCACCTCGCAGGCCCGGATTTTTCTGTACAGCACGAAGACCGATGCGGCCGAAAGCGCGCCCATCGCAGCCAGGGCGGCCCATGAGGGAACATTTCCGCGCTCGGTCACTCCTTCGGAAAACCAGTCGAAAATCATCGCGATCACGGTACTCATGTTGAGCAGGATGCCCCACTCGCGATCGGACTGCATCATGTCGTTCATCACGCTGCCGAATCCCGCTGCAATGAAGAACAAGCCGAGCATGGATGCCGCGGCAACGGGCCGCCACTTGAACCACGCCGAAACGGCAAGCGAGACGAGCGACACCGTCATGATCCAGATCCATGAACCCAGAAAAAACCCAGTGGCAATTCCGTCGTGGCCGCTCAGCCATTGGGGACCGGCCAGGTCGGCTTGAATGCCGATCAGGCCGAGGCCCGGCATCCAGGTGATCAGCGAGGTCATTCCAATGAGGACCGCCAGCTTGCCGGCAACGTATTCCTTTCGCGACAAGGGCTTGCTCAGATACAGCGGCAGCGCGTTGTTTGCCACGTCGGGCGTTATGAGTCCGGGACCGATAAAAGTGACCAGCAGGAAGGCAAGAAACGTCTGTATTCGAAACAGGGCCCCGAAAAACACCGAGTCGATCTCGACAACAGCGAGTGCGCGGATCCGCAGTGAGGCCAGCGCCTCCGCGCTGTATTGCAGGTAGATAAGGCTGGCGGCGATGACGAGCGGCACAAAGCAGAGGACGTAGAAGGCCACCAGCGGCCGCGACTCGAAGATGGATTGAAAGGCATACCGCGGCAGAATCATGAATCGCCATCGGGGACTCGTGATGGCGCCCTGGTAAGGTTTATAGTTCTGCCTGTAGACGGCCATCCTGCATCGCTTTCAAAAAAATATCCTGCAGCGAATCGCGTTTGTAGTCCAGACGCCGGATCTGGACCTCATGCGTTTCGGCAAGTTCATACAAGTTACGGATCTCGACTGTTTCCGGCATGACGATCTTGATCCGATGGCTCTTGCCATCCATTGCAACCTCGCAGCCGATCCGCCCGATCGCTTCCAGGAACGGCCCATTCTCCCCGCGGGTCTCCACGCGGAGAAACTTGCGGTTTGCCCGGCGCTGCTCATCGAGGTTGCAGTAGGTGGCCAGTTCGCCGTCCTTCAATATCATGACGTCGTCGCAACACTCCTCGATGTCGCGCAGCAGGTGAGAGGACATGATGATGTGGATTTCCCGCGTGTCCCGGATGTCCTGGACCAGCCGCAGCAGCCGCTGGCGGCCCGGCGGATCCAGTCCGTTTGTAGGTTCGTCCATGATGACCACGCGCGGCCCATGAGCCAGGGCAACCGCCAGTTTGGCCAGCTGCTTCATGCCGAGCGAGTACGCGCCGAGCTTCCGATACCGTGCTTCACCGAGGCCTACATAGAAGAGGGTTTCGTGCGCGCGTTCGAGCGCGGCAGCCCGCGGCAGCCCGGACAGTTCAGCCATCAGCCGGACGAAGCGAATCGCCGTCATGCCCGCGACAAACGCGTCGCTTTCCGGCATGTATCCGATCTGCTGCCTGATTTCAGTAGTGTCGGTCCGGACGTTGAGACCGAAGATTCGGGCGGTGCCTTGAGTGGGAACATGAAATCCGAGCAGCGTCCGGAGCAGCGTGGTTTTGCCGGATCCGTTCGGGCCCAGAAGGCCGATCGCACGTCCTCGAAAACTGCCGTTCAGATTTTTCAGGACCGGCCGGCCGGCCAAGTCGACGCTGAGTCCCTCGAATTCAATGAAGCTCTCGCGATTCGCCATTACCGCTGGCGATCATACGCCACGGAGATCCGGGGACGCACCCAGAATTGAAATTCGGACCGGGAATTTCAATTGGGTGCGTCCCCGGATCTCCCGGCCGTGTGGTATTCTGCCAGTTATGGCGAGGATAGAAATGCGTTCATTCATAGTATCGGTCGTGTTGATCGGGACCTTTGTTATCGCGGCTTTTGGCCAGGAACACGAGCACAAAGCGACGGAAGCGGAGGCTGCCGGACCGCGATCCGGAGAAGCGTCCCGGAGCCGGGAGTTGTACGTCATTGAGGCGAAGAGGGCTGAAAAGGCTCCCCGTATTGACGGGTCGCTCGACGACGAAGCATGGGGGCTTGCGAAACCGGCTGATCGCTTTTTCCAGCAGGAGCCCCGGGAAGGCGAGCCCGCCACGGAACGCACCGAGGTGCGTGTGCTTTATGACCCGGGGCACATCTACATCGCCGTCCATGCTTTTGATTCAGAACCCGCGGGCGTCGTCGCAACCGAGATGCGCCGGGATGCGCAGCGTCTGCTGGATGAAGACAACTTTCAGGTCATCATTGATTCTTTCAACGACTCGCGCAGCGGATACATGTTTGTGACGAGTCCATTGGGCGCGAAGCTGGAGCAGCAGATCTCCGAAGAGGGCGAAGGAAACACCAGAGGCAACAACTCGAACGTCAACCGCAATTGGGACGGGGTATGGGATGCGGCCGCTCAGAGGACGAGCGACGGTTGGACCGCGGAGATTTCGATTCCCACGACAACGCTTCGATTCAACGAGCGGGAACTGCGGGGATGGGGCATCAATTTCATGCGCAACATCCGCCGCAAGAATGAACAGGTGTTCTGGGCGCCGATCCCGAAAGCATACGCGTTGACGCGTGTGAGCATGGCGGGCACGCTGATCGGGCTCAGCGGACTGAGCCAGGGAATGGACCTCCGGATCAAGCCGTTCTTCACCACGGGACTGCGCGACCGTAGAGTCCGGGGTGTTGAGAACGCGGATTTCTTGCGCGATGCAGGGCTCGACATGAGGTACGGACTGACGTCGGGCGTGAACCTGGATCTCACGTTCAATACGGATTTCGCGCAGGTCGAGGTGGACGAGCAGCAGGTCAATCTCACTCGATTCGGACTGTTCTTTCCTGAAAAGCGCGAATTCTTTCTCGAAAATGCCGGCCTTTTCAACGTCGGAACACAGCGCCAGGAAGCCGATCTCTTTTTCAGCCGCCGCATCGGCCTTTCCGCGAGCGGCCAGCCCGTGCCTATCATCGGAGGAGCGCGTATTACCGGCAAGATCGGGCGCAACAATCTTGCGCTGATGGATATTCAGACCGATAGCGCTTACGGAAAGTCCGGCGAGAATTTCCTGATCACACGCTACAGCCTCGATGTCCTCTCGCGGTCCCGGATAGGCGCTCTCTTCATTAATAAGGATGAGCGAACCGGCTCCCACTTCAACAGGACCATAGCCACGGACGGTACGTTCGCGCTGGGGAACAGCTGGCTGCTCAATGGCTACGCGGCCAAGACGGCGACGTCGGGATTGAGCGGTTCGGATATGTCCTACTCCGGCAGAGTGGGGTATCGCAACCAGGACTGGAACATCTACGGCCAGTACATCGACATTCAGGACAACTTCAATGCGGAAGTCGGATTCGTACCACGCAAGGGGATTCGGACCACCGTGCTGCACTTCAATCCTACTCCGCGGCCGGCCAGGGTCGGCATCCGCTTGATGGATCCGATGATCAATCTGACGTACACCACCGATCAGAACAATCGTTTGCTCAGCCGCCGCGTTCACCACATGGTTGCGTTTAACCTGGACGACGGCACCTATATCAACTTCATCTACAACCGGCATTTTGAGCATCTGGATGTGCCGTTTGCAATCCGGCGTGGCGTGGTCATTCCGGCAGGCGCCTATCGATTCGGTGAGGCGGTCTTCCAGTTCAACACCAATCCGGCGGGCCGCGTTTACGAGCGTTTTCAATACTCACCCCAGACTTTCTACGGCGGGTTCCGAAAGGATCTCGACGTGGCGGTGGGTTTTCGAGCGACCAGCAAACTGTCCACGGAAGCGCAGTATCGCCGGAACGATGTCCGGTTGAAGCAGGGTGAGTTCGAAGTCAATCTGGGAACGTTGCGGGTCGATTATGCCATGTCGCCACGGATGACTGTGCGCAGCCTGGTCCAGTACAACTCGTCGACAAGCGAGTTCAATACCAGCGTTCGCTTCAACTATATATATCGTCCGGGCAGCGATCTCTACGTGGTATACAACGACGTCCGGCTGCCCAACCAGGCCGAGATACCCCGCGACCGACAATTGCTCATAAAACTAAGCTACCTGCTCGCGCGATAAATCCTTACTATTCGGGCTTCGCGAAACTGAGGAGCATCGGGCGTTCACAAGCTAACTTCGTTGATCTTTCCTTCGGGCTGCCGTAGGCTGCTTTCAAAATCAGCGTTCGACCGGGAGGTCCCCATGTTTGCGATTATCTTGGCAGTGTTGGTGTTGAGTTTATCCGCATGTTCTTCCGCTCCCCCCACGGGTCCGGAAGCCGGGCAGGCATTGATCGAGGAGTCAGCCGCTTCGATTGGCGGCTGGGCTGCGATGGACGCCATCAAGGGTCAGGAAATGCTCACCGGTGGAAGCGACTGGGAGCCGATGCAGTCCGTTACATATGAGGGCGAAGCGCGGCAGGTGACCGCCTTCGGCCAAACGGTTCTCACGGATTTCGAAAACAAGAAAACGCGAATCACCGTCGATGCCGTCCGAACGTTCCCGGCGCCAGGGCCCGTGAAGTTCGTCGAAGTAATAGACGGAGACACCGCGATGGTCCAGACAACCGACGCGCAGGGCAAGGTCCTCAGCGAACGGCTTCATCCGAGCCGCCTCGCGGCCCGGCTTCGCGACCTGAACCGCCTGCCGCTCCGGCTTCTTTACGTGGCCAAGGCCGCAGCCGATCTCACTCGCGCGGAAGACCGCCTCATCGATAACAAGAACTTCCACGTCCTGACCTATAAGGACGGAGGCTTATCGGTTGAAGTCCAGATCGAGGCCTTCAACAAGCTTCCCGCGCGCGTGGTTTATCTTGAAGACGATCCGGTCTTTGGCGACACCCTGAACGAGGTGGTGTATTCCGACTGGAGAGATGCCGGCAGCGGCTTGCGGTTGCCCTACACCTATGAGCTCTACCTCAACGGCAGGAAGATGCGCGAGGAGCGCATCCGCACTCTTATCCACAATCCTCGATACGAGGAGAACAGTTTTGCCATTCCCGACGATGTGCGCGCCCAGGCCGAAAATGGCGAGCGTATTGTTTCGCAGTGGACCTTGCGGCGGGCCAACATGGGCCTGGGTCACCCGGACTATGGACGAGAACAGCGGGTGGTGCTCACAGAGGTCACACCGGGCGTCCACCACATTACCGGCAGTACCCATAACAGCATGGTGGTGGAGATGAACGATCATCTGGTCGTGGTTGAGGCGCCGCTTTATGAGGAGCGTTCCGTTGCCGTGATCAAGGCTATCGAAGAAAAGTTTCCGGGGAAGCCGATCCGCTACCTCGTCAACACTCACTACCACATGGATCATTCGGGCGGCATCCGCGCCTATGCCGCCAAGGGCGCGACCGTTGTGACGCACGAATCCAACGCCGCCTTCGTGAATGAAATGCTCGGCCGGCCCAAGACCGTCAGGCCCGATGAACTGGCGAAGGCCGGCGGGAACAAAGCGGCGGTCGAATCCGTAACAGACGTTAAGATGCTGACGGACGGGCAAAGGACCATTGAATTGCGGCAGGTGCCTAACGCCCACGCAGAGGCCATGCTGGTAGCCTATTTACCAAACGAAAGGCTGTTGTTTGTGAGCGACCTCTATTCTCCCGCTCCGCCGCCGGCGCCGATCGACGCGTCGAATCCGAACCTGCGCGCGTTGGTCGCCGCCATCAACGCGGCGAATCTGACCATTGACCGTGTTGTGGGCGGACATGGCGTAGTTGGCACGTACCGGGATGTCGCAAGGGCCATGGAGACGCCCCTGCGGAACGGATCCTGAACGATGGAATTTCTTACGGCGGCTGTCGACGAACTTCGCAAACTCCGGGGCCTTGCGGATAGAGCCATCGAGCAGGTCCCGGACAGGGACCTGCACTGGCAAGCCGATCAGGAATCCAACAGCATCGCGATGATCATGAAGCACCTCAGCGGCAACATGATGTCGCGCTGGACCGATTTCCTGACCACGGATGGGGAAAAACCAAGCCGGGACCGTGATGCCGAGTTCGAAAACGACAATGCATCACGCGGGCAGCTTCTAGCTCAATGGGAAAGCGGATGGGCCCGCCTGTTTCAGACGCTCGGCGGGCTTACTGAAAATGACCTTTCCAGGACCATCACCATTCGCGGCCAGGGGCAGTCGGTGGTTGAGGCCATCACCCGGCAGATCGGACATTACGGATACCATATCGGCCAGATCGTTTACGTGGCGAAGCATCTTCGCTCCGAAGAATGGAAGAATCTTTCCATTCCTCGTGGAAAGTCCGCGGACTACTTGCGGCGCGGCCGCTAGTCCGCCTCAAGAATTCACCCCTCCGGGAGAGGACTCTGGAGTTTGGACATTGGCACTCCCCTCCTGTCTTAGGAGGGGTGGCTGCGCCGCAGGCGCAGACGGGGTGGTACGGAATGACGCGAAGCCACCTTATGGATGCTCGCGTAGCGCTCATTCAAATCGGTGCGCTGCGCGAATATCTATAGGGTGGCTTCGCAGCATCAATTGATTGGACACCACCCCGCCGTTCGCTGAAAAACGCGAACGGCTCCCCTCCTAATCCAGGAGGGGAGTTTTTGTTAGAATAGATTCTGAAAGGCAGGGCAATGTCGAAAAAGATCATTCTTGGGGTTGTTGGCGGCGTCATCCTTCTGGTCCTCATTTTCGGAGGGATGGTTACGGGCACATACAACTCGCTTGTTGGCCTGGATCAAGCGACCCAGGCGCAGTGGGCTCAGGTTCAGAACGTTTATCAGCGCCGGGCCGACCTGGTGCCCAATCTGGTCGAGACCGTTAAGGGTGCGGCCAATTTTGAACAGGGCACTTTGACGGCCGTTACCGAAGCCCGCGCGCGGGTAGGACAGATAAGTTCGGGCGCGATCGCAAACATCGCGAACGATCCGGCGGCGTTTCAGCGCTTTCAGCAGGCGCAGGACGGTCTCTCTTCCGCGCTTTCGCGGTTAATGGTGGTATCCGAGGCGTACCCGGAACTTCGCGCCACGCAGAACTTCCGCGATTTGCAGGCGCAGCTTGAGGGTACGGAGAACCGCATCACCGTCGAGAGGATGCGCTTCAATGAGTCCGCCCAGGCATTCAACACCCGGCGCCAGACGTTTCCAACAGTGCTCATCGCCGGGTTCTTTGGCGATCAATTCAGAACCAAAGAGTACTTTCAGGCTGTGGCAGGAGCCGAACGCGCCCCTGAGGTAAAGTTCTGAACATGCTAGCGATGTGGCTGATCGCAGCGTTTGCTGCGATCGCCGCACAAGCCATTCCGGCCGCGCCGACGCGCTGGGTCACCGATACCGTAAACTTCATTTCACCCGCTACCGTTACTGCGCTCGATGCGCGCCTTCAGGCGTATCAACAGGCAACCGGGCATCAGCTTCTCGTTTACATCGCAGACAGCACAAACGGCGTGCCGATCGAAGACTTCGCAGTCCGGACCTTCGCATCCTGGCGCGTCGGCAGGCAGGGTGTAGACGACGGCCTTGTCCTCTTCATCATGGCCGGCGACCAGCGTTTGCGCATCGAGGTGGGCTATGGGCTTGAAGGGCAGGTGCCGGATGCGATTGCTTCGCGGATCATCAACGAAGTTATTGTGCCGCGAATCCAGGCCGGCGACCGGGATGGCGCCGTCGTCAACGGCATGGAAGCCGTTGTCTCTGTCATCAGCGGCCAGGGGCTCGGCGCGTTCGGAGGCGGGGCGCAAGGTGGAGGGCAAGAAGGGGCGCGGCCGGCCCGGCCGCTCACGCTGGCCCAACTCATCATTTATGGGATCATTGGAATCATCTTCCTGATTATCCTTGCGACCAATCCCTCGCTCGCCATTTACCTCCTGGCCAGCATGCTTTCGGGCGGCCGCGGCCGCCACGGCGGCGGCGGGTTTGGCGGTGGAGGCTTCAGCGGCGGGGGCGGCCGGTCCGGAGGAGGCGGGGCAAGCGGATCATGGTGACCCGGAAGCAGCTCCTTCGCATTATCGATCAGGCGAAAATCAAAAACGCCATTCACCAGGCCGAGCTCCGGACTTCCGGAGAAATATGCGTATCGGTGGCGCCACTGTTCTGGGGCAATGTGCAGAAGGCGGCCGAAAAGGCGTTCGTCCGCATGGGAATGACGAAGACAAAAGACCGCAATTCCGTGTTGTTTTTCGTCGTGCCATCGCGGCGGAAATTCGCCGTCCTCGGAGACAGCGGCATCCATGAGAAAGTGGGCCAGGATTTCTGGGAACAGATCGCAAAAGTGGTTTCCGAGCGATTTCGAGAGGGGAATTTCACGGATGGCCTCGTGGCCGGGATAGACGCGGTCGGCGAACAACTGGCCGCCCACTTCCCCTATGACGCCTCGCAGGATCGCGACGAGCTTTCAAATGAAATCGATTTCGGGGAAGTGTAGACTTTTCCGCATGCGAACCCTGCTGCTTCTTGGCGCCGCCCTCTTGCTGTCGATCCCTGCCGGCTCGCAGGAGATCGGCACGAATCCCCACGACCAACTCGCGCGCGGCATTTTCGGGGAGTTGATCGAGATCAACACTACCGGCACGCCTGCCGGCGACAACACAAAGGCAGCGGAGGCCATGGCTGTCCGTCTCCGGTCTGCCGGTTTTCCCGAATCCGATGTGCGAGTCCTTGGTCCGCACCCGAAGAAGGGCAATCTGGTGGCGCGCTATCGCGGAACCGGGCGCCGAAAGCCATTGCTGCTTCTTGCGCACCTGGACGTTGTCGACGCCCTGCCCGCGGATTGGTCGGTGGACCCTTTCAAGTTCCTGGAACGGGATGGCTACTTTTATGGACGGGGCAGCATCGACGACAAGTCGATGGCGGCGATCTGGGTGGCGACGTTCATTCGGATGAAGCAGGAAGGTTTTTCGCCGGATCGCGACCTCATACTGGCGCTGACCGCCGATGAAGAAGTGGTCAGCGAATACAACGGCGTTGAATGGCTGCTGATGAACCACAGGGAGTTGATCGAGGCCGAAGCGGCCCTGAACGAAGGCGGCGGCGGGCAAATGAAGGGCGGCCGGAATCTGCTGAATACCGTCCAGGCCAGCGAAAAGATTTACCAGAGCTTCCGGCTCGAGGTAAAGAATCCCGGCGGGCATAGCTCCAGGCCGGAGCGCGACAACGCGATATACGAACTTGCCGAAGGTTTGACGCGCATTGGCAGGTACGACTTTCCCATCAGCCTCAATGAAATCACACGCGCCTTTTTCGAAAGAATGGCGGCCCTGCAGACCGGACAACTGGCCGCGGACTATCGAGCCATAACCCGGCGTTCACCCGACCGGGCGGCTGTGGCGCGTCTCTCCCAGGCGCCCTACGAGAATGCCTTGATTCGTTCGACGTGCGTCGCGACTCAACTGGAAGGCGGCCATGCCGAAAACGCCCTGCCTCAAACCGCAAAGGCCGTTGTGAATTGCCGCATCATGCCGGGCGAGTCCCCGGCCGAAGTGCAATCCGCGCTGGTCCGTGTTTTGAACAACAGGAAAATTTCAGTTACGTCTATCGCGGTAGCTAGACCAAGTGCGCCGTCTCCGTTGAGTCCTGAAATCATGGGACCCATTGAGAAGATCACATCCGAGATGTGGCCCGGCGTGCCGGTTATTCCAGTCATGTCCACCGGAGCCACGGACGGTCTCTATCTGCGCAATGCGGGCATCCCGACCTATGGAGTGTCGGGCCTGTTCGGCGAAGTCGACGACAACCGGGCCCACGGCCAGGACGAACGCATCGGCGTCAAACAGTTTTACGAAGGGCGCGAGTTTCTCTACAGACTGGTGAAGGCGCTATCGTCGTGAAGGTTCGCGTCAACGACAACGTTGAGATTCCCGAAGATGAGCTCACGTTCAAAGCTTCCCGCAGCGGCGGTCCCG
>CAMBFR010000029.1 GCA_945865815.1 Candidatus Sulfopaludibacter sp. SbA3
GCCCCGTGCCAGGCACCAACAAGAACTTTTCTTTTGAACTTTGCACGGGGCTGAAGCCCCGCGCCCACAGATATCCGGCATAACTAGAAGTCCACGAATTTACACTGGAGATTCCAGAGTCAGGCAGTTCACAATCGTCGGACTACCAATGAGGGAATGAGGGGTAACACCAATGAGGGTACTGTCTCGAACGAGATTCCACTGCGCCGTGGCCGCCTTTGTACTTTTCTTTGGAACATCCACACCGCTTTACGCACAGTCCGCCACGATTACCGGAAGCATCACCGATCAATCGGGCGCCGTTCTCCGCGGTGCAATGATCACGGTGACCAATCTCGGAACGAACGCCACGCGCAGCTTTGTAACCAACAACAGGGGTGAGTACAGCGTGCCGCTGCTGCCAGCCGGCGTTTATGCGGTCCAGGCGGAGTTGCCGGGATTCAAGACCAACGTCGCGGACAACATTGAGCTTCACGTGAACGCAACACTGAGGATCGACATGTCGCTCACCGTGGGCCAGATCCAGGAGCGCGTCCTCGTAACGGATGCCGCGCCGATCCTGCGCTCCGAAACGTCCTCGATGGATTACATCGTCGACAATCGCGCCATCATGGAGCTGCCGTTGAACGGGCGTCAGTTCGAGTCGCTGGCTCAACTGGTGCCGGGGACCGCTTCCCCTGCTCCGGGTTCCGCGCTAAGCACGCGAGGCGGCTTCAATGCCGGCGCAAGAGAAACCTCAAACTCCACGACGCTGGATGGCATCGATAACAACGATCCGGCCATCAATAACTTCACGTTAAGACCTATCCTCGACGCGATTCAGGAATTCAGGATCATCACAAATTCCTCGACCGCGGAATTCGGCCGCGCTGCAGGCGCACAGGTGATCATCGGGACAAAGTCCGGAACGAACCGGTTCCATGGCGCGGCATGGGAGTTCCTGCGTAACGACAAGCTGGATGCGCGAGACTTCTTCAATACGAGGGGCGCAAAACCGCCATACCGGCGGAACCAGTTCGGCGCGACGCTTGGCGGCCCGATTTCGTTTCCCGGATTTAACGGCCGTAACAAGGCGTTTTTTTTCGCCGCATACGAAGGGACACTCCGCCGGCAGCAGTTCACAAATTTGCAGCAGGTCCCACCCGTGGATTTCCTTCAGGGCAATTTTCTGGCACTGAACCGTGCGCTGACCAATCCATTTACTCGCGCACCGTTTCAGACCAGCCAGATACCCGCTGACCTGATTCATCCGGTCGCCAGGAGAATTATTGACCGTGGCTCGTTCCCCCTTCCGACGACGGCGCCCCCGGGACCAAGCAACTACCTTGCGGTAAATCCATTTTCCCAGGACCTGAATCAATTCAGCGGCCGCGTGGATTACCTGTTGAACGAATCGAACAGTCTTTTTGCCCGTTATGGGTTTGCCATGGACGAGCTGATGGTGCCGTGCTCCGGGAATCTTCAAACCTCATGTGTCCCGGGATTCGGCCATACCGATACAACCCGGGCACACTCCGCTTCGTTGACCGACATTCATATTTTCTCGTCGCGGACGGCGCTGGAAGTACGTCTTGGATTCAATCGCCAGCTGCAGCCCCGCGTTGCCCTCACGTCCAGCACACGCAATGTCTCCGCCGACGTTGGAATCCCCGCATCGGACGATCCTCGGAATTTCGGGCATCCGCAGATCATCATCACCGGGTTCAGCAGCATCGGCGATCGTCCTTTCCAGAACCGGGCGGCAACGACTGTCGAATCGATTGCGAACGTCAGCCATACAACCGGATCGCACACTCTGAAGGCCGGCGCCGATCTCAGGCGAATCATGTTTTATGCGGGGACCAACGGCCGGGAGACCCTGCGATTCGATGGCCGGTGGACAGGCAATGCCTTCGCCGATTTCCTTGTGGGCCTGCCCAGCCAGACCTCACGCGACCTGAGCGACAGCTTCCGCTACCACGTGATGAATTCGTATAACGCCTTCGTCCATGATGATTTCAAATTTTCGGATCGCCTGACGCTGAACCTTGGGTTGCGTTACGAATACAACGCACCCGATGTGGAAAAGCAGGATCGGATGGCGCAGTTCAACGTGGTCACGCTGCAATACGACATTGCAAACAGGAACGGCGCTTCACGGGCATTGTATGAAGCCGACAGAAGCAACTTTGCTCCGCGCGTTGGTTTTGCGTTCCGGCCCGGGTCAGACCGGGCGTCCTTTCGGGGCGCCTACGGCGTGTACTACGACCTCGCGATAATGGGCAACCAGCTGTCGTTTGTCCGAACGGGACCGCCGTTCCAGATGCCGCAACAGTTCAATGCCTCGGGTGATCCGCGTGACCTCACGCTTTCCGAACCATTCGCGAATTCCCGGCTCAGCGTGAATCCGATCTTCGATTCGCCGGCCATCCACCCGAATTTCCGTGACGCTTACATTCAGCAGTGGAACATCGGTTATGAGCGGGCCATCGGCGGCGACCTCGTGTACGAAATCGGATATCTGGGCAGCAAGGGAACGCGGCTATCGAAGGTAGTCGATGTAAATCAGGCGTTCCCGGGGCCGGGCGCCGTGCAATCGAGGCGTCCATTTCCGCAATACGGTGCGGTGCTTCTGCTCGACAGCTCAGGCAATTCAAACTACAACGCCCTGGTAAGCCGCGTCGAGCGCCGATCTTCGAATGGATTGTCCTTCCTTGCCTCTTACACGTGGAGTCACGCGATCGACGACGCGGCGCCGGGCAGCGTCACACAGGACGTAAGAAATCAGAGGGCCGAAAGGGGAAGTTCCGATTTCGATGCGCGGCATCGGCTGGCGCTCAGCTACATCTATGCGCTTCCCTTTGGCTTTCAAGTCTCCGGCATAACGACCTTTCAGTCGGGCCGTCCCATCTTCGTCCAGTTGAGCCCGTCCACCCAGAACAGCCAGACCGGCTCGACACGCGATCGGCCCAACGTCACCGGAGTGCCGGCTGTCATCGAGAATCAGGGAAACAAGACCGTATATTTGAACCCTGCATCGTTCGTGGCGCCGCCCGCGGGCACGTTTGGGAACGCGCCTAGAAATTATTTTGAAGGGCCGGGAACGAACAATTGGGACTTTGCCCTCACCAAGACGTTCAACGCGGAGAGACTCAATGTGCAGTTCCGGGCAGAGCTTTTCAATGCCTTCAATCGGACCTCTCTGAACCAGCCGAACAGGTTTGCCGACGCGCCGGCCTTCGGCACGATCACCAGCACACTCCGGGAAAACCGTCAGGTTCAGTTCGGCGTGAAGATTACGTATTAGCAGCCCACCCCGATCATGTGTAATCCCTCCCTAAAGAAGTAGATTTCGGTTCTACGGTGTGCTCTGGAGGCTGAGTCTTTCCCATTCTTCTGTTTGGCGGGCCGCATCGGCGATGGTTCGGTGCTTGTGCACACCGGGAGGAAAGCGGCGAGGATAGATACGATCCGAAAGCTCCCAAAGCGATTTTATTGCCGACCAGAGACGGGGGTCGTTTCCATCGAGCCACACGCTTTGTTCTGCCTCGTCGAGCGAGCGGAGCCGGCGAATGGGCATTAATCCTCCAATTTGAATTGCCGGCGCAATCGGTCGGCGTCCGCCTTATCCTGAAGGCGAACGGTGTCCTTCTTCATTCGGTACAGCATTCGTGGCGTTGCCACTGGAACGCTGATTCCTTCCACGTTGCGGTCTTCAACCTCAATATCGTCGAAACCGAATGCTTCTCCCAAACGACTAAGGATATCGATGTGAAACGTCCCAGACGGCGGAACGTACT
This sequence comes from Candidatus Sulfopaludibacter sp. SbA3, assembly GCA_945865815.1. Classification (GTDB taxonomy): domain Bacteria; phylum Acidobacteriota; class Terriglobia; order 20CM-2-55-15; family 20CM-2-55-15; genus CAMBFR01. Next base: position 3,780 of record CAMBFR010000029.1, read on the forward strand.
GAATCGCGGGATATTGGCCCGAAAGATCGGCTGCACTGATCTCATCGATCGAAGGATCGTCGAACACTGAATGCAACGCTTTTCGCAGACGATGGACGTTCTCTTCGTCCGCGGCCACAAAGATGTCGAGAAGGATAGGAGATTTAAAGACCACGCTATGGGCCGGGACTTCCCGGAAGAGGAGTTCCGCAGCGATCTATAAGCCCGATTATGTCGACCACTCGGGGAAATCCGGTCCATGGGTCAGGAACACGCGGTGTTGGCGGGCCGAAGGCCCGTGAGCCCAGGGAAATTGCGAGGGGAGCAGACACACGGATATTTGCTGGTGCTGGACCGATCTTGTCGGAACTACGGAGTTACAGTTTGCAAAAGGGAAGTGTTCAGGAATTGCTGGAACGTTCCGGCCGGGCTGGCGCCAGCGGTGGAGGTCTGGACGGAAGCCTCAGGCAATCCAAAATTTTCCGCGCTGCTTCGGGCGCCATGATCACAGTAAGAATACGCATCGATCCGCCGCAACGATCACATTGAAGAACGTCCACCAGGAAAACTCTTCTCATCAACTGAGACCATGAGTAGTTGCGTGCGGGTGAAATACGCTTCTGCGACTCGATCTCAAGTGGAGCGTCGGCATACTCGGCGGGTTCCGCGTCAGCGCGGACGACCGAACTTCTGGCCGTCTGCGTCCGCACCTCGGGAACGACTCCGGCCCGCCACGCTGCGGCCGGTCCAAACACCCCTTGATACCTTACCAGATGCGCCCTCGGTGCAGGCACGAGCGCCGCGAGTCTGGCAACCAGGTCCTCTGGTTCGAAGACCACTTCCGTGGCGCCATTTCGCCAGGGCCGTTTCAGCCGGTAGGAGAGCCGCCCATCAGGCAAGCGCGACAAGCGATCGGTCGCGAGGGCAGGACGAGCGGCGTATCGACACAACCTTTCAAGTCGAGCCCGATCTTTGGCTGGAACGGCGACATCCGCGTGCAAGCTAAAACCGGCAAGTGTCGCGCACCTTGGGCCGGAGTGAGAACCCAGGGCCTCTGGGTCGATCTGGTCGCCAAGAGTGGCAAGCCGCTTTCCAGCGTTGGGGCCGGCCGCGATCCTTCCCTGCACGGAGGCAGCCGCAATCGCCGCAAGCCCGGGGTTATCGCGAAACAGCGGATCCGCCTCTTCGAAGTCGGAATCCGACAGGCCGCGGCGTTTGATCAGCATTTGGATTCTTCGGGCCGAATCGGCCACAACGTCTGCCACTTCGTCGTCATCCGGAGCAGGCAACTCGTGAAATTCAGGTTCGCCGCCCGCGCCCGCGCCAGCCGCGTATATGCCGTCAATCGCCAGCATATGGAAATGGGGAGTGAGATTCAGGGCGGATCCAAACCTCTGGATGAACGTCACGGCGCCACACCGTGTCCGCGCCAGTCCAAGCCGGTCACGGGCTCGCGCCCGCAGTGAGCCGAATACGCACCGCGCGAATGCGCCAACGACATCCCCCATCAGTGGGGCGTCGAAGGCGAGCCTGTAGCGTAGCGCGAAGGGCAGGGAGAGTACCCATTGCCGAACCGGTACTACTGGAAAGACGTTGTCCACCAGATGCGCCGCGGTGTCCGCCATGCGTCGCCCGCCGCATGACGAACAGAAGCCACGCTTCTTGCAGGAAAATGGCACCAGCCGGTCCTTCCCGCACGCATCGCAGTGGACGCGTAGGAAACCGCGCGCAAGGACCCCGCAGTCCAGGAATGCACGGAACTCCTGCTCTACAAATCCGGGTAGCTCCCGGTCAAGCTCTCGCCGCCGCGCCAGAAACGTTTCCAGCTGTCCGGCGACGACCTGGTACAGGAGACTCCGTTCGGGGTTGCGGGGCTGGTAGCATTTCTCGGCGGCCATCGCGGCCACTTCGAACGCACGTTGCCGGACAATTCCGCCACCGTGGATTCAAGGTCTTCCCACCAGCCGGCATAAGAAGTCCGGCGATAACGCGACATTCAAGTCGCCATTGTCCCGGATAACGCGACTTTCCTTTGAGCCGAGGAATTCAAAAGCCCACGCGGCCCGTTTCAACGTCGAGTGAGAAACGTTGCGTAGCACACCGCGAGAATGGCCTGTCGCGGCCCAGGCTGAAGGCGCCGCCGCACCCCAACGGGCCGATCCCGCCTGAAGGATCCGCGGCGTGGAAGGATCAGTTGCCGGTCCAGGAGAACGCAGCCAGGCCGGACCACGGCAGCAACTCGCCCATGCTTCGCTTTTGGGCTTCCTCGCCTCCGTACACGACAATCGCATGAACGGGCTTTGAACGAGTTGCCCGCTTGGACTCCAGGCTGTGCCGTAACTGATCAAGGGCGGAAAAATAGCCACTGGAAGGTGTGCGGCCAGCCTTCACTTCAACGGCCAGGATCTTCGATCCACGGTCAATGACGAAATCCACTTCTGTTCCAGACCGGTCTCGATAGAAGAACATGGAAGGGGTCTCGCCCCGGTTCGCATAAATCTTGAAAATCTCCGACGCCACCCAGGATTCGAAGATCGCGCCCCTCAGCGGATGAAGTTCGAGTTGGCCGGGTTCCCGGATGCCGAGCAGGTAGCACAACAAGCCCGTGTCGTAGAAATACAACTTTGGTGTCTTGATCAGGCGTTTCCCAATATTGACGTGCAGGGGCGGCAATCGAAACGCGATATAGGTTGCTTCGAGCACGGAAATCCAACTGCGGGCCGTCGCGTGTGTGATGCCGCATTCCGCGCCGAGTCCGGAAAGGTTCAGCAACTGACCCGAACGTCCGGCGCACATTCTGAGAAAAGTCTGAAATGCCAGCAGATCGCCCACCTGAAGCACTTGCCTCACATCGCGTTCGACATACGTCGCCACATAACTTGCGATCCACTCTGCTGCCGGCAGGTTGCGGTCGAAGATCCTCGGGTATCCACCGGTCAAGAGGACTTCATCAAGCGACTGTGGCGGCTTGGGAAACCGGCGCACTTCCGCCATCGCCAAGGGTAACAGTTTCAACAAGGCGGAACGTCCGGCAAGCGTCTGCGTGACGCCCGCCAGCAATCCCAGGTTTTGCGAACCTGTGAGGATAAACCGGCCGGGCGCGGGATTGCTGTCCACCGACTCCTGTATGTAAGAAAGGAGGCTTGGAGCGCGCTGAATCTCGTCAATCACGGCGCCTGCGAGGAAGCGACCGAGAAAGCCTCGCGGATCAGTCCGCGCGTACTCCTGCTGATCCGGCGGTTCCAGCGAGGCATAAGTCATCTGTGGAAATGCCGCGCGGCAAATCGTGGTCTTGCCGGATTGCCGGGGCCCCGTCAGGGTCACCACGGGGTGCCGGGATGCGACGTCGATCAGATGAGGTTGGAGATCACGCTGAATCATCGCAACGCTATGATACCGCATGCAGTATGCTGATTGATAATTGAATTATCAATCAGCCGTGTACCTCGGCTGTTGCGCCGCAGCCTCAGAAATTGAACAGATTCGTCAATTTGACAATGAACGCGCGCTCCACGAACTGTTTGGTGCGTGTGTCGCGGCGCTCGTTGTAAACAAGGTAGAGATCGCTCAGCGGATGGTGAATGAAGTTGAAGCGGATGTTCGAACTCACCTGGTGCGTGTCCGCGTTGTACTGAAAGTACGCGTTGATGAACAAACGCGGTGAAAATCCGTAAAGAAGGCGGGCGCCAACGAGCGTTGTTGCAAACGAGCCATTCGTCAGGTTCACGCGGTTGTGGGTGGTGTCCAGATTGATGTTCAGACGATAGTTCGGCCGCAATCCAAGCGCGCCGCCGAACGACTTGCGGTGGCCGTCCCAGAACTCACCGAACGTCGTATTGACGTTTCCGGCGATCTTCCCACGCTGGCTGCTGTTGTATCGCACCACGTATTCGCGGTATTGGTAATCGCCCGCGGCAATCGGAAGATCCGAGTCGTGTCCCTGGCGCGTGGACCGGATCAGGAATGAGTTCAGCAAGCGGTCAAAATTCTCGTTAACAGAGAACTGGATGTTTCCGCCGTTCTGGAGCTGAGCTCCAAGATTGATCCCCTGGGTTCGCGTCTCCACTTTTCCGCTCCCGCCTTCAACGTAGTCCAGGTTGCTTGTGAAGATGAGGTTTCGGATCGTTCGACTCGTTCTCAGGCGCGGCAGCCATGAGAAGTCTCCGGAGTACTGCGTCATGTTCCGGCGGCGGATGAATCCCATCTCCGGATTGAAATTGGTCTGAACGGCGTTATATTCCGCCCCAAAGGTCAACTCGTCGTCGCGCCAGGCAGTGGCGAACTTTCTGGCCTGATTCTTGCCGGACTTGCCCGGCGAGTCACTCTTGAGAAGGAACGTGTCGAACTCCAGCCTGTCAAAGAACTGGAAGTGGGCGTCGGGACCATACACGCGGTTGTAGTCGCCAGGCGTTGTGGAATCGCGATTCGTCACGAGCGCGCCAAGCCATGAGCTTGTCGAAAAACTTCTTTTGACCCGGCCCACGAGATAGTTATTGGATGGTATCGAGCGCGTGGCATCGGTAAAGCTCTCGGTCTTCATGGCCAGAAAGCCGGTTTCGTATTGGCCGATTCTTCCCGAGACGCGAGTTCCTCCAATGATCGGGATCGGCGTTCCGCCGCTGAGACCGATGGAACGGCTGAAGAAGGGAACCAGGTTGGCGTTTCCACCGCCCTGAAAACTGCTGCCGCCGCCAAAGTTGAAAATGCCGGCGTTTTCGAGAAAGAAATCGCGCTTTTCAGGAAAGAAAAGATTGAACCGTGTGAGATTCACCTGCTGCTGATCGACTTCGACCTGCGCGAAATCGGTCCGGTACGTGGCATCGAGAGTGAGCGACGGCGTCAGGCTGTACTTCGCATCGACTCCGCCATCGTAGTCCTTCAGCGTCCGGACCTGGCTGTTCGCGCCTCGAAGCTGCGTGATTCCGGCCGTGGCGAACGGCTTGACTCTAATGTTGCGGCCCTGACGGGTGTCCTCAAATCCTTTCAACGTACCGGACTGGGAGACCCGGCTCATGCTGTATCGAATCGGAATGGGCGACCAGAAACTCTGCTCGTTTCGACGAACAATGAAACGGCTCATGTTCACTCCCCATTCCTCGGACGGAGGCTGCGAAAACCGGAGCGTCTTGAAGGGAATTACGAACTCGGCGACCCAGCTTTCGTTCGTCGTGCTGACCTTGACGTCCCAAACACTGTCCCAGTCATTATTGAACTGGCTGTTGTTGGTGATTTGCGAGTCTCGTTTGGCGCCCGCGGGATTCGTGCCGAATTGAAATGCGGACCGGCGGTCATGCAGGCTGTCGAGGATCATGGCGACGCCGTCGGACTCCTGGGAAGTAAAGTCTTCCCTCAGGACAACGACATTGTCAGTGGGATCCGAATCATAACAAATGAAGCCGACGTAGAGATTGTCGTCATCATAGAGGAAGCGAACTTCGGTTCGTTCCGATGACGGCTCGCCCGCTCGCGGCAGCGACGTGATGAAGCCCGTTGCAGGCATGGCCTGTTGCCAGGCCGGCTCATCCAGACGCCCATCGACGGCGATTCGTTCTGTGACTCGAACGACCGATACGACCTTTTCCAGACGGATCGCTTCGTAGTCCAGTTCCACAGGAGGCGTTCCGTTGGCGTTCCCGCTTCCACCCGGCCGCGCCTGCGGAAACGCCAACACCGCGGAAGCCATAAAGACCACGAATAGCCGCAGGACGGGGTTCATGTGCTGCGTATGCTATCAAACGCCTGTATCGGAGCGCCAAACCATTGAAGTGCGGCGCTCAGCGAGCTTCGATCTCAACTGCGTGCGCCTCTGCAGTTCCTCGAGCGGTAAACCGGTGGGACTCGCCGGGAGGAATCAGGACCCATTGGCCCGGCTTATCCAGGACTCTTTGCGCGCCTTCATCACGCGCTGCCGTTTCACCGGCGACTAATACCACAATGGTTGGTGTGGTGTGGCTATGGGCGGGCAGGCTTGCGCCGGCTGCAACATGTACGTCGTAAACTCGAAATGCGCGTGTCTGGTTGAGTAATTTCGCGCCACCGCCAGATATCGGAGCAGGGTCGGACCAGCCGCTTTTCCGCAGGTTCTCGACGGCGATCAGGCGATAGAGACTGTTTCCGAGGTTCTGCAGCGTGTGGCTGTCGGGTTTTCCGGAATACTCCGTTATGTTGGGCTCGCCCACGAGACGGGTCCGCGGGGCGCCCCATTCCGCACCCTTGGGCCGAGTTCTCGTTTGTGGACAGCTGATGCAGACAGTAGCGATATCGTTCAGATGGGAGTGTTCCAGAGTGGTATCGCCGGCCGTTACATTGACGTCCAGTACACGGAGCGCCTCGTTTGCGAATACGAGCCGGTGCCGCGGTTCCTGTTCAACCGGCACCTGGGCAGCTCCGATTGAAGACAAACCGGCTACGAACAAACATAGGAAGGCCAGACGGTTCAGACATTCAAAGAATTTCTTGCTTCTCATATGGGTCACCTTCACCGGGAATACGAAGCGTGAAGAGGAAAGGCGCGGTCATACGCCGCGCCCGCCGAAGAAGTTGGTCAGAAGGGGATATCGTCGTCGGTGATCGTGCCTCCGCCCGCAACGGGAGCTGCTTCTGCCGTGGCCGTGCGGCGCGGGCCGGAACCTGCGCCCTCGCCGGCGCCACCGCCCAGTAAAACCATATCGCGAGCGCGAACCTCCGTGGTCTTGCGCTTGTTTCCGTCCTGGTCGTCCCACTCGCGCGTTTGCAGGCTTCCTTCGATGTAGACCAGACGCCCCTTTGTCAGGTACTGGTTGCAGATTTCGGCCAGCCGGTCCCAAACGACAATGCTATGCCATTCGGTCCGTTCCTGGCGTTCACCGGAGCCTTTATCGGTCCATGAATCATCCGTTGCCATCGAGAAGCGGCAAAACGGAGTGCCGGTGGCGGTGTATTTCATTTCCGGGTCCCGGCCAAGCCGTCCGACCAGGATGACTTTATTAACTGACTTTCCCATGTGGTCCTCGGTCTTTCTTTAGTCTTTGCCGTTATCGCCGAGCCGGTGGAGCGCTGAGCTCACGCACCTTCTGGGTCGAATTTGTGGCTTCGATCGTGTTCGGAAAATCAGTGACAATTTTCCTGAAAACCGCGAGTGCTTCCGGGCGTTGGTTCAATTCGGCGTGGGCAAGACCTTTCTTGTAAAGGGCAGCCCTAGTTTTATCGTTTGGTGGATAGTTCTGCAAGAACATATCGTACTCAACCAGAGCCTGGTCGAATTTCTTCTGGTTGTAGTACGCATCGCCGATGGATAAGCGCGCCTCGAACGCCAACGGATCGGCTGGAAACTTCGCCAGAAGCTCCTGGAAGCCTCCGATGGCCAGATCGTAGTTACCGACGAGATAGTCGGTCATGGCTGTTCGCCGCAGGTCCTCCACCGTGGCCAGCGGCTCGGAGGTCACTTTCATTGCAGTAATCTGCTGGGAGACGGAACTAAGCTGGCCCCGCACGGCGGTGAAGCCCTCGGCGAGCGCGTCGACATCCTTGTCAACGTTGCTTACGGCGACGCGCAGTTCCGCCGCCGTCTTGTCATTGGCGTCCTTCACACTATCGATGGCCTGGTTGATCCTCTGGAGATTTGCGGAAAGTCCATTCACCTGATCGACCACTTTCTCCAGCAGTCCCTGCATCACGGCATTTTTCGAGTCCAGAGTGCTCTGTAGCTGGTTCATCTGTTGCGAAAGCCGGATCATGTCGGCCTGAAGCTGCAATATCTCTCGATTCTGTGGATAGGCCGGCCCTGCCGCGAGCAGGATAAGCATGCCGGCCACTACGAGTCGGATCGATATATTCAATGGTCTGCCTCCCAGCAAAAGTGGTCTTAGGGATTTAGAACAAAAGCCCCTCTGCGATTCCTCGAATAGCAGTCTTCGTTCATATCCCGGCATTCCGGCCGTTCCTCGCCGTACGTGATCACGTTGATGCGACCCTCGGCAATGCCTTGTGAGATCAGGAACTGCTTGACCGCGTTGGCGCGGCGGTCGCCCAGGCCCAGGTTGTATTCCTGGCTGCCACGCTCGTCGGCGTGCCCTTCGACAGTGATTCTTACAGCGCCTTGCTGCCGCAGAAAATTCGCGTTGCCCTGCAGCCGGCCGACCTGATCGGGACGAATGTCGGACTTGTCGTAATCAAACAGAACGTTTTGAACGTTCTGCCGGAACAGATCGGCAATCGAGGGCGCGGGCGGCGCCGGTCTGGGCGGAGCAGCGGCTGGCGGTGGCGGAGGAACATTGACCGTTATGCGAACAGTGTCCGTCGCGGTGCCGCCGGGGCCGGTCGCGGTGGCCGTGTAGGTAACCGAGGAGACGGGCGTAACCTGCCGGTTTCCGTTTCCGGGAACATTGCCGATGCCGGGTTCAATAGCGACGTTGGCGGCATTGGTTGCCTGCCAGGTCAAAGTCGTTCCTTGTCCACGCTGAACGGTTTCCGGCGCCGCGCTCAGAGTCATTGTCGGAGCCGGCGGCGGTGGCGGCGCTGGCGCCGGCGGTGGCGGTGGCGGTGGCGGGGCAGCCACGGGTTTTCGGCAAGAGACCGTTACCAACAACAATACGATTAGCAATGTGATTAGCCGTGAATTTGCTTTGATCACCGTCAAAACCTCCTGAAGAATTGAACCGGATTCTTATTTTCCAATATATCCGGACCAGGCCGGACTTTCATTTTTACCGCTTCTTGTAAGCTGACGAATCTTGGTGCCATCCGCCAACATCGAGTAAATCTGACGCGTGCCATTGCGGCTGGACTCAAATGCGAGATGCAGGCCATCCGGCGCCCATGTCGGCCTCTCATTATCGCCTGCGTCTTTGGTCAACTGCACGATCGTTCCAGTCGACAAATTGTACAAATACAGGTCAAACGGCAGTCCCCGCTTTTGCCATGCAAATGCGATGTTCTGGCCATCGGGCGACCATGCCGGGTTTTGCGCGCTTCCGCCATCCTGAATAATACGGCGAACGTCGGTTCCTTCGGCATCCATAATATATATCTGCGGCGTGCCGCTGCGGTCGGACACAAAGGCTAACTCCCGGCCCGTCCGCGGATTCCAGACCGGGGAAATGTCGACACCCCGGGATTGGGTCACCCGGCGTGAATTCCTTCCATTCCAGTCGGCAACATAGATTTCCGGGCCATCATTGCTGTCGCGGCTGCTGGCAAAAGCGATTCGTCCACCATCCGGAGACCACGAGGGAGTGGTGGTCAGGCCGGCGGATCGCTGGAAAGGCAGTTCGCCATGGTCGATGCGCGAAATAATTTCGATATCGGGATTATTCCGGCGGTAGCTGGTAAAGGCGAGTTTTTCGCCATCGGGCGACCATGCGGGTGTCAGTACGATCGTCCGGTGCGCCGTGAGGGGGTAGGCGTTATTGCCGTCATAATCCATCACGTATAGTTCTTTGTTGCCGCTATTCGTCCGGTCCGTCACAAACGCAAGCTTTGTCTGCGAAACACCCCGGATTCCGCCGCCGATCCGCTGAATGATTTCGTCGGCCAACTGATGCGCGACAAGGCGCGCGAGTTCTTCCGTGTCGGGTCCCGCAAATCGTGTCCCGAACACCTCGCGGCTTTGTGGGTTCTTCAGATCCCATAACCGCGCTTCGACGACAAATGTTCCGCCCCCGGTCCGCGAGTTTCCGAACGTGATGAATTGCGCGTCAACGGCGGGAGTAATCCACTCGTCCGGAATGACCTGGGCCGGCGCGGAAAACTGGCCCAGCGGATAGAAGCTGCGGCTGACCAGCGTGACGACACCGGAATAATCGAGATCGTCCCAGAGCACCTGGTTGAAGATTCGCGTGAGTTCCACGCTCTTCGCATCCTGCGCCGCGGGTTGAAACTCGGGGACCGCAAGTTTGACGCCTACAACACCGGTGCGAGTTCCAGTCTGTATCTGAGGCTCCTGGGACTGCACCGCGAGCGGCGCCAGCAGCAGAACCAAGAGAGCCAGACTCGACAGTATTTTTCTCATCGTACGTACTCGAAATAGAAGCTGACTGTAATGTTGGATCCGCGAAAATCGCCCGGCAATGCCGGCAACGGATTCGACGCAAGAATTGCGCGCAAGGCGGAGCGATCCAAAGAGGGAATTCCGCTCGATTGCTTCACTTCGGCCGCTGAAACCGACCCGTCGCGTCCTATTACAAATGTCAGGTAGACGCGGGGAGCAGTCCGGATTCCGCTATCCACCAGCGACTGCAGCCAGTTTTGCGAAATCCTCCGCGTAATGGCCTGCACATACCAGCCGTAACGTTCGCCAAATGCGCCATCGCCGAAACCGACGCCGAGCGAGCCCGCCCCGGCCTGAAACTGTCCATAACTCAGCGCTGGGCGGCCACCCTGGCCAAACGGAATGGCATTGTCGGGAGCGGGCGGCGCCTCGACAGGAGCCGGCTGCCGCGGCGGCGGAGGAGTCCGGGCCGGCCTTGGCGGCGCCGTGGTCTTGACAGGAGCCGTCGTTTCCGGAATAGGCTCGGCATCCTCAGGCGGAGGTGGCGGCGGCGCCGTCTCCGTATTGTAAAAACCGGCGGATGGATTTGCCGGCGCATCTGGCTGAACCACTGCTGGTGCAGGAAGGTTAATCCCCGACATGCTTCCGGTGATGCTCACGCCGATAGCATCACCGCTGGATGTCTCGGTTCCCCAGGAACCACCCTGAACAGGAAACAAAGATGGCGAAAAGACAAGCAACGTAAGCAGGGCAATGTGAAACACGACCGACATCGTGAGAAAACGGTCGAATTTTTCGCCGTTACGTTTCATCTTCTCCTTAGCGTCTGCGTGGCTGTTCCAGCGGTTGTGTAACCACGCTGATGTTCTGGATACCGGCAAGCTTCAGGCTGTCCATCACTGCGGCAATCGTCCCAAACGGCACCGATTGATCGGCGCGCAGATAAATACTCTGACGGGATGGATCCAGAAGCTGCTCACGGATTTTCTGTCCGAGTTCATTTACATTGACCGCGGTGTTCTGCAGGTACAGCTTCTGCTCCCGGTCGATCGAAACCACAAGCTTCTCTTCGGCGATCTCGCGAACAACCTGGGTCCTGGGAACATCGACTTCGATACCGGATTGTATGACCGGGGCCGTTATCATGAAGATAACGAGCAGCACCAGCATGATATCGATGAACGGGATCATGTTGATCTCCGCCAGTGTCGTCTGCGTTTTGCCGTCCCGGGTTGTTATCGCCATTAAATGCCATCCCTTTCCGCATTCGCAAGCATCTCGACCTGCAAATCGTCGAGTTCGCCTCCGAGGTTACGCAACTGGTAGACGAAGTGGTTGTATGCGATGACTGCGGGAATCGCCGCGAAAAGGCCGAATGCGGTGGCAATGAGGGCTTCGGCGATTCCGGGAGCTACCGCGCGCAGCGTCGCCACGTTCGTTGTTGCCAGGCCGGTAAATGATCTCATGACGCCCCACACGGTACCCAGCAATCCGACGAATGGCGTGACCGAAGCCGTCGTCGCCAGAAATGTCATCCGGCTCTCAAGCAATGTGAGCTGGGCGGCGGAAGCCCGAGTCAGGGCGCGCTGAAGTGTGGCGACGCTTATCGAGGCGGTTTTCAGGGCGAGCGAACCTTGTCCGGCCGACCGGCTCTGTCCGGGCCGCAGCAGATCAGCTCCGGCATTGAAAACCGGAACCAGAGGAGTGAACCGAAGGGTTTCGCAGGCCGTCGCGATTTCCGACAGGCTCTGGCCCTTGCGAAAAATCTTCCAGAACAATTCCGACTCCTGGCGAACTTTTTTGAAATGCATCACTTTGGACAGGATGATTCCCCACGACCAGACAGAAAACACCAGCAGCACAAGGAGAATCAACCGGTTCACGGGACCGGTGTTGCGGAGCAACTCGATCAAATTGATGTCATTCAATTGTCTATCCTCTTATTCCTTGATGGCTGCGCCCTATCGGGCTTGCATTCGCAGCCGCTCATGAAACGATCAAGGTACCCTCTTCATCATTGAAAGATCAACCCCGATGGCTTATAACCGCTCGGGTATGTTGCGCTTCCTTCGCGTCAGAAATTTCGCCCTCATTGACCAGCTCGAACTCCACTTTGACGAGGGTTTCAACCTGCTTTCCGGAGAGACCGGCGCCGGCAAGTCAATCCTGGTGGATGCGCTCAGCCTGCTTGCCGGATCGAAAGCATCATCCGAAATGGTAAGGACGGGGGAGACGCGCGCCATTGTCGAAGCGGTCTTCGAAACGAACCTCACAAAGGAACTCGAGAACCTCGGCCTCGATTCTGAAGATTCGCAGGTTGTCATTCGGCGTGAAATCTCCGGCGATGAACGCAATCGCGTCTACATCAATAATCAACCCAGCACGGTCGCAACACTGCGGGAACTGGCTCCCGCGCTGCTCGACATCCATGGACAGCATGAGCAACAGACGTTGCTCGAAAACGCAAACCAGCTTTCGTTAATCGACCTGTTCGCCGGCTCCGCCGGCCTCGCCTCCGAAGTCCGCAACGCATTTGCGGCCATCCAGCAAAAAGAGGCCGCGCTCGCCGCGCTCGTTGCCGATCACGCGCGAAAACTCGAACGAATGGACCTGCTCCGCTTTCAGCACGACGAAATTCAGAAAGCCAATCCGAAACCGGATGAAACGGACCAGGTTCGAAGCCGCCTGGAAGTCCTCGCTCATGCCGGAAAGCTTCTCGAAGCCGCGACAAACAGCTACGAGACCCTTTATGAATCCGAAGCGTCGGTGCTTGCACTGATGTCGCAGACACAGAAGTGGCTGCGCGACGCTGCGCAACACGATACGCGGTTGTCGCCAATTCTCGAGCAGGCAGAAGCGGCTCGCATCTCCATACAAGACATTGCCTATGCTCTGCGGGACTATGCGAACCAGGTCGACGCGGATCCCCAGGAGCTTGAGCGCGTACAGGCACGCATGGCCGAGTTGGAACGGCTCCACCGCAAATATGGACCGAACCTATTGGAGCACCTTGAAAAGGTAAGCCGCGAAATGGACAGCATAGGTCTTACCGAGGCGAAAAAAGAGGAGCTTCAGCAGGATATCGCCAGGCAGCGCCAGCAGTATGACGCCGCGGCCAAGCAGTTGAGCAAGAAGCGAAGGGCGGCTTCCAGAAAACTCGAAACCGCGATCGAACGCGAGCTTCACTCGCTGGCAATGCCCCATGCGGAGTTCAAGATCCGCTGGTCGGATCTCGATCCGGGCAGAGCGAGCGGCATTGACCGGCCCGAGCTTGTCATCTCCGCGAATCCCGGCGAAGAGCCCCGCCCGCTGGAAAAGATCGCCTCCGGCGGAGAGTTGTCCCGCATCATGCTTGCCCTCAGGACCGTCCTGGCGGTCGACCGGGCGCACAAAACCCTCGTTTTCGATGAAGTGGATGCCGGAGTGGGCGGGAAGGCCGCCGAGACTGTAGGCCGAAAGCTGAAGGAACTGTCGGGACGCTACCAGATTCTTTGCGTCACACATCTGGCCCAGATTGCCGCATTCGCGGATTATCAGTATCGGATTGAGAAGCTCGTCATCGATGGAAGGTCCGTCACCCGCGTAGAACCACTGACTGGTGACGCGCGGATCGAGGAACTTGCCCGAATGATGAGCGGCTCGCGAGTGACGGATGCGGCGCGCCAGCACGTGAAGGAATTACTGGCAGGGAAGTCCTGATCTCACCTGTGGGCGCGGGGCTTCAGCTTCAGCCCCGCGCCCACAGTGTAATGCCCGGATCCAGGCGGCGCAGTTGCATTTTCGGCCCGAAAGTATATACATTGCCTAAAGTCGCAGAGCCGGGAGGACATTTTTGGAAATTGAAATGAAGATCCGGGGCCTGATGATGGACCCCATGACGAACATGCCGATCGTCATCCTGAAGGAGGCTGCCGGAGCCGGGATACTTCCCATCTGGGTGGGCGTGCCCGAAGCCAATGCGATTGCGCTGGAAATCGAAAAAGTTGTCACTCCCCGCCCGATGACCCACGACCTGCTGAAGAACGTTCTCGTTGGCCTGGACACCTCTGTTCGCAAAGTGGTCGTCACCAGCATCAAAGAAGACACTTTCTATGCGCTCATCTGGATCGAACGCAATGGAATGCTCATTTCCATCGATTCACGTCCGAGCGATGCCCTCGCGCTGGCCCTCCGGATCGACTGCCCCATATTCGTCGAGGATGAAGTATTAAAGTCTTCGAAGAATCCGGGAGGAACCCAGGACAAAATCAACAATGAAGAGCTCAAGCGCTGGCTTGAAAATCTGAACGACGAAGACCTCGGCAGCAAATACAAGATGTAACGAAAGGCAGCTCGGCCCTCACAGAAACAGATCTTTCTGCGGATCCCTCAACAAGACACGAATATCCGCATCCGACTCCTCCCACGGAAAACCCCGTATCAACGCCGCCGGAATACTTTCCGCTTTACCCATGACCAATCCGGCAGCCGCAGCGAGCGCATCGACTGTTGCGAGAACGGTGACGTTCATTGGATGGCCGTATGCATCGGGTTTTCCACGATAGTCGGCCAGGGGCGGCACGCGGGCCACGCCGATCGCCGTGTCCACCAGGCCTTCACGCCATGGCCGTCCGAACGTGTCTGTGATGATGACGCCGCAGCCAAGACGGCGCGCCAGCGTCCATGCGGACCGATCCGGATCCTTCGGCAGTAACGTCACGCTGTCGGCGTCTTCGACATTCGAGCGATCCACGCCCGCGTTCGCACAGATAAAACCGTGGTGCGTTTCGCAGATCAGGACTTCTCCACGCATGCGCACGATACGCCTGGACTCCCGGAGGACCACTTCGATCATGCGGGCATCCTTCTTCAGTTCCCGGGCAATGGATTCGCTGAAGCCGGATGGCTCTATCTCGGCCAGGCGGATGATCCGTCCCTCGGCTTTCGAAACTACCTTCTGGGTGACAACGAGAATATCGCCGCTTTGAAGAGCAAGGCCCGACGCTTGAATCGCGTCCTGCAACAACTGGGCCAGATCCATGCCAGGGCGGACTTCCGGAATGTGATGTACCGGGAAGATTTCCAGTTTCATCGGCGCAGGCCGTTGAGGTACTTCCATGTAGCGGAGTCCCGGTCTTTCTCTCCGGAATCGTCCATGAAGTGCGCGACGTCTTCCGGTGTATCGATGTCAAAAGCCACACCCGGCACACTGAGCACCTCAGCTCGCAGTCCAGCGGCCCAGGCCTTTGAAAGGTGCCTGCGAAAACTTCCTTCCCCATATTCCACGGCGATTCGCGCGGGCAGTTTGAAGACGAGCCCGTTTGTTCCAGTGCCGTCCCTGGATGGAAGAATCGTGAACGGCTCACTGACACTCGAGATGACGAAATCGATTTCTCCTGGAGTGAGCGTAGGCAGATCTAATGCCAGGGAGAAAACGATCGACGCTCCTGAAGCGTTCGTTGCGAGCCTTTCCAGCATATGGTTCACGGCCGCGCTGTGGCCATCCACCGATTCCTCGGTCACGACATCGAACCCAAAGGGCCGAGCCATCGCCGCGGCCTCTGCGCTTGCCGTAAAAACAATGATGCGGTCGGGAACACGGCAGCCGGCCAGGGCGCGCAGCACGTCGGAAAACATGGCCCGGGCAAGTCCGGCGCGTTGTTCGGGAGCCAGCGCATGGGTCAGGCGCTGCTTGGCATTGCTGAAATCCTTGACGGGAAGAAGAACTGTCTTCATTTGCAGCCGCTCATCCGTTCACGCCGAGAGCGAACTCGGCAAGCCGGCGGGCATTCTCGATATCGGGCATCAGGATGTCGGTTACATGGACTCCGAGCGTGTCATACCGGATTGAGGCAGCCAGCGCCGCGTCGGTTTCATGGATGATGACATCGTCCAGAAAATCCTTGTAGCAGCGTACCACACCGGCCGGAGAGACCTCGTAACCGCAGGCCTCCATCAGCTTTGCGGCCGGACCGCTCACCGGGGCAGTGCCGATGATCGGACTGATGGCGATAATGTCGGCGCGCGTGCATCGAAGGGCGTCACGAATTGCCGGAACCGCGAGGATCGGTCCGATGCTTGTGATCGGGTTACTGGGCGCAATGAAGATGGCCTTCGCCTCCCGGATCGACGATACCACCGAAATGGGTGCGCGCGCTTCCGCCGCGCCCGAGTAAATCACGCTTCGAACATCCGGTTGCCAGCGGTCGCGTACAAAAAATTCCTGGAAGGAAATCAGTCCCTCGGGCGTGTCGATTTTCGTGCGGACACGGTCATTCGATGCAGGCAACACTTTGGCCTGCACGCCAAAAAGCAATGCGAGGCGCTCGGTAACGTCGCCAAGCGTCAGACCGCCCCGAAGCAGTTCGGTGCGAGTCAGGTGTGTAGCCAGATCCGCATCGCCAAGCTGGAACCATGACGGCATACCCAGCGGCTTGATAGCTTCCAGACACCGGAAAGTTTCATTGCGAAGACCCCATCCGCGTTCGGCGTCGAGTCGGCCCGAAAGGGCGTACAGGATGGTATCGACGTCGGGACTTATATGCAGGCCCCACATTTCCGTATCGTCGCCAACGTTGACGATGACATGCACCTCCTCGGGCGGAAGCACTGCCGTCAGGCCACGAAGAAACTTGGCCGCCCCGGTTCCACCCGCAAGTACGGTGTAATGATTCGCCACGAGCTGATTTTACGCGGTGCGTCAGGCGGGTGGCACAAAAAGTCACAGTGGCATCCGCCACGCTGAAATAACACATCCAGTGGCTCTGACGATGTGCCGGTAGCCATCCACGCCTGTTTCGTACGTCCAGCCCAGCCAGTCCGAGTAGAATTTTTCCGCCTTGTCTGCATCGGATGTACTGATGTCCGCCCAGCACAGCGCATTGACATCGCGATTCAACCCCGCAATCGTCTGCGCTTCGAGTTCGAAGCGCTCTTTCATGTCGGGATTATCGGAGAAGTGCGGAGTAGGAACCTTGATGGCGGCAGTTCGGTTCAGTCGGCTGTCGGTGGCGCAGTCGACCCGCACCCTGACGCCTTCACCGATCAGCGAGGGAACTTCGTACGGTCCGGGCTTTGTGCCCCTCGGAAGAGGCATTGGATTTTTCCAGAGGTTTCCGTCAGTGCCGGCGATCGCGCGTTTTCTTGAGCTGTTCAATGTCGGCCAGATCTTTTGGCCGTCCGGAAGCGCTTTTGTTGAGCAGCAGGGAGTCGAATCCGATCATTCGAACGGGCTGCCCGTCGATTTCAGCCCCAACGCTGGTTGCGAGTGCTTCCTGGAAACTAACTCCGCTAATGCCCGTCAGAAGGTCAATGCGGTTGGGAGGCCGGCCGATCTGAACGACCCTGCCGGGTTCCACAAGTGTGGGTTCGAGATCGGCCGTATCTGGCAATCCAAACGATCGAAGAACTGCAATGATCCGCGCTCCGTTTTCGGGCTCAGGCCTTACAAAGAAATCCATGTCGCCGGTGAATCGAGGATAGCCGTGATAGGCCACGGCATGTCCACCGACAATGACGTACTCAACGCCGTTCGAGTTCATCAATTCGATAAACTCTTTCAAGTCTCTCTGAATCTTCACCTTGCGTCGTCCGATACATTTCGATGAGCTCGAGCAAAATCTCAAGACGTTCCTGAGGCGCCAGAGACGCGTAGTATGCATCATCGGCCGCATCTGCTTCGGCTAAACTGTCATACGGGCGAATCATGGAATCCATTTTCGGGAGAATATCACGGATAGCCGTGACCATTTGGCAAATCCTGAACCATAGGACAACCGTGGAAGCCGCGCGCCTCACCGGGAATTACGTCTTGCCGCTGGTAATCGCGAAGCGGATGCCCTTTAGGTACGCCTCCAGTTCGGCGCGTTCGACATTTTTTCGGATGACGATGGACAGTTCGGTGGTGTGATCGTCGATCAAAGCGGAGATCTGCTTGATTGCCGCTTCAGCACGTTCCACTTCCTGCAGCAGACCCGCAGAAGGGACGCCTGGATGCGTGGGGGCCGCTGCCGCGGCTTTGGCCATTTCAGCTTCGGCCCTGGTCTTATAGCTCTCCGCCGGGGCGACTGCCTCGACCGCGGTATTTCTGGCTTCTTCGATCTCGGAGTTCAGGCGCGCGCGCTGCTCTTCCCATTGCAGGCCTGCCTGCGCGACCCTTTCCACTTCGTGATCGAGCCGCTGCCGTTCCGCGTTCCAGTTGGCAGTCAAGCCCGCCACTTTCCTTTCGTGCTCCTCCTGGAGTGTTCGGCGAAGATCGCATAACGCGGCGTCCAGGTGTTCGGCCGCCTGCGCCTGAATCGACGATTCGGTGTTGTGTACAGCCTGGAGAAGCCGATTCTGGAAATCCGAATCGACCGCTTTGACCTCGTTGATCGTGCGATCGAGAAGCGCGGCCAACGTTGCCAGCGCCTCAAGGACATGATCCGTGGAACGCGGTCCCTGGGCGTCCTTTGTCGCTGTCTCCATTCCTACGAGCCTCCGGAAGAACGGGGATTATAGCGGACCTTTTCGAGAAATCGGAACACGGAATTCAGGTAGCCGGCCGAATCAACGGCGTAAGCATCGCCATGGCCCGCCCCAGGCACGATCAACAATTCCTTCGCCGGGCTATGAGCGGCCGCTAGCAGCCTTTGTGCCAGGACAACCGGCATTCGGCGGTCCTGGCCTCCGGCGATGAACAACACCGGGATGTCGCCGAATTCCCGCACCGCGGCTTCAACGTCACCTTCGTCCGCATCGAACCCCATCCGCAGGCCGGTAATCATAACGATGAGATTCGCGATCGGAAAGGGAGGCAATCCAAAAATAAGCGTCAGATGGTGGGAAACGGTCTCTCGCAGCGAAAGAAACGAACTGTCGGAAATGACTCCTGCGACGCCCGGACAGTTCCTTGCAGCCAGCAGGGCAGTCGATGCGCCCATGGAAACTCCCCAGAGTAATTGAGCGCGGTCGCCGGCCCTCTGCTTTACAAATTCCCGGGCCGCGCAGACGTCACGGCTCTCAAAGATTCCAAGCGTCGTATACTGCCCGCCGCTTGCTCCATGCTTGCGCAAATCGAAAAGCAGCACGCCGTATCCGCGCTTGTTGGACTCCGCCGCGCGCGACAGAAGCTCAAGCCGGGACCGGTTCAAGCCATGCAGAAAAATGATCACGGGATGACCGGGCTCGCCCGGACTCCACCATCCGCGCAACGGGACCCCATCAGTGGCCTGAAATTCAACAGGTGTGACGGGGAGCCCAAGCGCTTCCGGAGTGCTGGCTCCGCGTTCGGGATTCTGAAATCTGCTGTTGGTGATGAGATACGAGCCGCCGATGGGGAGGACTACAAACAAGACAAGAGCGATCAGCACAGCAATGGTGATCGCCAGACGGCGCAACCAGCGGTAGATGAAGTCTCGATTCATTTTCTTGATCGCAGCCGCTTATTGTTCAACGACGAAGCTGGCAAGCACTTCGTCCTGGTCTTCTCCACGAACCTCGTACGTCACCTTGAAGGGCGGCTCCGCGGTAATGCTGCCTTCGAGAAAGTAGCGCCGCCTGGCGCCCGGCTCGACGTTATCCGCCAGAACGATTACCAAAGGCAGCGGCCGGCCCTGCTGAAGAATAATGAGCTTGCGGCCAAGAAAACCTGCAACAACTTCCGATCGCTTGGCAGGCTCGATTTTCGCGCTGAGCTCGATTGGAACGTCTGCCACGGCGGTTGTGCCGGTATTTTCGACCACCAGCGAGAGGGCCTGTTGGAAAAGGCTGCCGTCGGGAAGGTCCATTTTCCGGTCCTGTTCGAAGGTCCATTTCAGGTGTGAGTAATCGGCGGCGGCCTGCCGCGGAGCCGCAGTCCATCCAATATAGAGGGCCAGCAGCAGGGCAAAATACGGATAAGGGGTCTTGAGCCTCAGTTTTTGCGCGGCCAATGACAGCCGCGGATAAGAAGGCCGTCCCAGACGTTTGCCACACTTTGCGCAGAAAACGCTGTCATCCAGAATCTGTGCTCCGCAGTAACGACAAAAGATCACAAACGTTTCGAACCCTTCATGGCTTCGAAGAATATCAGTATTTCGGCGTCACACCCAGGTTCCACATGATAAACGAATGGATGTCGGCCGCCTGTTCGATGCTTTTGGCCGTGTTGCTGGCGCCGTGACCCGACCTTGTGTCGATTCGAATCAGGACCGGATTGTCTCCGCCCTGCGCGTACTGAAGCTCCGCGGCATATTTGAAGGAGTGCGCGGGCACGACGCGATCGTCATGATCCGCGGTTGTAATCAAAGTCGCGGGATACTTCCGGCCTCTTTCGATGTTGTGTATCGGCGAATAGGCGTTTAGCACCCTGAATTCCGCTTCGTTGTCGCTCGAGCCGTAGTCCGCAATCCAGTTCCACCCGATCGTGAACTTGTGGAAGCGCAGCATGTCCATGACGCCTGCCTGCTCGATCACGACCTTGACGAGATCGGGGCGCTGGTTGGCGAGCACGCCCACGAGCAGGCCACCATTTGAGCCGCCCTGCACGGCGAGCCGCTCAGGCGATGTGTACTTGTTCGCGATCAGATACTCGGCGGCGGCGATGAAGTCATCGAAAACGTTCTGCTTCTTCAGTTTTGTTCCCGCTTCGTGCCACTTCTCCCCGTACTCGGCGCCTCCACGGATGTTCGCCGAAACGTAGACGACTCCCTGTTCGAGCAGCGCAAGCCGCAGGGGATTGAACGATGGCGCGATCGTGTTGTTGAACCCGCCGTAGCCGTACAGCAGGGCCGGATTATTGCCGTCGAGCGTCAGGCCCTTCCTATGCACGATGAACATCGGAACGCGCGTGCCGTCGTCCTTGCTCGTGTAGAAGACCTGGCTGGTTTCATATGCGGCGGGCTTGAAGTGGGGAATCTCCGGCATTCGGAACAACGTGGATTCCCGCGTTGCGATGTCGTAACGGTAAATCGACAGGGGAACGTTGAACGACTGGAATGTATAAAAGATGAATGTGTCGTCGCGCTTGCCGGCAAAGCCGGTTGCGGCGCCCAGCCCCGGAAGTGCAATTTCATTCTCGAATTTTCCGTCAAGGCCGTACACGTACGCGCGCGTCGTGACGTCCTTCAGATAGGCCGCAAAAAGTCTTCCACCGGCCGTGCCGGCGGCTTCGAGCGGTTCCGGCCTTTCAGGGAGCACAACCTGCCAGTTGTTTTCCCCCGGATTCTTCGGATCGATGAGAACGACCTTCCAGTTCGGAGCGTTTCTGTTGGTTTGCACGAGAATCCGGTCGCCGACATGGTCGATAACGTAATACAGTTCGTCACCCACCTCGGGAATCAGCGGAATCCACTCCTTGCCCGGCTGCGCAGCGTCGCGCACGAACAGGGCATCCCCAACCTTTCCCTTGCCGCGGTCGGAGATGTAAAGGAATGCGAAGCGTTCGTCTTCCGTCGTCATGACCTGATGGAAGCGTTGCGGATTGGCCTTGTCCTCGTAAACAAGTTCGTCCTCGGCCTGCGAGAAGCCGACACGGTGGTAGTACACCTTGTGATCGTCGTTGGACGACGTGAGTTCCTTGCCCGGCGCGGGAGCATCGTAGCGGCTGTAGTAAAAGCCGTTACCCTGCCATGCGAGATCCGAAACCTTCACCCACTTCAAGAGGTCCGGCAGCGTCTTTCTTCCGGCGATTTCCATGACGTGCACTTCCCGCCAGTCGGATCCGCCCTTCGAAATTCCGTATGCGAAGTACTTGCCGTCCTTCGAAAGCGCAAATTCGGCAAGCTGCGAGGTGCCGTCAGGTGAGAAGTGGTTCGGATCGATCAGGACCTCCGGCGTTCCTTCCAGGCCCTGCTGCATGTAATACACACTCTGGTTCTGGAGGCCGTCGTTCTTGGCGTAGAAGAAGTGCTGTCCGTTTCGGAAGGGAGCGCCGTACCTCGGATAGTTGAAGAGCTTTTCGAGCCGCGCTTTGACATTGGCCCGATAAGGAATCCCTTCGAGATAGGCGAGCGTGACCTTGTTCTGCGCTTCAACCCAATTCAGAGTCTCCGGGTCGTTGTCGTCTTCGAGCCACCGGTATGGGTCCGGGACCCTCACACCGAAGTAGGTGTCCTCCTGATCGGATCGTCTTGAGTCGGGATATTGAAGTTTCTGATCCATAAGATGCGATGAGTATAGTCCGAGCGGATATCGGCCTCTTAGACGGAACCTAGGTTGGGCAATAACATAGGCTAGGCTGCGCTTTTAGCCCTACCTGTGGGCGCGGGGCTGAATCCACGCGCCCACGGATATCCGGAAATTACGCCCAGTCTTTCGGATGGAAGAATTCCAGGGCCGCCTCTTCGACCGATCCTGGTTCGGCCTTGAAGTCGTAAACCCAGCGCACAAGCGGGGGCAGGCTCATCAATATCGATTCGGTGCGGCCGCGGGTTTCGAGTCCAAAAATCGTTCCGCGGTCGTAGAGCAAATTGAACTCCACGTATCGTCCGCGCCTGTAAAGCTGATATTGGCGCTCGCGTTCGCCATAAGGCTCATTCATCCGCCGGAGCGCGATCGGCACATAGGCCTCCAGAAACGAGTCTCCCAGATCCCGGACAAACGCGAAATTGCGCTCCGTATCGCCCTCGAGATAATCAAAGAACACGCCCCCGATTCCGCGCATTTCGGCGCGGTGCTTTAACGTGAAGTATTCATCGCACCACTTCTTGAATCGCGGGTAGAAGTCCGCGCCGTGCTTGTCGCAGGCGGCCTTCAGTGTGCGGTGAAAATGTTGGGCGTCTTCGGCATGCGGATAACATGGAGTAAGGTCGGTGCCGCCTCCAAACCACGACGACTCTCCTTTTTCCAGATATCGGAAGTTGGCATGAACCGCGGGCACTGCCGGACTGCGCGGGTGAAACACCAAAGACACGCCTGTGGCAAAAAACTCCGTTCCGGTACCCAGTGGAATCTTGGCTGCGAACTCCGGTGGCAGACTCCCGTGGACCGAAGAGAAATTCACTCCAGCCTTCTCAAACACGTTTCCTCCTTCCAGAACGCGAGTGCGGCCGCCGCCGCCACCCTCACGCGACCACGTATCTTCCCGGAAGGGAGTGCCATCGATCTCCGCGATCGCCTGCGAGATCCGGTGCTGGAGATCCTTGAAATAGGTTTCGGCCTTTTCACGCCACGTCATGTGGGGATTATATAGAATTCAAAGGCGTGAGGTGAGATATGGCCTTTCTGTCCGACGACGAGCGAAACGAGATCCGGAAAGTGTTCGAGCAACTCCGTGCAGACGTGAAGCTGGTGTACTTCACCGATCGGGACTCGCCCGTGTTCATACCGGGCGAGGAATGCGCCACCTGCAAAGACACGCGTCTGCTGCTCGAGGAAGTGGCGGCGTTGTCCGACAAGCTGCACCTCGAGATTCACGAGTTTGCAGCCGGAAGCGAGCTCGCGCGCGAGCACGGAATTGAGCGAATACCGGCGCTGGTCATATCTTCCGACAGCGTGAAGGGCAAGGTTCGATATTTCGGGATGCCGTCGGGATATGAATTCTCGGTTCTGCTCGGCTCAATCATTGATGCGTCACAGGGGACGGCCGGGCTTGCGGAGGAAACCATCGAGGCCCTGAGCGGCATTTCGGCGGACGTTCACATTCAGGTCTTCGTGACTCCCACCTGACCCTACTGCCCACCAGTGTGCAGGTTGGCACACCAGATGGCGATTGAGAATTCGCACGTGACGGCAGACGTCGTGGAAGTGACCGAGTTTCCGCCTCTCGTTGAACGATACGCGATCCGTGGTGTGCCGAAGACTGTGATCAATGACAGTGTGGAGTTCGTTGGTTCAGCCTCGGAAGCGCAATTCATCGGGTATCTGCAGCGTGCCGTTGCGCCTGCACCGAACTGACAGGCGTCCCGGTAGTCCCGGCGAAACTGTGCGCGGAAGGGCTTCTGTTCATCGCCATTTTTGCCATTCAAAGGGATTTTGTGTTTACACGCCGGAAGAACTCCCGCGTGGCCGCAGACTGGAAAATTTAGAAAAGACGTAAGAGGAACTCAGAGATGTCCAAAATATCTTCATACAACGTTGAAATGTTCGTTGCCTCTGTTCGCAATGAATTCGAATCGAAGCTTCAGGAATGGGTGGAGATTCCGACAGTCAGCTCCGATCCCGAACACAGGAACGATATCGAGCGCGGAGCGGATGCGGCTGTTTCGTATCTGCGAGCGTTGGGTGCCCAGGCCGAGAAGGTGCCGACACCCGGAAATCCCGTCGTTGTCGGTAAGTTTGTGACCGGCGCCGGCCGGCCCACCGTCACGATCTACAACCATCTCGATGTACAGCCGGCAAACGAACCCCAGTGGACGCGGCCCCCATTCGTTTTCCATAAAGACGGCGATACCTACATCGGCCGAGGGACCACAGACGATAAGGGACCGGCCCTCGCCGCCCTTTTTGGAGCGCGCTTCGCCGTGGAGCAGGGAATTCCCGTCAATATTCAGTTCATCTGGGAGTTCGAAGAAGAAATCGGAAGTCCTCATTTCGAGCACTTCATGAAAGGCAACTACAAGCGTCTGGGCACAAAATCCGTCGCTGTTTCCGATACGATCTGGATCTCCCGGGGAAGGCCCGCCGTGGCTTACGGCCTGAGGGGCCTGGCGCCCATGAGGCTCATACTTGAAACCGGAACGAAAGATGTACATTCCGGCCTGACAGGCGGAGCCGCTCGAAATCCACTAGGGGAACTGTGCCAGCTCATTGCCGAATGTTACGACGCGCGAACCGGCAAGGTTCATATCCCGGGTTTTTACGACGATGTGGCCAAGCCCGGCAAAGCGGAAATTGCCAGCTTTCTGGCATCCGGCTTCAATGTGAAGCGCTTCAAGGATGCTCACGAGTTACTGAAACTGCGAAGCTCGGATGCCGAGGAGATCGTGCGCCGGATCTGGGCGCAGCCGACATTCGAAGTGCATGGCATCGTGGGTGGCTATACGGGCCCGGGAGTCAAGACAGCCATAGCGCCGAAGGCGGAAGCAAAGATCAGCATGCGGCTGGTGCCCAATCAGAAGCCCGAAAAGGTGTTTCGTCTCGTCCGAAATTTCATCCGGAAGCACAACCCGGATGTGCAGGTTGAACCGGAGTCCTTTCTGAGTCCATTCCTCGGGCCGAACAAAGGTCCATACGCCGACGCCGCACGCGACGCCATGCGCACCGCCTTTGGGAAGGACCCGGCCTTCGTTCGTGAAGGAGGATCGATAGGCGCCGTCGTCACGATGCAACATTATCTGAAAGCGCCAATCGTCTTTCTGGGCCTGAGCCTGCCCGAGCACGGGTACCACGCGCCCAACGAAAACTTTGATTGGGAACAGGCCTCGGGCGGAATGCGCATGTTCGCGCGGTACTTCGAGAATATTTCGAAAATGGGTTAGCCCAGGAGTTCCTCGACCGAATGAGTTCCACACGATCGTCTTCGGCGAGGATGCCGGCCTCGACCGTCCGGCACCTTCGATATTCGATGATCTTCCACTCGCTTATCCCCACTGCTCGCGTCGTTTGCCGGTCGCCGGATCGGCAAAGTATTCGCCCACTGCAAGGGTTTCGAGAAATGTGCTCCAGACGCGGCTCAGTGCCAACTCATCCTCGGGCCAGAAATCAAAAACGATGATGGCCATCGTGCAGCCGGCGCGGGCAAGGCAGATACGCGAGCAGGTCTCGTGCGCGTCCGCGGAATTGTAAAACCGCATCTGCAACCACGCGGCCTCCTGGGGCGGCCGGAGCAGTTGAATCGTTGGACCGCGCCGGATCATGAGTCTCGCATCGGTGGATGCGAGACTCGTGATGTCGTCAAGAAGAAGGTTCAGAGGTACGCCCGCCACGTGCGGTGAAGTCAGCCGATTCGACAGGATCATGCCGCAATGGTCATCAGGCGTGTGTTGCCGGGTAAGCCGGACATGCTTTTCGTCCACTGACAGTGCCCAATCCGCCGGAAATTCAAATCGAAGAGCGCCGTTGTCGATGACAAGGATTCGATGGCCGGGCCTGGCCTTCCATGCTTGCGAGCTCTCGAATTGAAGAACGTGCTTGCTCACGCGTTGAATTGAGCACGCGTGGGGCCACTGCACGAGTTCCACGAATCTTGAAGATCGGGTTTGAAGAGTCCTCGAAATCGGCGACTATGGGGGAAAGTTATCGCGTTTTTCCAGGACGATCAGCGGATCCGGGTTGAAGAAATGGCTAACTCGCGGCCGGAATCTCCCCGGAAACCAGCGAACGGTTGAGGAGGCTTCCATCGGGTGAGGTCACGCGAACCAGCGCCAGCACGTCGATCTCTTCGGACGCTACAAAGGTTGCCCAGCCGGTCTTGACCGCAACATCCCGGCCCGCGTCGTCGGGCGCCAGCTGTATCTTGATGCGGATGGGATGATCCGGCGCAAGGAAGAATTCGAAAGAACTCCCAGTCACCGCAAGGTCTCCTTTCTCGTCGAGAAAGCTTGCTTCCATGGGCTCGCCGCGATCATTAAACAGCTTCACAGTCACACGGGTTTCTTTCCGTGAAGCGGCGGAGAATCCGGTCTCGTAGCGCGAGGCGCCGCTTCCGATCAGAATGTGCCCGTATATGATATTGGGAAAGTATCGAATCTCACTGCCGGCCGCAGGTATTGCAGCGAGCGAACAGAGGCAAAGAAATGCCGCTGCGGCGGTGAGTGTGTCCCGGCGGGACCGAATCACTGTTCGCCTCTGACTACATCCCAATACGAAGAAAGCCTGCCTGCGCTGTCATCATCGAGGAAAGGAACGAGCGGCTGGACCAGCGACGTCGAACGGTGTCCCTCCATGTTCAATGGGTGGATCCGGCCGAAGCTCGGAAAATATGAACGAATGAAAACAGCATTCCCGGAGACCGGCAGGTCCCTGACGTTGTCGATGTAGGCGCCCCATTCGCGCCGCCCAAACAGGTAAAATTCCACATTCGACGTGTAAAACGTGGAGACGCGCAGCCCATTGCTATTCAGGAACGCTGCCACCTTCCTGAAGGCATCCCTCCCGGCAAAGTCCCCGACAATAGGGATTAATCGGTTCTCTCCCTCGAACTCCTTTATCCAGAGAAAGAGTTCTTCGGTCGACACGAAACTTTGATAGTTCCCATTCCGGTCCTTTTCGCGCAAAAGGTCTTCATACGTCGGATACCGAAAGGATGGGAGACGGCCGATGGTCGAGAATCGGAGGTCCAGGTTCTCGGCCGCAAAGGCCCGATACGTGTATTCGATTTTGCCGAGATCCCCGGGACTCAGATTCAGGCCGTAATCCACAACCAGGGTGTGCTTAACCCACTCAAGGTTCTTCTCAAATGCGCCGTCGACAGGCGGGGCTCGGCGTATGGCATCCAGTAATTCAGCGACCGAAGCGGAAGAATCAATATTTGGCGTCTCCTTGGCAAAAAGGAGCCCCAGGTATTCGGCCCTGGAGGAAGCACGTGCAAGGAGAGCTTTGAACAGCAGGTGCTCCAGCATGTTCTGCCTGCGAATGTCGATGATAATTGCCAGTGCCGGACGCGCGTGCGCGATGTACGAAAAATTCTGATCGGGCCCCACGCCAATGTAGATGCCTCCCGGCTCGGCCTGCCTGCGCAGCTCGTCCACCACGTGAAGATAGGACGTCTCGTTTGAAATGAAGTTGTCCGAATCGAAAAAACCTTCCGCCTCCGACCACTCATCGAGGTAGCTCGCAAACTGTTCTTTCGATACCCGGACATCCGCGGCTGCAACAGGCGCCTGCGGCGTCCACGGCATCATGCCCACTGCGAGCAAAAGAAGCAGTCCGATGCCGAGCATGAAAGCAGAATTCTTGCCGACCATTCAAAAACTATAAACTCGCCTCACTAAATTGTGAATTCGGAATTACAATGTGCAGCGTGAAAGCAGAATTCCAAGTGCGTCCGGCACAACCTGGGGACATCGAGCAGCTCTGCGCATTTGCCAAAGACTTCCTCAAGAAACTGAATGTGGAGTCGAGCGTGGCCAATGTCCCACTGGTGTTTGAGCGAATCCTGAGTTCACCCGACCTCGGTATCGTGCTGGTAGCCGATTCCAACAAGGAACTGTGCGGCTATGCGTACGCAGCCTACCTGTGGAGGACCGAGTTCGGCGAAACCATGGATCTGGTAACGCTCTTCACGGCTGAATCCTGGAGGAAAAAGGGAGTTGGCCGGAGCCTGGTGGCAGGACTCGTTGAAGTCGCCAAACGGCGTAATATCCGGCGAATCAGCGCGGAAGTACGCCCGGAAAATTTCGCCATCGAGCGGGCGCTGGAGTCCAGCGGATTTGATCCCGAGCGCAGGACGTTGTGGGGCATGAGCGTTTAGTAGCCGAGGTCCTCGAGGTAGTCGTCGTCCAATCCGAAAAAGTGCGCCAGCTCGTGCACGACCGTGATCTTGATCTCCTTTTTGATATCTTCCTCGGTCTCACACTCGTCTTCAATTGGCCTTTGGAATATCCAGATGCAGTCCGGGTGTAGCGGAGCCTCGAACCCGCGCTCGGTCAGCGGGGTTCCTTCGTAGAGACCGAACAACGTTTCTTCAGGCAGGACTTCCATTCTCTCCAGCAGTTCGCGCGACGGTTCGTCTTCGATAATGACCGTGACGTTTTCAAGTTTCTCGCGAAACTCTTCAGGCACTTCCCGGATGGCCTCTTGCACGAGTAGTTGGAAGCGTCGCCTGTCCATTGGACTTATCATATCCACATGAACTGGGCCGCGTCATCATCCGACTCCTGGGACGGCGAAACCGCGATTATTCTCGCCCATGGAGCAGGGCACGGCATGAACTCTCCTTTCATGACCTATTTCCACCAGGAGTTGGCCCGCCGCGGATACCTGAGCGTGAAGTTCGATTTTGAATACATGGAACAGAAACGCGGGTTTCCAGATCCCCAGCCGAAGCTCCAGGCACGCTACCGCGGCGTCATTGAAGGCATCCGCCGCGCATACGCCCCGCGGCGGATCGTCATTGGCGGGAAATCGATGGGCGGGAGAGTGGCCTCCTACATCGCCTCGGATGTGGAAGACGCGCGCGGCCTGGTGTTTCTGGGGTATCCCCTGCATCCGCCAGGAAAACCCGGTCAGCTCCGCGACGAGCATTTGTATCCATTACAGATTCCGATGTTGTTTATCAGCGGCACGAAGGACACATTCGCCGGACGTGAATTAATGGGTCGAGTCGTCATGAGACTTGGCGATCGAGCCACCATGGTCTGGATCGAAGGTGGAGATCACTCCTTTAAGAAGGGAAGAGGCGGCACGGATTCCCTGCCTGAGGCAGCCGAGGCGATCGATAGCTGGATTCGAAGCGGGCTTTAGACCTTTATCTTTGTACCCGCGAGTGCAGCCGGAACGTACATCCGCGATGCGTAGTCCTTCAGCATCCGGCGGGCGGAGAAACGCGGAACGATCGATCGGATCGCTTCCTTTGCCATCTGAATCCAGCCGTGGGGCAAGCCGTTCTGATCGCGGTCGTAGTACAGCGGAACGATCTGCTGTTCCAGGAGTTGATAGAGAGCATCGGCATCGGCGTCGTCGTCGTAACGAACGTCGAGGTCCTCGGGCGGGCCGCCGATGGCCCAGCCGTTATTCCCGTTATGGCCCTCGTACCACCAGCCATCGAGAACGCTGACGTTCAGCACTCCATTCATTCCCGCCTTCTGGCCGCTGGTTCCGCATGCTTCCAGGGGGGGCCGTGGATTGTTCAGCCACACATCCACTCCCTGGGTGAAGAAATGAGCGGCGTGCATTTCGTAGTTCTCGACGAACGCCACGTGGCCGGCCATTCCGTTGTCGGCGGCAAGCGAATGGATCTGGTGTATGAGATGTTTGCCGTGTTCATCCGCGGGATGTGCCTTGCCCGCAAAAACGATCTGCACGGGCCGCCATCGATCCAGCAGGAGGGACCGGATGCGGCTCAGGTCGTGAAAAATCATGGCCGCCCGCTTGTACCCGGTAAACCGCCGGGCAAATCCGATGGTGAGTGCATCGGGATCGAGCAGCGTGCCCATTGAAATCACCTGCCGCCCATCGACACGGTCTTCAGACCATCGAGCGCGGGCGCGTTCCCGCGCAAAGGCCAGAAACTTCCGCTTGAGAAAAAGGTGCACTTCCCACAAATCCTTGTCCGGAATATCCATGACACGATTCCAGAACGAGATGTCGTCATGTTTTTCCACCCATTCCGGGCCGAGATACCGTTCGAACAGGAGTCCCAGTTCCGGGGCAATCCAGGTAGGCGCATGAACTCCGTTCGTTACCGACGTAATCGGGATCTCGTCCTGCGGCGTGTCGGGCCAGACCACCTGCCACATGCGGCGCGACACACGTCCGTGAAGTTGGCTCACCCCGTTGCGCCCGTTGGCCATCCGCAGCGCGAGTACGGTCATATTGAAGGAATCGCCGAGACGTCCCAGTTCCATGAACGCCTGCCTGGTAATGCCCAGTTCGTCCCAATACCCCGCGAAATGTTTCTCCATCATCGGGAGTGGGAATTCGTCGTGTCCGGCCGCAACCGGTGTGTGAGTCGTAAAGACGCTGGTCATGCGAACCTCTTCTGCCGCGTCTTCGAAGGTGCTTCCCGCCTGGACCAGTTCACGCACGCGTTCGAGCAGCATGAAGGATGTGTGCCCTTCGTTCGCATGCCACACAATGGGCTGAATTCCGAGTGCCCGGAGGACTCGAACGCCTCCGACTCCGAGCACCATCTCCTGACGGATGCGATGGTCTTTGTCCCCGCCGTAAAGGCGCGCGGAGAGCTCGCGATCGCCCTGAGGATTTTCCACGACGTCCGTGTCCATCAGGTATAGCGACACTCCGCCGAGGTTCACCCGCCACACCGCAACGACGATCTTCACGGTGCCGACCTTCAAATCGACCAGGAACGGTGCAGTGCGATCAGGCCCGGCGAACTCGATCGGCGCCTGTTGCCGCTCGAGCAGTTCGTAGATGTCTTCCTGCCAGCCGTCGGCCTGGATGCGCTGATGAAAATATCCCTGCGGATAGACGAACCCGGAACCCACCAGGGGGATGCCAAGGTCGCTCGACTCTTTGCAGTGGTCGCCGGCGAGGATTCCCAGGCCGCCCGAATAGATTGGCAGGGAAGTATGCAGGCCGAATTCGGCAGAGAAGTAAGCGATCGGTTGTTTTGCCAAATCGGGGAATTCACGCGAGAACCACTTGTCGCCGCGGCTTGAACGATCGAGAGTCTGGATCGTGACTTCGTACTCCCGCAGAAAATCGGGATCGTGCGAGGCATTGATGAGGCGCTCTGGATCTATCTCATGGAGAAGCCGGACCGGATTGTGCTGAATGTTCTTCCAGAGTTGGGCATCCAGCCTTTTGAAGAGCAGTCTCGCCCTGAAGTCCCAACTCCATTTGAGGTTGTAAGCAAGTTCCTCGAGTTGCTGGATTCGGTCAGGAATTTGCGGGAAACGTCGTGTACCCATTAGCCGGGTGATCTTACCGTTACGCACTTCTCAAAACTATCAACAAAGTAGGATAGCTCTTCATCCGACACATGTCCGACGTGACCGATGCGGAATGTCGTTGTCTTGAGTCTGCCCAGTCCTTCGGCGATCTGAATGCCGAAATCGCTGTCGAGCCTGCTCAACAACGCCGGAATATCGAAACCTGCCGGCGGTATGACGCCCGTTATTCCGTTACCGGTTTTCAATGCGTAGATTTCCATGCCCAGGCGCTTCACAAGATCGCGAATGATTCCGGCAACCTCCGCCCGCCTCGCATAGATGCGCTCAGCTCCCTGCGCATTGATGTAATCCAGGGAAGCTTCCACTTGCATGAGCAGCGAAAGCGACGGCGTGCACGGGACATCGCCCTTGTAGTTCTTCCAGTCCCAGTAGTAACGGAAGGTCTTCGCCTGCGCGGTCTTCTGCCACGCCCGTTCTGCTATTGCGACAATGCCCAGGCCGGACGGCGTCATCAGGCCTTTCTGGGAGGCGGATATCAGGACATCCACCTTCCAGTCATCCATCTTCATGGGTGAAACAGCCAAACCGGAAACAGCATCGACAACCAGCAATTTGTCCTGCGAACGAACCAGCTTGCCGATGTCCTCCATATCGATCAGGACGCCGGTCGAGCTTTCGCTCCAGGTGAGGAATACAACCCGGGCATCGGGCCACTTCGCCATCGCGCGCTCGACATCCGCGGCAGTGGCTCCCGTTCGCCAGTCTACTTCGGCAACACGAACGGTCAGCCCGTAGGCGTTGGCAATCCCGATCCACCTTTCGGCAAAAGTACCGCCCACCACGACGAGGATCTCCTCGCCAGGCGACGTCAGATTGCAGATGGCCGATTCCATGGCTCCGGTTCCGGATGAGGCCAGAAACAACACGGTGCTGTCGACGCCCGTCAACCCCATCAGGGGCCGGATGTTTTTGTCGAGCTTGGCGTTCAGGTCGTGCATCTGCTGGGATCGATGCGAGAATAGCGGCTTATCCCCGGCGGCGCGAACATGGCCGGGCACCTGCATCGGTCCCGGTAAGAAGAGCAATGGCTTTCTTATCAAGATTCCAGCCTCCAAACGTGAATCATATCACTCCGGAAACGCCCTCCGACTGTGGGCGCGGTCTGTGACCGCGCACAATTTTGCAGGTTTGGATAGGGATCACAGATACTATTACGCCACCATGCGCCACGAATCCATCGACGGTTCTTTCAATCTGCCCACAGGGCGAGCGGTTGTTCTGCCCCTGGTGGTTATCGTTTTCGGCCTGCTGGCACTGTTTCAATCGATTTCCTTCTACGTCGAGGGTCTCTGGTTCGAAAGTCTCGGTTTCGAATCCGTCTACTGGTACCGGATTCAGGCACAGGGCATCGTGTTTCTGGTCGCTGCCGTCGTATCGGCCCTGGTGATTCGTGCGCTGCTTTTCATGGTTGGGCCGTCGCAGAGCGCGGCCTGGAACCCTCCGGTTATCCAATTCGGCGGTGAGACCGTGGCCTTTCCTGCGGATCTGAACATCAAACGCCTGGCGTGGCCGGTCGCACTGCTGATTGGTGTGATGATGGGCCTGTCGTTCAGCAGCAACTGGACTTCGTACGCGTTGTACCTGAACCAACCGGAAACGCCGGGAACCGCCGATCCGATTTTTGGGGCGCCCCTGTCCTTCTACTTTTTCACCCTGCCGGTGCTGGAGGCCGTGGCCTCCTGGCTGCTCTCGATAGCCATCATCGGCATTGTTGCCGCACTGCTGTTCTCGGTGACAGATACGAGTCTGCGGTTTCGGGGTATCTCCGTCGCCTTGAGCCTTCTCCTGGGCGCTCTGGCATTCCAGACCTACGTGACCCGGTATGGATTGCTCCTCGCCGACCACAGTCTGTTCAGCGGCGTCCGCTACGTCGATCATTCGGTCGTGATTCCAGGACTTCGGTTCGTTATCGGCGCACTCGTGATTGGTGCGGCATTCGCGGCCGCAAACATCCGGTTCGGGCGGGTGCGCAATCTGATTGCAGCCGTTGCGACGCCCGCACTGACTTATGCCATTGCAGCCGTGATTGTCCCGGGATACGTTTCGACTTTCATAGTCCGTCCCAACGAGCTGGTTCGCGAGACTCCGTACATCGCAAATAACATTGAGTTCACGCGAAAGGCATTTGGACTCGATCGGGTCGAAGAGATGCCCTTTGAACCGCGAGTCACGAATGCCACATTCGATCCCGTCCAGCACCAGGACACGCTCGATAGTATTCGGCTGTGGGATTGGCGTGCACTGCAGGCCACCCTGCGCCAGGTCCAGGAGATACGGACCTATTACGACTTTCCCGACATTGATGTGGACCGCTACGTAATTGACGGCAAGAAACAGTCCATGATGCTC
>CAMBFR010000030.1 GCA_945865815.1 Candidatus Sulfopaludibacter sp. SbA3
CCATCGAGATGTAAAACTCAGGTGCCATGACGCCGCCCGAGAAAGCAACCGGCATCAGCTGCGCCAGGGTTGGGGAAAGGCTCGTTGGCCAGGCCAGTTGGAGGCGCATCAGCATCGAAAGAAGGCCGCCGATGACCGCCATGGCCATCGCGGTGATCATGTATTGGATGCCGATGATCTTGTGATCGGTGCTGAAAACGTATTTGCGCCAAAATCCCAGCTTGGGATGGTGCTCAGAATGATTCCCGTCTTGCATAACTCCGTGTCCTCTTCATCACTACTGCAGGGCCGTCTGCTCCCGCAGCCATGTGTCGAAGGCGTCTTGAGACGCGTCGACTGTTAAGAAAGCTTTCATTCGATAGTGTCCAAGACCGCAGAGTTCGGCGCAGGCGATCTCATAATTGCCGGCTAAGTTTGGAACAAACCAGATTTCGATACCCATTCCGGGTACTGCGTCCTGTTTGACGCGCAGATTCGGAAGGAAAAAACTGTGGATTACGTCCTTCGATCGGAGTCGAATTCTCGCAGGGCGATCGGCTACCAGGTGCATCTGATTGATGCTCAGCACGTCGTCCATTGCCGCGGGATCCGTCCTGTCCAGTCCGATCGTATTTGTCGGCGAGATCAGATCGATTCGCTGCCTTCCGAACGCGCCGTCCGGCCCCGCATAATGAAAATTCCATGCGAACTGCTCGCCCGTAACCTGGACCGTCATTGCATTTGCGGGCACATCGCTGAAATAGACAGATGCCCAGACTCTTTGCCCCATGAAGACAAGGACCGTCAGAATCACGGCCGTGCCGATGAGCAGAATGGCCTCGGCTTTGGGATTGTCGTGCCAGTAAGATGCCCGCTCGTTGCCCTTGGCGCCGTATCGCGCGATAAAGTAGCCGAGCAGCGCATGAACGACAACGAACGCGATTCCAGTAACCCACAGCACCGATGTGAAAATAAAGTCGACATCGGCCCCATGCTGCGAAGCCAGGGGCGTCCACCAGTACGGCTTTGCAATGAATAACCAAAGGGATGCAGCTATAAGGATAAACAAGAGAGCCGCAAGGGCCACCCCGCTGGGCGTGACTCTTCCCGGCCCGGTACCATCCGCCATCGCCAACCCTCCTAAAATCTTAGAAAAGCGGTTAACTCTACAGAATCAAAGCAGGAAATCTAACAGAAAGGTCCTGAATATGGAATTCCCAATTTCAAATCGGACCGCAACTTTCTCCCTTGAACTGGGCAACTTACACCCAGGGGCAGGCGACCCAGCGGCCTTCCTTGAATTCCATTGCAGGGAATTGATCGGCACAGGATGGCTTCACAAGCGGGCAGCGGGTGCGGAACGGACAGCCGGACGGCTTCTGTATTGGATTGGGCACATCGCCGACGAGACGGATACGCCGCTCCTGGACGGCGGAATCCGGATCGGGCCTCGGCACAGCCGAGAGAAGCGCGCGGGAATACGGATGCATCGGCGACCTGTAGATCAAGTCCGCCGGACCGACCTCCACGACATGGCCGAGGTACATCACCGCAATACGATCCGAAATGTGACGCACGACGGAAAGATCGTGTGCGATAAAAATGTAGGACAGCTCGAACTCGTCCTGAAGATCCTGCATGAGGTTCACGACCTGGGCCTGAATGGAAACGTCGAGCGCGCTCACCGGTTCGTCGGCGATCACGATTTTCGGATTCGTCGCCAGCGCGCGCGCAATCCCGATGCGCTGACGCTGACCGCCCGAGAATTCGTGCGGATAGCGGCTGGCCTGCTCGGCAGAGAGTCCCACCTTTCCCAATAAGGAACTCACGCGTTCCTTGCGTTCCTTCGAAGTCATCTTCGTATGAATCTTCAGCGGCTCTTCGACGATCTGCGTCACGGTCATGCGTGGATTGAGCGAGGAATAGGGATCCTGGAAGATCATCTGAATGTCGGAACGGAACGGACGCATCTGCGAGCGGCTCATCGGGGCAAGATCCACGGCCGTTCCATTCTTGTGATAAACAACGCTTCCGCTGATCTCCACTCCGTGCACCATCGGCCGCAGGATGTTCACGATCGCGCGTCCCACGGTGCTCTTGCCGCATCCCGACTCGCCGACGATTCCCAGCGTTTCGCCCTTGTTCAATTCCAGGCTTACGCCGTCGACCGCGCGTACCTCGGCAACCTTGCGCGCGAGGACGCCTCCGGTAATTGGGAAACTGACTCGCAGGTCCTGAACTTCGAGAATCTTCATGCAGGGGCCACCAGGTGACACCGGACCCAGTGCCCGGGCGAAATCTCAAGCAGTTCGGGCTCGATGGCCGCGCACTTTTCGATGCGCTCTTCGCATCGCGTGACGAACTTACAACCGGCCGGAAGGTCCAGAATGCCCGGCACATTGCCTTGAATCGTTCGAAGCCGCTTGTGCCGTTCACCGTCGACCGTTGGCAACGATGCCAGCAGGCCCCGCGTGTACGGGTGCAGCGGGTTCTTGAAAAGATCCCGAACGGGC
The DNA here is from genome assembly GCA_945865815.1 of Candidatus Sulfopaludibacter sp. SbA3. Classification (GTDB taxonomy): domain Bacteria; phylum Acidobacteriota; class Terriglobia; order 20CM-2-55-15; family 20CM-2-55-15; genus CAMBFR01. The sequence goes on from CAMBFR010000030.1 coordinate 2,493, forward strand.
GCGATCTCCTGGATCTTGCCGCCGTACATAACCATCACCCGATGACACGTTTCAGCCACCACGGCGAGGTTGTGCGTGATGAGCAGGATCGCGGCGTCTTTGCGCTCGTCCTTGATTCGAAGCATCAACTCGAGAATCTGCGCCTGGATCGTCACGTCGAGCGCGGTCGTCGGTTCATCCGCAATAAGGAGCGAGGGATTGCACGCCAGGGCCATGGCGATCATCACACGCTGGCGCATTCCACCGGAGAACTGGTGTGGGTAATCGTTCATACGCCCGGCGGGATCGGGAAACCCGACCAGCTCCAGCATCGCCACCGCGCGATCGAATGCTTCCTTCTTTGGAACTTTTTCGTGTTCGAGGACGGCTTCCATGATCTGCATGCCGATCGTGAATACGGGATTCAGCGACGTCATTGGCTCCTGGAAGATCATGCTGATGTCGTTGCCGCGAATCTCGCGCATCTCTTCCCATGAAAGCTTCAGAAGATCGCGCCCTTTATAAAGGATGGAACCGCCCACGATCTTTCCGGGCGGGTCGGGGATGAGCCGGAGAATGCTGAGCGCGGTGACGCTCTTTCCGGATCCGGACTCGCCGACAAGTCCGAGCACCTCGCCTGCCTGGATATCGAAACTAACGCCGTCAACGGCTTTGGCCATTCCAGCTTCAGTCTTGAAATAAGTTTGGAGTCCCCTGACTTGGAGGAATGGTGTTGCTGTCACCTGAGCCTCGAATACTCCTTGGGATCGAAAGCTTCACGCACGGCTTCACCAATGAAAACGATGAGAAGCAGCGTCAGAAACAAAGCGGCCAGCGGAAAGAAGACGAGCCACCATTTGGTGAGATTCTCCATGCCCTGGCCGATCAATTCGCCCCAGCTTGGCGTGGGGGCCGGCAGGCCGAAGCCGAGAAAATCCAGGGCCACGAGCGCTCCGATGTTTGCCACGATCGTAAACGGCGCAAACGAAATGACCGGCGTCAGGCTGTTTGGGAGGATGTGCTTGAACATGATCTTCGTATCCGATTGTCCCATGGCGATCGCAGCGCCAACATAGTCTCTGGCCTTCTCTCTATAGAATTCCCCCCGGACGTAGTAGGTGATGCCGACCCATTCGAAAACCGCGAGGATCACGATCAGCAGCCAGAAAGAGGGCTGCAGAACGAGATTGCGCCCCGGAATATAGATGGGCACGACTATGGAGCTGATGATAATGATCGTATAAAGAAACGGCAGCGACGACCATATCTCAATGAAACGCTGACCCAGCATGTCCAGCTTCCCACCGAAATATCCGAGCAGGGCTCCGACAAACACGCCCACACTCTCGGCGAGAAGCAAGACGATAATTGCAAATGTCAGAGACACATTAAAACCGTAGGCCAGGCGAGCCAAAACATCGCGGCCGCGGTCGTCTGTTCCGAGAGGATGCTCATTTGATGGCGCATGTGGTGGAGTGCCCGGCAAGTCCAGCAGTGACTCGGTTGCGCTGTATGGATGCATCGGCATCAAAACCCAGTCGCCGGAGTTCCTGGCCGCCAGTTGCTCCTTCAACTCGCGATAGTTCGGTTCCCCGATAGCGTCCATGCCGAACTCAGATGCCGGATAGAAAGTCGATATCGGAAAATAGTACTGACCGTTGTAGCGAAGAAGCAGAGCCTCGTTGTTGATGAGTATTGGCAGAATAAATGAAAATGCGTAGGAGACTGCGACGATCAGGAAAGAGTAGTAACCGCGCTTGAGCGTCTTGAATTTTCGAACTCGTTTTCGAAAAACCGAAATCGACCGCCTTGGCGGCAGCGGTGGAGCAATTGCAGTAGCGCCGATTGTTTCCTCGATGGGCAGCACTTCCTCTTGCTTCATCTGAACCGGATCCTGGGATCAACCATTACGTAGATCACATCGGACAGGATATTTCCGATGAGCATCAGCAAACTCGAAATCACCAGAATGCCGAGCGCCACGGGATAGTCGCGCTGGAGGATCGAGGTATAGCCCAAGTATCCCATGCCATCGATATTGAAGACTTTCTCGATCAGAAATGATCCTGCAAGGATGAGACTGAAGACGTGCCCAAGACCCGTCGCAATCGGAATGAGAGAATTTCGAAGCGCATGTTTGAAAATCACACGATGCTCATCCAGTCCCTTGGCGAATGCAGTACGGACATAGTCCTGCCCGAGGTTTTCCATCAGGGAATTCTTCATGAGGATTGTGAGGGTGGCGAAGGAACCGATCATGTAGCAAAGCACAGGCAGGAACATGTGCTGAATCTGGGCGGAAATCTTCTGAAAGAAGCCCAGAAACTCCCAATTGGTCGGTCGGAACCCACCCAGGGGAAAAACGTCCCAGAAACTGCCTCCGCCAAACAGCACCAACAGGGCTGTACCAAGCGCCCAGCCGGGAATGGAATAGCCAAGGAAAACGATGAAGCTGCTGAGGAAATCGAACTTCGAGCCGTGATGGACAGCCTTCAGTACACCGAGAGGCACGCAGACAAGGTAACTCAGGAGAAACCCGGTTAAACCGATGAAAATCGAGATGGGGAACCGGCTCTTAATAACATCCCAGACTGGATCCTGGTAGACATATGAAGTTCCGAGGTCCAACCTCATCACGTTCCAAAGCCATGTGATGTATCGGATGTGAACCGGCTTATCGAACCCGTAGAACCGTTTTAACTCTTCAAGCGCTTCAGGCGGTATCTCGGTTCCCAGACCGGCGGTGCCTCCGGTAGCACCGCCCTCGGTCATCGCCGCCATCTTGTATCGCATGATCTGCCGCTCAATCGGCCCACCGGGGACAAAATGCATCACGAGGAATACGATAAGCGTGATCCCGATAAACGTCGGAATGATGAGCAGCAGCCTGCGAAGGAAATATCCCGTCATTGTGTAACCGGGCTTTTCTCCTGTTCCTCGACCTTAGCGAAATCCAACCAGTACCGATCTTCACTCGATCCTTCTCCCAGTTGAATCGAAGCATCTCTTAAGGCTTCCTGGAGTTTCGCGGCCCTATCCGGATCAATCCACCACAGTGATGGGACATCGCGGAGATCACCCACTCGCGTGAGAATCCCCTTTGGCTGTCCAAATTTGTGCCAATAGACAACGCGTTGATACGGCGCCGTCCACTCGAGGATCCATTGGTGATCGTTCGTGACGATGCCATCGATTTCCAAAAGCAGCTTTATACGTTCAGCGACGTTGAACTCCTTGTTGTACACGGCAATAAGCTCGTCAACGCGTTGGTTCTTGAAGCCGGTAAGATTGTTCGAGTTGTTCTGATCCGCCATTTTCGACGAGAGCTGCGATTCAGGATCCGGAAACGTTTGGCCGGTGTAGCCAACAGAAACAAGGTCGAATTGGCGTTCATCCAGCAACTTGATCATTGTCTCCCACGTCACGAGCCTCAGGTTTAACGTGATTCCAACCTTCCGTAGATCTTCCTGAAAGACGGTGAAGAAACGCTCCGAGACTTTATCGTAATAGAGAATCTCGATATTCAGGGGACGGCCGTTCTTCACGACACGTCCGGCGGAATCGCGATCTTTCCAGCCGGCCTCAGCCAGGAGTTTCACAGCGGCCTGCGGATCGTATTTGACCTTGTCGTTGCCTTTATTTTCGTAAACGCTTCCCGCATAGAAGGAATCCAGCGGAACGTACTCATTAAACATGAGCTTCTCAATCATCAACTCGCGGTTAAACAAGTGCCGCAGCGCCTGCCGAACTCGAATATCATTGTAGGGTTCACGGCGCGTGTTGAAGGCGAGACCTGCAACACCGTTGGGATTGTGGTTGAAGATTTTCCGCTTCTGATTCAAACCGCGCTTAATGTTGTCGTAATTGAGTTCTTCAACCCACATTTGAGCGCGGTTCACATTGTAGACATCGAGATCGCCTTTCTTGAACATCTCAAATTCAAGGTTCCGATCGCGAACGACGATCTGCTGGACTTCGTCAAAGTTGTTGGCGCCGACATTGCGGCGATGTTTCGCGGCCCAATAATCATTCCGACGACGAACCTTAATGCTTTTCCCCTTATCAACGTCCTGTTGTGAAACCATGTACGGGCCGGTACCCGGCAGCATTTTATCGTTGTACTGTTTGATGTACGCGTCCCCACTGAGGCCCTTAAGCGCATGGGCCGGATAGACAAACAGGCCGTTGGAAAAATTGAGAAAATCTTGCCAGCTCTCCGTTTTCGACTTCACGCTAACGATGTACTTGCTCTCTGCCACCGGCTGTTCGAATTTTGAGAACATCACAAGCCTGCCTGGATCCTGCAGAGTCTTGTCTACTGTCAGTTTCCAACTGGCCACAACATCTTCGGCCGTTACGGGCGCACCATCAGACCAGCGGGCGTTCGGGTCAATGCGAAAACGGAATGTCTTCTTGTCCTCAGAGATCTGCCAGTGACTCGCTAGTCCCGGAATGTACTCATATGTGGTGGGATGAAGCCCCAATATGGTTTCATAAACCATCGCCTGAACCATCTGGTTCCATGCCGTCACGTTCGGGCCGTAATAGCGCAGCGTTGTAGGAAAGTCCAAAATGCCTTCCCGGTAGACACCACCCTTAACCGCCCGAGGATCGCCAATCAGATCGTAGTCGGCATTCGTTTCCCAACCTTCGCCCGTGAAGCCCTTGCCGCCCTGGTCTGCAGGGACAGAGGGATCCGCTCCGGCGTCCAGATCAGGAAAGACGGGATAGTCATCCTTATTAAAGGACGCATCATTGTTGGATGCCGCCGGGTTGGACACATCGCCTGTTTCCGGAGCGCCAGCACTGCATGCTGCCAGAGTGCCGAACACAATTATCGTGCTGCATAGCTTCAGGTATCCGCGCATAGTTGAGACCTCCAGCCTGGAATAAGGGAAAGAGGATCTTACCAGCAGATCTTTGACAGTTAGAAGCGCCAAAAGCGAGACCCGCCGTTGAAGACTGGGTTTGGTTGTTCTTCAGCAAGGGGCGCGCTCGACAGGATAAGTGATCACCCGATCAACGCCCTGATCTTCGCACGTACGTCGGCCAACTCCGCCGCGGATGCATTGCCCTTACGGGCCGCCTTACGCATTCGCCAGTCCAGGCTCCTGGCCTGATCGGCCAGAACGACGCTCTCTGGCGTGCCGGCGATAAGGACCTCGAATGGATAGTTCTTGATCTGTGTCGTGATGGGGCAGCAGATCATCAGGCTGGTCTTGCCGTTGTATGCGGCCGGGGTCAGGACCAGCGCCGGCCGGCGCCCTGCCTGCTCGTGGCCTGCCTGAGGCGTGAAGTTCAGCCACACAATGTCGCCGGCATCCGGCACATACCGGCCCACTACCAAACCTCTTTTCCCGTCGGCGAGCCGAAGTCCGCCGGCTCGTGCAGGTTCCTGGCCGTGATCCCTTTGAGCAGCGCATCCAGGTCGTAGTCTCTCTGCCGCACTGGTTCTATGACGATCCGTCCTGCTTCCTCCCGCACATCCACCCGCTCGTCAAGATCAAGGCGCATCGCCTGCATCACGGCCGCGGGAATGCGTATTGCGGCGCTATTGCCCCATTTCTTCACGACGCTTTTCATTTGGACCTCCGAATCTACCGTCTGGACACACTATGCCACGTCAATGCTGCTGTGTCGACAATGTAGACACATCGCGCAGCCACCATACACCCTTGAACCCTTGACGTTTTTGTCGTCCGCGGCCCGACTTGGGATTACACTTTTTGACGATGAGTTCGAGATCGACCAGCGTTTTTCCTGAAGTTGAAGACGATACCAGCACTCGACTTCAGCCTCTCTACCACGTCATTCTCCTTAATGACGAAGATCACACCTACGACTATGTGATCGAGATGCTGCAGAAAGTCTTCGGCTTTACGGAGTCCACGGCCCTGTCCCACGCGGTGGAAGTGGATACAAAAGGCACAACCATCCTTCTCACCTGCGAGCTTGAAAAAGCAGAACGGAAACGCGATCTCATCCACAACTACGGCGCGGACTGGCGCCTTCCCCGCTCATTGGGATCGATGTCGGCCATCGTCGAACCCGCGGCCGGTTGAGAGCGCAACAGGTTCGCCGTGGGCGCGGGGCTTTAGCCAAGTGCAAAGCCATAAAATTTTCTGTTTGATCCTGGCACGGGGCTAAAGCCCCGCGCCCACAGGTTGACCGCTGCGCCGTCGCCTTAGGTTTCGCGCTATCGCGCTCACGCTTCGCGCCAGCGCTTGATTCCCGCAATATCCAGGTTCCAGATATCGAGAACTCTTCCGACCGTGTGATCCACGATGTCGTTCACCGTCGCAGGGCGGGTGTAAAAGGCGGGAACCGGAGGCATGACGATCGCCCCGATCCTCGAAGCGTCGAGCATTAACTGGCAGTGGCCGGCGTGCAGCGGGGTTTCGCGAAACAGAAGCACCAGTTTGCGGCGTTCCTTCAACGTCACGTCCGCGGCGCGCGTGAGCAGGTTGTCGTTGGCCGAGCGCGCGACCGATGACAGCGTCTTCACCGAACAAGGCGCCACGATCATGCCGTCGGTCTTACAGGAACCGCTCGAGATCGAAGCCGCCAGGTCCTTCACGTTGTGTACGTGGGTGGCAAGCTTCTCGACGGCCTGGATCGAATAGTCGGTTTCCATGGTGATCGTCGCCCGGCCCATCTCCGTGATGATGAGATGCGTCTCGATCCCCTCCTGCGCCTTCAACACCTCCAGAATGCGGATACCGTAGATTGCTCCCGAGGCGCCGGAGATCCCGATAATGAGATTTACGTTTTGCATTGGGGGCAGGAACACAGTTCCCGCAGGTATTCGAAACCGTAGATCCCGGTGCGATGGCTATCGCTCCATAGGAAGTTCAGAGCGTAGTGGCCGACGAGCTCGATCTTGCGGAACTCGAGGTCATCCGGAATGTGAATCGGCAACACGATACGCATGCCGGTCATTTCGTCTTTGCACGACGCGCACGGACACATGCCTCGAAGCATCGGGGCGGCAAACCGGCTCTCGTGCCCGTCGCCCCATTGAATCATCAACTCGCCGGGGCTCATTTTCTTGATTTTCGTCGGCGTGGTGGCCTGCGCCGAAAGCGGCTCAGACATCTACTCGACCTCGAGAACCGGCGCGGAGTAGTTTCGAATACTGATCTGGGCGGCCATCCTCTCGGTAATGTCGCGGAGCATTCGGGAACTTGGCGCGTCGGGCAGCGCGAGAACGATCGGCGCCCCCATATCCGACTGCGTCCTTATGGCAAGATCCAGCGGAACTTCGCCCAGGAACGGAAGGTCCAGTTGCTCGGCTGCGCGGCGGCCGCCTCCCTGGCCGAAGATATAGTCCTTCGAATCGCAGTGCGGGCAGATGTAATAGCTCATGTTCTCGACGATGCCGAGAATCGGCACCTTCGTCTGCTGGAACATGCGCAGCGTCTTCATGGAAATCCGCAGCCCGACGTCCTGCGGCGTGGTGACGATGACCGCGCCGGTCAGCGGCACGGCCTGCGCGAGCGTGAGGTGCACGTCGCCGGTGCCGGGCGGAAGATCCACCATCAGGTAATCCAACTCGCCCCAATCCACATCGAACAGGCATTGCTGAAGCGCCTTGTGGGCCATCGGCCCGCGCCAGATGAGCGGCTGCTCGGACTTCACAAGCAATCCCATGGACATGAACTTCAATCCCGACGATTCCTGCGGAATCATCCGGTTTCCCACCGATTTCGGCGCCGTCTCAATACCCAGCATGATGGGCGTCGTCGGGCCGTAAATGTCGCCATCGAGAAGACCGACACGCGCGCCAGCCTGCGCCAGGGCCACGGCCATGTTCACCGCGACCGTCGATTTGCCGACGCCGCCCTTTCCGCTGCCGACAGCGACGATGTTGCGCACGCCTTTGAGGGCGGATCTATCGAGCTGTGGCGTCTGCCGCACTTCGGCCGTCAACTTCACGTCCACGCGCTGAACTCCCGGCAAAGCTTTGACCAACGCAACGGCTTCATCGCGCATCTGGTCCTTCACCGGGCAAGCTGGTGTCGTGAGATTAAGATCGAAGCTGACGACGCCATCCTCGATCTTCAGATTTCGAATGAAGCCCAGAGAAACGATGTCCTTGTGGAGATCCGGGTCCTGCACCCGCTTCAGTACATCCAGCACCTGCGTTTCGTTTGTCTCGGGCGCCGATCCCTCTTTATCCTTGTTCCAAAATGCCATGATTCAATTGTAGCCGAAAAACTCCGATATAAGATCCTCGCCAAAACCCACAAATACCGGCTCGGGGACAAGTTTCACGCCGAATCGGCCCTCGACACGCGCTCGAATCTCCCTCGCCAGCCTCAGCAGATCGTCGGCTGTCGCGCCGCCTTTGTTCACGAGCGCCAGCGTGTGCCTGCTCGAAAGCCCTACCGGTCCCATTGCGTATCCTTTAGGAAAGCCGGCCCGCTCAATGAGCCAGGCCGCGGCAGTCTTCACCTTTCCCGGCGCGGCGGGATATCGCGGAGCGCGTTCACCGGCCGCAGCCTCAAGAGCGTTGAACTGATCCTCGGTCATGATCGGATTCTTGAAAAACGAACCGGCGCTCCGGCAATCCGGATCGCCTGGAGTCAGCAGCATGGCCTTGCCCGCGCGGATTTGCCGGACCACCGACCGCACTTCCGCAAGAGACGGTGTTTCCAGCCGGCCCTCAAACGCCTGCTTCAACTCGGCGTAGCGGATTGCGGGCTCCCCTCCCTTCGTCAGCGCATATGTCACGTTCAGAACCACGTACCGGTTTTTCGCCGTCGAGTTAAAAAGGCTCGTGCGGTAGGTAAACGAGCAGTCGTCACGCGAGAGTTCGACGATCGAATCCGTTTCGCGGTCGTATGCCCGGAGCGAAACGATTACGTCCGAAACCTCCTGCCCATACGCGCCGACATTCTGCACAGGCGTCCCGCCCACCGAGCCCGGAATCCCGCTGAGGCACTCGATTCCCGCAAGGTCGCGCTCGACGCACAGACGCACCAGGCGGTCCCAGTCTTCACCGGCTCCCGCACCCACCAGCATTCCGCCGCCGCTCTCTTCCCACTCCAGTCCTGCCAGGCCGATCTTGATAACCACGCCAGGAAAGCCCGCGTCCGCCATTAACAGGTTCGAACCGCCGCCAAGAATAAAGACCGGAATATTTCGGTCCCTGGCGTCGCGAATCGCTTCCACGACGGTATTTTCAGAATCGGCGTTGATGAAATAGCGGGCCGGCCCGCCGATGCCGAGTGTTGTCAGGGATGCCAATTCGATGTGTTCGAGGAAGTTCAAAGGGAAACTCATCGTATCATGTTTGCCATGCCCGACGGCTGGATCACGGACGTAGACGGAATCAAGGCCGGTCACTTCACCGATTCGCGGCGGCCCACCGGTTGCACGGTGATCCTTTGCGCGTCCGGCGCAATCACTGGCGTGGATGTCCGCGGCTCTGCTCCGGGAACACGCGAAACGGACCTGCTCCATCCCGTCAACACCATCGACAAGACGCACGCCATCCTGCTTGCCGGCGGCAGCGCCTTCGGCCTGGACGCCGCGGGCGGTGTAGTCCGGTACCTCGAAGAACGAGGTTTCGGCTATCCCACACGCGCCGCGAAAATACCGATCGTCCCGGCGGCCATCCTGTATGACCTCACGCTCGGGGATGCCAGGATCCGGCCGGATGCGGCGGCCGGATATCGCGCATGCGAGAATGCGGGGTCCGGACCGGTCGAAGAAGGAAGCGTCGGCGCGGGCTCCGGCGCAACCATCGGCAAACTCGGCAGCGGCCGGCGGATGAAAGGCGGCATCGGCACGGCGAGCATCAAGCTGCCGAACGGAATCGTTGTAGGTGCCATCGTTGCCGTGAATTGCGTGGGCAATATCATCGATCCCCGGACAGGAAAGATCGTGGCAGGCATGCTTTCCGCCAATGGCAACGGCTTTGAGGACATTATCGAAAGGTTTCGTTCGGGCGATGGCGTCGCTACGGCCGAGCCCGGCGCAAATACCACGATCGGCGTTGTGGCGACAAACGCCACGCTGTCCAAAAGCCAGGTCACCAAGATTGCGCAGATGGCGCACGACGGAATGGCCCGCGTCATCAATCCCGTTCACACAACCATGGACGGCGACACGTTGTTTGCGATTTCCACCGCAACCTCGAACCTCCAGGTTGACGTGACTGCGATTGGCGCCCTCGCGGCGGAAGCCGTGAGTGAAGCGATCCTGCGCGGAGTCATGCAGGCGAAATCGGTGGAAGGAGTTCCCTGCTATGCGGACATCGTCCGCAAATGACAAATGACAATTGAACAGTGAACAATGACAAAGTTTTCGAAGGCTTTGTCATTGTTCACTGTTCAATTGTCATTTGTCATTTGACGGTGCCAACCAACCCTGCCTTAAACGAACGCTCGTCCATGAACATTCTCCGGGTTATGCCTGGAATGGGTGTGTGCCGGATATCCAGCAAGTACTCCGGAATCGCCCATAGATCCTTTTCCGATGTCATCCATTGAATACGATCGAACCGGCCGAGGTTCACAGGACCGGAGTAGGCGCGAAGAGTCTTCTCGCCCTTCAAATTGTAGTAGTGCTCGAAATACGATAGCGCCAGCTCCCGCAACGTCCGATATACGGGCTCGCGGAAACGCAGCCCGGCATAGTTCGATTTCGCGATTGCACCCCAATATCCGTCCGTTCGATAGATGGCTATGACGTGGTCGTCGTCGCGCACGGCTTCAAGATCGAAGATCAAGGGCGGCAAGCCGCTCAACCGCAGGGCCGCGGCGGCAAAGAGGGCCGCCTCGAAGCAGTGTGCGGTCCTGTCGCGAATGACGCGCCGCGGCGACCGGCACGTCGGTCCCCGGGGCTCCTTGTTATACGGAAGGTCGTCGAGATACTTCTGAATCTTCTGCGGCGTGGAGAGCCTGCGGAACTGTTGAAGCTCCTGCCTGGTCAACTCGAAACTTGCGGATTCGTTCATGCTTTGACATTATGCCTTTATGCGTAAACTTGCGGTCTTCATTGTACTCGCCATGCTTTTGCCGGCTGTGGCCGGCGCCCACGGAGTCGCGCGCGACGACGCGGTTTTTGTCCAGAACACGAAAGGCGCCGCTATTGGTCCCTTTATGTATCTGGGCGCCAAGCACATGGTCACGGGATACGATCACCTGCTGTTCCTTGTCGGCGTGATCTTCTTCCTTTACCGGCTGAGGGACGTCGTTCTCTACGTCAGCCTTTTCACGCTCGGACACAGCGTCACGTTGCTCTCCGGAGTGCTGGGCGGATTGCAGGCAAACCCCTACATCATCGACGCCATTATCGGCCTGTCCGTGGTCTACAAAGGGTTCGAGAACGTCGGAGGGTTCCAGCGATTCCTCGGCTTCCAACCCAACACGCGGTGGGCGGTCCTGATCTTCGGCCTGTTTCACGGTTTCGGCCTGGCGACAAAGCTGCAGGAGTTTGCGCTCCCGCAGGAAGGCCTGGTATCCAATATCGTCAGCTTTAACGTCGGCGTGGAAATCGGACAGATGCTGGCGTTGACGGGCGTACTTATCGCTTTGAGCTATTGGCGCACCACACAGGGCTACCTGCGGCACGCCTTCCTCACGAATACAGCTTTGATGGCGGCAGGATTCGTACTCATGGGGCATCAACTCGCCGGGTACTTCACCAGTATCTAAAAAGGAAAGCAGGCATTGTGACCGACGAAAACAACACTCCCAAAGTCGAAGCGCCCTCGATGACGACAATCGTAAAAGCTACGGTCGTTGCCCTCGTAGTCGCGGCAATCGTTCTCTTTACGACGATTCTGCCTGCCGAATACGGCATCGATCCTCTCGGCGCCGGCGCCGCGCTTGGGCTGGTGAATCTTTCAACTGCCGAGGGCGCCGATGCGGGCGCAACACCGGCCCCCGTTCAATCCGGCGTCAGCGTGACACAGCCGAATATCTACAAGGTGGATTCCAGAGACTTCGAGATATATCCGGGCGAGGGATTCGAATTCAAGTACCGAATGGAAAAGGGCGCGGTCATGGTCTATTCGTGGAAGGCTGACGGCAAACTGGAGTCCGAATTCCACGGCGAACCGGACGTAAAACCGAACAAGGATTATTACGAGAGCTACGATCTGGACAAGGTCGGGAGAGAGCAAAGCTTCGGCTCTTTCACTGCCCCGAGCACCGGGATCCATGGCTGGTTCTGGGAGAATAGAGGCTTCAAGGCGGTCAAGCTTCGCCTGACAACAGCCGGATTCTACAGCGCCGGCAAACAGTACAGCATATTCGGCATCGAAGACATCGCCATCGAAGACGTAAAGTAGACGTGGAGTAAGGGAACCCGCCCATTCGACATGAACTTCTCGGAGTTGGCCCGGAACCTCGGCGGCCCGAAGAATCCTCTCTATCTGCTGCACGACAGGCTGAAGGCGGAAGGCCGCCCGATTGTGGATCTCGTGCGCGGAAACGTCAACGAGCATGGGATCGTTTATCCCCGCGCGGCGCTGGACGAAATTCTCTCGGGCGCTGCTGAGGAAGCGCGGATATACCGGCCGGATTCTCTGGGACAGGAGCCCGCCCGGCGCGCGGTCGCGTCCTACTACGCAAGCCTCGGCGTTTCTCCCCAACACATTCTTCTCACGCCCGGAACAAGCGTTTCCTACTGGTATTGCTTCAAGCTGCTTGCGGAAGCAGGCGATGAAATTCTGTGCCCCCGGCCTGCTTATCCTCTATTCGACTACATCGCGACACTCTGCGGCGTGCGGCTGACCCACTATCGATTGCTGGAAGCGCGCGGATGGGCGATCGACCTGGATCACCTCGAGCATCAGATCACGACGAAGACTCGCGCAATCGTTCTCATTTCACCGCACAACCCCACCGGCATGGTCGCCGATGCGGCGCAGCTTTCAGGCCTGGCTGAAATCGCCGGCCGCCACAACCTGCCGATTATTTCCGACGAAGTCTTCAGCGAATTCCTGTTCGGCATCGACTCGTTGCCGCGGGCCGCCGCAACAGCCGCGCCCCTGGTCTTTACGTTGAACGGATTCTCCAAGATGTTCGCTTTGCCCGGCATGAAGGCCGGATGGATGGCCGTGACCGGCGATGACGCGCTTGTGAAGCAGGCGATGTCCGCGCTGGAATTGATTTCCGACACGTTCCTTCCCGTAAATGAAATCGCCCAGTTCGCCGTGGAAAAGATTTTCAGCCGCGGCCAGGAATTCCTGAAGAGCTACCGGGAATGGGTAACGGCATGCCGTGACCGGGCGCTGGCAGGACTTTCGGGCGCGGCTTTCGTGGAACCACGCGGGGGTTTCTACATTACGTTGCCGATCGTGGACTCAGAAGAGAACGCGGCTGCGGCTTTACTCGAAAAGAACGGAATTCTCGTGCATCCCGGCTACTTCTACGACATCGATCCCGATCATCTGGTGATGACATTCATTCATGATCCGGAGTCGCTCACTTCGCACTTCGAAACGATCAAGAAGACGATTGGCCACGGAGGACTACTGGAACCTGGAGAGAAGCCTTAAGCTCGGGCTGCCGATTCTCATGGCAGGGGATCTTCTCACGATCCTCACATGCAGCGGAGTGTAGAACGTGCGATTTGTGCCTCTATCGTCTCACCCTGTAATCGAACCACCCCTCGATGGCCCCCCCGTTCTCAACCGTCGCGGTCATGTTGATCCTGGTGCCTCTCGGCATGGGCGCCGGCTGGGCGAGTTCGTAGGTGGTTTGCCAGTTGGGGTCGAACGTTGGAACCAACAGCAGGATCTCCGCCCTATTGTTGGGAAAAGCCGCGCTGTATGTCACATCCTTCGCGGCACCCATGCGCGGCATGATTTCGATAAGCTCGGCGTCGACTGGAAAAACAAAAGGAGTCTTGCCATCCAGCGCGCGCGAGTGGATCTGCCAGACGACCGGTCCCTTCGCCAGCATCAGGCCGATCGAGACACGATCCTTCTGGGTCTCGGCCGCCGGCCGATAGTGCATCGAAATCACCAGCTTCGAGCCGGCCTTGAGAAGTTTGGCCGAGTTGGCCGGAAACACCTCGTACATCGCTCCGGGAATTCCGCCGACCAGGCGCTCCTTCTCCATCAGAACGGTCGCTCCCCGCGCGACCCGGGGGTTGCTGTTAATCTCCGCGGCGACGACCCATACGTCGTCTGGCAGCGTCGTAAAGACCTCGAACGTGGCATGCAGGTCCGGGCCACCCGGACTGCCGGCCGGAATCGTGAACTCCTCCAGGATCGGAACGACAACATCCGGCTGACCCAGCGGCCAGCCGCTCGAAAATTCCGGTAAAAGCGGTGTTTGCCTCGGATCGCCGCGCGGCGTGCCGGCGTCGGCCCATGAGACGATCGTCTTGATCTGTTCCTCGTTGAGCACGCGTTCGTTGGCGAAGACGCCGTATTTGGAGTCGGCATGCCAGGGCGGCATGGATTTGTCGACAACACGGTCCTTGATGGATTTCGCAAGCTGCCTCGCATCCTCATACCGCATCAGCGAAGCAGCGACCTGCCCTGGGCGATGGCACTGCATGCAGTTTCCGGCAAGAAGCGGCGCCACGTCGCTGTTATATGTGGGAACGCCTCCAGGCCCGGCCGGCCCCTGGCCGTATGCCGGATCGAGCATTGCCGCACAGAACGCGAACGCCAACCACGCTTTCTTCACAGCTACTCTCCTTTGTAATTGGCCGGTATTATAGAATTTCGCGGGCGAATGAAAGAAATTCTTCAATCCATAGCCGACCGCATCATTTCCGCCGACGATCGCGGGGTCACGCCGCGCGATCTGAACGTTGCCGACGGCATCCTCTCATATATGCACCTCATGCCCGCGCATACGCGGAGAGCCGTGACACAACTCATCTGGCTTTTTGAATACCTGCCGCCCGTCATCATACTGAAACCGCGCCGGTTTTCGCGTCTCGGCCCGCGGGACCAGGACCGATACATCGAAGCCTGGGGCACAAGCCGTCTTGGCTTGCTGCGTACCGGATTTCGCGTCCTGAAGACTCTCGCCCTGAGCACGTACTACCAGAATTCCGCCTCGTGGAAGGCGATCGGACACATGGAAGAATGATCTCTACCCTGCCGACAGCCTCGGAAGAAAGAGCGCAGGTCTGCATCGTCGGATCCGGCGCGGCAGGAAGCGTCCTGGCGTACGAACTGGCGGACGCCGGCCTCGACGTCATCCTGCTCGAAGAGGGTGAGGAGTTAGGCAAGGCCGACTTCACCCAGCGGGAAGGCGAGCTGATCCCGCGCATTTACGCCGATGCCGGATCACGTGCGACTCACGACGCCGCGATCCCGATTCTCCAGGGGAAGTGCCTGGGCGGCACGACTGTCATCAACCACGGTATCTGCTTTCGCACTCCCGAACGGATTCTCGACGAGTGGCGCCGCGAATTCGGTGTATCGGGACTAAGCCTCGACACGCTTCAGCCTCACTTCGAAAGAGCCGAGAAGATGATCGGGGCGAGAAGACTCGGTCCCGCCGAAATCAACCCAAACAACCAGGTACTCAAGCGTGGCTGCGAGCGCCTGGGAATGAGCGGCGACGTGATGACGCTGAACATGCAGCCGTGCGGTTCCTGCGGCCCGTGTAATCTCGGGTGTCCGGAAGACAAGAAAGGCAGCACGCTGGTGAATTACCTGCCCGCCGCGGCAAAGCGCGGAGCAAGGATCTTTCGAAATTGCCGCGTGCAGAGTGTCCAGGTCGAAAACGGCCGGGCCGCGGGCGTTACGGCAGGTTCGTTCCGGGTTCGCGCCGGAGTTGTGATCATTGCCGCGGGCGCGGTGAACTCTCCGGCAATCCTGCTGAGAACGGGCCTTGGCAATGCGATTCCGGCGATCGGGTCGGGGGTGTCGCTGCATCCGCTTTTCCCGCTGCTTGTGTTTTCGGATACGCCTCTCCATAGCATGAAGGGACTTCCGCACAGCTACTATTGCGACGAGTTTTTCAGCGCGGACGACTTTCTATTTGAGGGCCTCTTCGTCTCGCCTGGCGTTTTCGCCTCCGGAATGGGCGGTTTCGGGCGCCAGCATCGCGAGTTCATGAAACAGCTTCCCAGGCTCGGCCTGACCTATGTCCAGCTCCGCGACAGGACCCGCGGCCAGGTTCGCCTGGCTGGCGGCGAGCCGGTGGTTCGATACACGATGAATCAGGAGGACCGCGAACGCGCGCGAAAGGCTTTGAAGCTGCTGGCGGCGATCTGCCTCGAAGGCGGGGCGGCAAAGGTGGCGACAACCCACGTGAAGCCGGTCGTCATGCGCGACAAGAGCGAGATCGCGCAGATTGACCAGGCCATGTTTCGTCCGAACGACCTCACGGTGTTTTCGGCACATCCTCAAGGCGGCTGTCCGATGGGAGCGAATCCGCGCCGCAGCGTTGTGGATTCGCAATGTGCGGTCCACGGCGTGGCCGGGCTTTACGTGTGCGATGCGAGCGTATTCCCCTCACCTGTCGGAATCAACCCGATGATCTCGATCATGGCCCTGGCGTCGTTGACGGCGGAGCGGATTATTGGATCCTCCGTGGGCGCGGGGCTTTAGGCCCGTGCAAAGATCAAACAGGAATTTTCTCGACCTTTGCACGGGGCTGAAGAGCCGCGCCCACGGGTAGCGCCTCGTGATTGCGGTATAATGCTGCGGCTTTTGACAGCGTGATCTATTCAATGAAAAACAAAGCGGCTTTCTACGATCTCGACGGAACTCTCTTATCCTGCAACCTGGTGACAACGTATGCGTACTACGCTCGCAACGATCGGTCGATCGTCAAGAGCCTGTATCAGATCACGAAAGTTGCGCTCAGCGTGCCCCTGCTGTTCGGACTGGACTTCTATTCGCGGACACTCTTCAATGTTTTCTTCTTTCGCGCTTACCGCGGAATGCATCGCGACCGGCTGGTTGGCCTGGCCGACGATCTTTTCGAGGTGACCCTGAACCCGTCAATCTATCCGAAGGCCCAGGCGCTGATCGACTCCACCCGCAAGCAGGGCTATCGCAATGTCCTGGTTACGGGAGCGCTTGATTTCACGGTTCGTCCGATTGCGCTTCATTTCGGAATCGACGAAGTCATCTGTAACCGGCTCGAGTTCAAGAATCACGTGTCTACGGGACGGGTGTTGCCGCCGCTGCTGGCGGAGACCGAGAAGGCGCGCATCATCCAGGAATTTGCCGCCAAGGAAGGCATCGATCTCAAGGAATCATGCGCATTTTCCGACAGCACGTCCGATATACCGATGCTCGAGATAACCGGCAATCCGGTGGCAACGAATCCGACGCGCCGGCTGCGAAAGCATGCCATGCAAAAAAACTGGCCCATCATAGAACTGAAGGAAAGCGATTCGAAGCTGCCTCCATTCCTTCAGGCGGCAGCCCTGTAATGTCTTACGGTAACGGTTACGATCCGGATAAACTCGCCGAAAAGTGCGTCGTGCATCTCGACGGAAACTCGGCCCCAAGGGCGCTCTTCTGCGGCGAAGACCTGATCGAGTGCAAACTGCCGGCAGGAACGCGCGTCATCTACGCCAAGCCGCCCATTCCGGGCCTGCTGGACCGCAGGGCTGCGATTCGGCGCGCCCTCGACAATCCGGAAAACATGGACCCGCTCGAGTCGTTGCTCCAGCCCGGCATGAAACTGACCATCGCAATCGACGACATTTCGCTTCCGCTGCCCATGATGGCTCTGCCCGACATTCGACAGACCATCCTGGAAATCGTGATCGGCATGGCTGCCGCAAAAGGCGTCACCGATATCCATATCGTGATCGCAACATCGTTCCACCGCAGGCTGACTGCTCCGGAAATGAAACGATGCGTCGGCGCGAAGATCTTCAGCGAGTTCTATCCCGGCCGTTACTACAACCACGACGGGGAAGATCCGAACGGGATGGTCGAGATTGGAAAGACGGCGCACGGAGAACGCGTCCGGCTCAATCGAAGGGCGGCAGAATCGGACCTGCTGATCTACGTCAACATCAACCTTGTTCCGATGGACGGCGGGCATAAATCCGTCGGCGTCGGCCTCTGCGATTATCCGACGCTGCAGGCGCACCACACGCCGCAGGCAATCCTCGGCTCCGACTCGTACATGGATCCACGACGCTCGGAACTGACAAAATCCTGCAATCGCATCGGCAAGATGATCGACAAGCACCTGAAGGTGTTTCATATCGAAACGGCCTTCAACAACCGGATGTTCGACGACGTCTCGGCATTTCTCGGGCGCAACGAGGACACGTACTCGAGCTTCGACCGGACGAAGCTGGGGATTGCGAAGTTCGCACTGTCAAAGATGTCGGCAAAAACGAAGCGAAAGATCTATTTCAGCATGCCCGCGCCTTATGAGCTGATCGGCGCTCACGCCGGCGAGACCGAAGCCACTCACGAAAAAATCCTCCAGTACTGTTACGACCAGTACTGCATTCCGGTCCAGGGCCAGTCCGACGTTGTGATCACCGGTATCACTTTCGTCTCGCCATACAATGTGAACTCGATCATGAACCCGTTGCTGGTGCGCGTGATGGCTCTTGGGTACTTCTTCAATTTCTACAGGAACATGCCGATCGTGAAAAAGAACGGCGTGATGATCGTCACCCACCCCTGCTACGATGAATGGGATCCGCTATTTCACCCGTCGTATATCGAATTTTTCAACCGCATTCTGCCCGAAACGAGAGACTCCGTGGTGATGCAGCAGAAATACGAACAGGAATTCGCCACGAACCCGACATACATCAAGATGTATCGCGAAGGAAACGCCTACCACGGCGTTCATCCTTTCTATATGTGGTATTGGGCGGAGAACGGACAGAAACATATCGGCAAGGTAATCGTTGTCGGAGCAAGTAACAAACGAGTGCCGGCAATGCTGGGCTGGGAGACTGCGAAGAATATGGATGAGGCGCTGGAAATGGCGCAATCCTACGTTGGACGAAAACCAAGCGTCAGCCTGCTGCATTTTCCGCCAATCCTGATGACCGACGTCCTGGGCCAGCCCGAGACTATCGGGAACACCGCGCAGGATCCGGTTGGGACGGCACGCTAATGATGATGTATCGAAGTCCGTGGCGCTTTAATCCTCTTAGCGGCGAGTACGAAGCCACCGGGCAAGAACCCCTTCGAGGAACCGGCGAGATTTCGGCAATTGATGCCTTCAGCAACAAGACGGTTTTCATTCTTGGCGCGACAGGCTTTGTCGGAAAGGTCCTGCTGGCAATGGTGCTCGACCGCTTCCCTGAACTGAAACACCTGGTTGTGCAGGTGCGCCGCAAGCGCTCGGTTTCCGGCGAGCATCGTTTTTATAACGAGATCCTTCAGTCCCCCCCTTTGCAGGCCGTCGTTCAGAAGATCGGCCTGGAAGAACTTCGCCGCAAAGTGACGATCGTTGAGGGCGACGTCAACGAAAACCTCTGTGGCGTGGAGCCCGAAGTAGTTGCCAGGCTCAAGGGTAAAGTGGATGTCGTCGTCAACCTCGCCGGACTCGTTGAATTCGATCCCCCGCTGACCGACTCGCTGGTCCCAAACGTCTATGGCGTCCAGCATCTGATCGACCTGGTGGGATTGCTCGGAGCGAAGCTGGTGCATATCTCCACCTGTTATGTCGCCGGGAAAAAGGACGGCCGGATTGCGGAAGACATTCCCATCGTCGATTACTTTCCAAAGCAGGCCGAAGGCGACAGCCGGCCCTTCAATGTCGATGAAGAACTGAAGTGGTGCGAGCAATTCGTCGAAGAAACAAAAGCCGCCACGAAGGACGCGGGTGTCCGCGTCATGCGAGAACATCTCCGGGAGGGCGGCATGGCGCGCGCCGACTCGTGGGGCTGGATCAATACTTACACGTACACGAAGAGCATGGGCGAGCAGCTCATCGCCAGGACTCCGGGGATCCAGTATGCGATCGTGCGGCCGGCCATTGTGGAATCTTCAATGCGATTCCCTTTCCCGGGATGGAACGAAGGACTCACGACATCTGCTCCACTTGTCCTGATGGGGGGGGAGGGAGTCAAAGGGTGGCCGGTTCGAAAAGACGGGCCGCTGGAAATCATTCCCGTCGACCTCGTTGCAATGGGTATTCTCATCGTGACCGCGGCCGTGCTGTGCGGGAAGAACAAGCCCGTATACCACCTCGCGACCGCCGACGAGAATCCGGTGATGTTGCCCCGGCTGGTGGCCTTTCTCGGCATGAATTCGCGTCACAAGCACAAACACAGGAAAACCGGCAGCAAGCTGGCCAATCTCTGGAAAACCTACGTCGAAACCCAGGTCATCACGGTTGAAACACAGGAGGCCCGGCGCGCCCGTCTGCACAGCGGCCTTGATGTGATCCACGCCACGCTGAACTTCGCGAAGACGCTCCTGGGACCGGGCAAAGTGGATTCGTATTTGAAAAGCCTGCGCACGACGCGCCGGCAGATCCGGCAACAGGAGCAGACTCTCGACAAATTCCTGCCGTTCATGATCCACAACAGCTTCGTGTTCGAAACGAAGAATATTCGCGAGGCCGTAAGCATGCTGACCAGCGAAGATCGCAAACGGCTCGGATGGGATGCCGAAGCCATCGATTGGGCCGATTACTGGGTGAATATTCATACCAAGGGCATCGAAAGATGGATCCGGCCCGTGTTCACCACTCAACGCAAGCAAGTCAGTGCATGAAGCGATTCCTCGTTACAGGCGCCACCGGTTTCCTCGGCACACATCTGGTTGAGACACTGCTCGGGCTGAATCCGGACGCCGAGATCCGAATCCTTACCCGCGGCAGGAACCCCTGGCCAGGAAGGCCACGCGTGGAAGAGATTCACGGCGACATTCTTGATCGGGCTGCCGTCGAGAAAGCCGTGCAGGGCGTTGAAGGAGTTTTCCATCTCGCCGGCTTTGTCACTCGCGACCAGCGCCGGTCTTCCGAGCTGTTTGACGTCCACATCGAAGGCACGCGGAACGTGTGCGAGGCCGCAGTTCGGATGGGCTCCCCGCGGGTTGTGGTTTCTTCATCTTCTGGAACCATCGCCGCCAGCCGGGTGCCGGCCATGCACAACGAAGACTCGCCATTCGTGAACGAACTCGCCGCGCATTGGCCGTACTACCTCAGCAAGATTTACCAGGAAAAGCTCGCGCTGTCCTTTCATGCACACAATGGACTGCCCGTTATCATCGTCAGTCCGAGCCTCCTGCTCGGTCCAGGCGATGAACGGCTTTCGTCGACCGGCGATATCCAGTTGTTCCTGAGCGGAAAGATTCCCAACGTCCCGGCCGGCGGCCTGAACTTTGTGGACGTGCGCGATACGGCCGAAGCCCTGGTGCGGGCGATGGAAGTGGGCGTCCCGGGCCGGCGATATCTCATCGGGGCGCACAATATGGTGCTGAAGGAATTTTTCGGCCTTCTCGAAAAGCTGAGCGGCGTAAAGATGCCTCGCCTGGAGATGCCGGAGAGCTGGTCGCGCGCCGGCGCCGGCGTTCTGCGCGGGCTCTATACTTTCGTCGGGGCCAAGTTTCCGCTCGATGATCCGACTGTCGAGATGGCCTATCGATTCTGGTATTTCGATAACTCCCGCGCGAAATCGGAACTCGGGTTGAATACGCGCCCGGCGGAAGAAACCCTCCGCGATACGATTGCGTATCTGCGGAGACATTAATCTTGAAATTGAACGTTCCCGGTCCAATTCGAGATTTCGGATTTCGGATTTGAGGTGCAGGATTCGTCCAATTTCGAAATTTGAATCATGAGCATTGTCGCGATCCTCAACCCAAAATCTGCCAATGGCAATGCCGCCAGGACATGGGCGAAGGTCCGCGCGCATTTACCGGAATCGGTTCGGACCATTGAAACCATGGGGCCCGGACACGCCACCGAGTTGACCGCAGATGCGATCAGGGCGGGCGCGAAAACGATCGTTGCCGTAGGTGGAGACGGAACCATCAACGAAGTCGTGAACGGTTTCTTCGACGATGGCCGGGCGATCACCCCGGATGCGAAGCTGGCGATCGTTCCACACGGAACCGGCTCGGACTTTCAGCGCGTGCTGAATCTTCCCTGGGAAGAGGAAAAAGCGGCGCGGCTGATCCTTACAGAAGAACCTCGCATGGTCGATGTTCTCCGCGTCCTTTACACCGGGCACAACGGCAGGCTTACCACGCGTTATTCGATCAACGTGACGAGTTTTGGTATGGGAGGAGAAGTGGCGGCGCGCGTGAATCGCTCCTCCAAACTGCTGGGTGGGGGCATCGCCTTCCTGGCCGCGACGCTTCGGACTGCACTGACGTTTTCCGGCGTTGCGGCGCGAGTGACTCTCGACGATGAAAAGACCATCGAGGCGAGAATCACGAATGTAGCGGTCGGGAATGGCCAGTATCACGGGGCAGGCATGTGGGTCTGTCCCGGCGCATCCCTCGAAGACGGCCTGCTGGATGTGACCGTCATCGAATACCTTTCCGCGTTTCAGATGTTGCGGAGTCTTCCAAGCCTCTACAACGGCGCGATCTACCAACACCCGAAAGTGCGGGCCTTTCGCGCAAAGCGGGTCAAGGCGGAGTCGAGCCAGCCGTCGTTCATCGAGATCGACGGAGAACCGGTGGGCCGGCTTCCGGTCGAGATTGAAATCGTTCCGCGGGCGCTCCGAATTCTTATGAGATGATTTCCGCACGGGAGGTTCACATGAAAAACAAGCAGACAAAGCAGGTTGTTGAAACACTCAATCACATCCTCGAAATGGAGCTCGCCGGGACGATCCACTACACCCATTACTCGTTCATGGTGTACGGCTACAATCGCATTCCGATCGTGAAGTGGCTTGGGGAACAGGCGACGGAGTCGATGGCCCACGCTCAGGCTGCCGGGGAGATGGTCACGCAACTGGGCGCGCACCCGTCATTGGGAATCGGACCGCTCCTCGAGACCCACAAGCACGACATCGGCG
The DNA here is from genome assembly GCA_945865815.1 of Candidatus Sulfopaludibacter sp. SbA3. Classification (GTDB taxonomy): domain Bacteria; phylum Acidobacteriota; class Terriglobia; order 20CM-2-55-15; family 20CM-2-55-15; genus CAMBFR01. The sequence continues at coordinate 25,374 of CAMBFR010000030.1, forward strand.
ACATTCTCCGCGAATCGCTGGGACACGAGAAAGCAACGCTGAAGTACTACGAGAAGCTGCTGAAACTCGTCGAGGGAAACAACGTCATGCTCGAGGAGTACGCGCGCGAACACATCTACATGGAGATGCAGCACATCGGAGAAGTGGACAAAATGCTCCGCCGGCCCGGCGACATCGAATCCTTCGAGGGATAAAGAAGCACGACACTGTCCGAACTTCTCAGTCTGCCTGTGGGCGCGGGGGTTTTGCCCCGCGCCCGGATCAAACAGAAATTACTTCCGAGGCCTGATCGAATTCTCAGGAGATGATTTCGCGCAGGTTGGGCGCGTGCCTGATAACAATGATCGCGAGCATGACGTAAGCGAAAAGACCCGCCGCCGTTCCCTGCAGGACCAGCACCAGAGTGGCGATCACAAACATCGTGGTGAGTGACGCGATTGCCCCTTCCTGACGCCATCGCATGCGTTTGCCAACGGCTCGAAGTATCGCGTACAGCGGCAGGCATGGGATCGTAAGCCATGGCTGCAGGAACAGCAGGACACCCACTGTTGTGGCCACACCCTTGCCGCCGTTGAATCCCGTGAACGGGCTCCAGCAGTGCCCCATAACCGCTGCGATACCGAGAACCCACTGCACCGAAGCCGGCTCACCGCGCGAGAGCAGCATCAGGGCGACGAAGCCCTTGAAGATATCGCCGGTCAGGGTGAGCACGGCCCGCCATTTCGAGGACACGCGCAGCACATTGTTGAAGCCGGGATTCTTCGACCCCACCTTCGTGATATCGATGCCTGTCCCGATCATCGCGATCTTCGCGAACGGAATGGCGCCGATGAAGAAACTGATCGCAACTTTCCAAATGATCGAGAGTGTCATTTATAAAGAGGGCGATTAACCCTCATCCGGCCCTTCGGGCCACCTTCTCCCCAGGGGAGAAGGACTAGTCCAGAAGTTTGTCCCACTCCCATTGGGAGAGGGTGCCGCGAAGCGGCGGGTGAGGGTTTTGAGCCACACGCCGCCCTCATCCTTTCACCTTGTATCCGAAATTCCGCAACAGTGTCTTCCGCGCTGCCTTGTCCGCATCCTGTTCGACGCCTTTCGGAGATGAGCCGTCGATTACACCCATGATTCCGCGGCCCTGTTCGCTCTCGGCGACCACGACTTCGAGCGGATTCGCGGTGGCGCAATAGATCCTGCAAACTTCAGGACACATTTTAACGGAGTTCAGAACATTGATGGGAAACGCATCCCGAAGCAGAATGGCGAAAACGTGGCCGGCGCCGATGCTCTGCACAATGGAGACGGCCTGGCCGGCAAGCTCGCTGTCATTGCCTTCGTAGCGAACCAGGCAAGGACCGGACGCCTCCGTAAATGCCACGCCAAACTTGATCTGGGGCGACGACCCAACAAGGATCTCGTAAAGATCTTCAGCCGTCTTGATGAAGTGAGTCTGGCCAAGAATGACATTGGCCCCGTCGGGAATCTGTACTCGAATGGTTTTGAACTCCATGCGCGCTCCGTGGGTGTAGAATTTCAGACCAAATGATACGTCAGTACACGGCGATGGGTCTTCAACTGCTGGGTCTGATTCTCACGGGTGAAGCGCTTCTGCTTTACTTCGGCGAGATGGGACCATTGCTCAGAACCGCATCCGTCGGCGCGGGTTTGTTCTACGCCGGCTACTTCATCCGTCCCAACAAAGGCGGGTAATCGAGTGTCACGGTATTCTCAACGTTACAGCTACGGGCCTTTCGGCGTGGGCGGATGGACGCCGGCTGTCAAGATCCTGATCGTCGCCAACGTGATCGCGTTCCTGCTGCAGATCTTCGACCGTGTTGCCGGTGGTTCGGGCATGGTTGCAAACTTCGGGCTGACACCCGCGCAGGTAACGCAGAATTTCTACCTCTGGCAGCTCGTGACTTACATGTTCCTGCACGACAGCGGCCAGCTCTTCCATATCCTGTTCAACATGCTGGGACTGTGGATGTTTGGATCCGAGCTCGAGCGCGCCTGGGGCACCCGCCAGTTCACGAAGTTCTATTTCATCTGCGGAATCGGCGCCGGCATCCTGAGCGTCCTCATCTCCCCGCGTTCGCCGATCGCCACGATCGGCGCGTCCGGTGCGATTTACGGCGTGCTGGCGGCGTTTGGAATTCTTTTCCCCAATCGCATCATCTACTGGATCATTTTCCCGATTCCGGCCAAGTGGTTTGTGTTGATCCTCGGCGGAATGGCGTTCTTCTCCTCGCTTTCCGCCTCGGGCGGCGGTATTGCGCATATCGCGCACCTGGGCGGCATGCTTTGCGGACTCGTATACCTGAAGGGCGGAACGATCTTCTCGGACGCCCGGTACCAGTATGACCGCTGGCGCCGGAACCGGCTGCGCCGGAAATTCGACGTGTACTACAACGAGAAGCGGCGAGATGAGGAGCGGCGTGACGACCAGGACCCGCCGCCACCATGGCGCAAGTGGTAAGCCCTGCCGGCACTGCAGGCCCTGCCGGCCCTGCCGGCTCCGCGAGCGATGCGCGTTTCCGCAGTTATAACGGGTGGCTCAGGGAAAGATTCGGGGAGCGCGTTTACAAGGTCATCGTCGATGCCGGATTCACCTGCCCCAATCGTGACGGAACCGCCGCGACCGGCGGATGCGCCTACTGTAACAACAATTCGTTCCGGCCACCCTCCGCCATAAAAACGGATCCGATTCGCGACCAGGTCCGCGAAGGCATCGAATACATTCGCAAACGTTTCGACGCCAGGAAATTCATCGTTTATTTCCAGCCGTTCACGAACACTTACGCGGAAACGGAATATCTGCGCCAGCTTTACAACGATGCGATCGATCATCCCGAAGTTGTCGGGCTCGCCATCGGCACGCGGCCCGACTGCGTCGACGAAGACAAAATCCGGATGATCGATGAGATCGCGCGGCGGACCTTTGTCTCGCTTGAATTCGGAGTGGAGTCCATCTACGACGACACGCTCCGGCGCGTCAATCGAGGCCACGACTACGGCGCTTTCCTCCACGCGATGCAGCTTGCGCGCGGCCGCTCGATCCACCTGGGCGCCCACCTGATTCTTGGTTTTCCATGGGAAACCCGCGAGCAATGGCTGGCAATGGCCGACGAAATGTCGCGCGTCGGCATCGACATGCTCAAGATCCATCACCTGCACATCGTGCGGGGTACGGCACTGGCCGCGGAGTATGCGCGATCCCCTTTCCGCGTGCTCGGCTACGAGGAGTATCTCGATCTGCTCTGTGAATTCATTGAGAGGCTGGATCCGCGAATCGTTATCGAGCGAATGTTCGGCAAGTCGCCGCCTGGATTGCTCGTTGCGCCGACCTGGAAGCGGACAAAGAACGACCTCGTCATCGATATCCAGAGAAAGTTTGAAGAGCGCGGAGTAATGCAGGGAACGAAATCGGCAGTGCTTCAGTTCACGCGGACCACGAACGAGTCGTAGTCCTCATCGCGCAGCTTCTGGGCCAGCTTTTCGGCAGTCAGCAAATTGGGCTCACGGCCCACTCTCACACGAAAAACGGTCTTCGAACCGGACGCAGTCTGGATGGAAACAGCCGGATACTTCCGCTCCAGTTGCCGTTTCAGATCCTCGGCGGCCCGCTGGTTTTCGAACGCCGCCACCTGCACCGCGTACAAGGAATTGAGCGCGGCGCCCCGGCCCGGAGTGCCGGCCCTCACAACCTTCAGCTTGACCGGCGCAATGCCCGAACGAACCATATCGATTTCGCGCGCTGCAATTAAGGAAAGGTCGATCACCCGGCCGTCGATGAACGGCCCGCGGTCGTTGATGCGAACTTCAACTTCCCGGCCATTGTTCTTGTTCGTAACCACGACAACGGAATTGAAGGGCAGCGTCCGATGCGCGGCTGTCATACCCTTGTAGGTGTCGAAGACTTCACCGTTGGCGGTGCGCCGGCCGTGGTATGGCTCGGCATAATATGAGGCGATCCCATCAAGTTCGCTCGATTGAACGGAAACGGGCGCCGAACCGGGAATCGAAATCTGAACCGTCTTTCGACCGCAGGCAGAAACGAGCAGAACCATTGAAACAATTAACAGCAGGCGACGCACATGCCTGTAATAGCATAATCCCGGCATGACCACAATACTTTGGTTGGTTACAGCGATCTTCGCACAAGTAATTGCGATCCTTTATCCACCGGTCCTCGTCTTCTGGTTCATCATTCATCTCAACATCGAACGCTGGCGGAAGGTCGGCAAGAGGGCGTACTGGGCCGGCTTGGCTTGGCCGGCCATCAGCGGTCCGCTGCTCTACTGGAGGCAGGAAATCTTCTCCATCCGGTGGCCGAATCCATGGTGGGTCATGGTCCTGGGGATAATCGCGTTGGGACTGTCGTTTTGGATCGGCTCGAAGGCGGGAAAATCGATCTCCCTGCGAACGCTGGCAGGCATTCCGGAACTGGAACCGCAGAAGAATCGGCAGCCGCTGCTTCAGTCCGGTATCTATTCAAGAACACGCAACCCGCTTTACGTTGCGCACTGGCTCGCGATCTTTGCCTCGGCTGCGATGACGGGCTTTGCCGCAAACTGGATCCTGCTTGCCGGAGATTCCCTCGTGCTCCCCCTGATGGTCCGCGCAGAAGAACGCGAACTCCGCCGCCGGTACGGCGCCGAATATGACGAGTACACGCGCCGGGTGCGCCGCTTCGTGTAAAATCGTTTCTTTATTATGGTTCTCGCATTATTGACTACTTCGTTCGTGTCCATCGTGTGCTTCATCATCGCTATCGTGATGGGGTTCACCATGGAAGGCCGCGCCGGCTTTTCCCAGCATTTCCTGTTTGGCTTCTTCACCACGTTTCTCGTGACCCTGTCCCAGAGCATGACCATGTTTTACTTCATCGGAACGGGAAAGCAGGTGAAGGATCTGGTCGCAAGCCAGGGCGCCGGAACAAACTTCGTTCAGCGCACGAAGATGTTCAAGCAGAAGGTGTTTCCGCCGGCGACGTGGGCGATACTGTTTACGATGGCGACAATGATTCTTGGGGGAGGTGTCGATACGCGCGTCATTCCAACATTTGTTCACACGCTGCTGGCGGTTATTTCCCTCTATTACAATGTGGTCGCGTTCTGGCGGGAGGCAAAGTACATGATCGAACACAGCATACTGATGGAAGAACTGGACCGGTTTCTGCAGGCCTCAGCCGGTGCGCCAGGTTCGTCGGATATAGCACCCTCTGCGCCATAATCCGTTCAATCCGGTGCAGCCGCTCATTACCCATCTTACGCATCAACGGCGAATCGCGTACCCTTCAACAGAAACAGCGGACGACATTAACGCATTCATCGAATCACGAGCGCTGGAGCATACCGGCAGGCTCGAAGACGAGTTCGTTCAGCGGGCCGTCAGCCTGGGTGTCGAAAGCGGAATGGTGCTCGATGTCGGTACACGCGTTGGTCTGATCGCGCTTAAAATCCTCTGGCAGAGCGAAAACTACTATGCGATCGGCATGGACACTTCCGGACTGATGATCGAGCGCGCTCGAGAGACTGCGGCTGCATGGGGCCTGGGAGAGCGGGCGTTTTTCCAGGTGGGTGACGCGCGGCGCATGCGTTTCAAGAGCGGCTATTTCGACCTGGTTGTCTCAGACTCGTCGTTGCACCGATTCGACGATTCGTTGCCGGTGCTTTCCGAAATCCGGAGGGTCATGAAGCCCAGGGGCGCGCTGCTGATCCGCGATTTCCGGCGTCCCGGCCGGCTCCGGATGAAGAAACAGATCGAAGACACGACGCGGGTATTCGGCGCGCGCATGCGCTCTCAGGTCGAAGTTGCGCTGCGGACGGCCTATACTCGCGATGAGTTGTCGTCCGCTGTCCGGGCCGCCGGTCTCGAGCGGACCAGCGTGGCCGAGTCCGACGAAAGACACATCATGATCGAGCGCCGGGGCGAAACGGATCCGAATTCGTGGATCACGGCGCGGGAGCAGTATCGCTAGTGGCTGAGAAGATCGTCGTTATTGGTGGAAATGCGGCAGGACTGGGCGCGGCTTCCCGCGCCAGGCGCGTCGATCCGCGCCTGGACGTGACAGTGGTCGAGAAGAGTCCCCACATCTCGTACAGCACGTGCGGCATTCCCTACTATCTCGCAAAGGTTGTAACCGAGAGTGCTCTCGTCTCCTATACTCCGGAATCGTTCGAGAAGGAACGCGGGATCAAGGTTCACAGCCATACGCGAATCGAAGAAGTATCCCCGTCGCGGAAACGTGTCGCCGGCACGCGCGTGGATACCGGCGAGAAGGTGGAATTTTCCTACGATCGGCTTCTGATTGCGACCGGCGTCAGGCCGAAGATTCCGGATGTTCCGGGAACGGATCTGAAGAACGTCTTCACGCTGACCAACCTTCAGGATGCGATCCGCATCAACGAAGCCCTGAGTAACGCGCGAAAGGTCGTCATCATCGGCGCCGGCTATGTGGGGCTCGAACTGGCGGAGTGTCTGCAATCGATAGGGAAAGACATCCGAATTTTCGAGAAGGAACCTCAGGTCCTGCCGAGTATCGATCACGATATGGCGCAGATCATCGAGTACGAACTTGACCGCTTCGGGGTCAAAGTCTCCGTCAGCGCGCGCCTTCTGGCGCTTGTGGGGCACGAGGGCCGGGTGAATGGCGTCAAGGCCGCCGCGGGCCTTGGAATCGAGCCCGCGGATGTGGTGCTGCTCGATACGGGAGTCGAGCCCAACGTCGCGCTGGCTCGCGACGCAGGAATTCAAATCGGAGTGACCGGCGCGATCTCGGTGGATTCCTCCATGGAAACGAGCCTGCCCGGTATTTACGCGGCAGGCAATTGCGCCGAAACGTTCTGCGCCATCCGGCGCCGGCCCGTATTGAATTACGTTGGGACCGTCGCCGCCAAGCAGGGACGGGTGGCCGGCGAGAACCTGGCAGCGCGGAGGACAAAGTTTGCGGGCGCCATCGGTACCACGGTGCTGAAAGTGTTCGGCCTCGCCGTTGCCCGCACGGGGCTCAGTTCCCGGGAAGCCGCGGCGGAAAGCATGCCGGTCGTGTCGGCGCGTATTGAGGCCCTCGATCGAGCCGGCTACTACCCTGGAGCGGGAAAGCTGTGGGTCAAGCTGATTGCGGAACGAGAGAGCCGGAAGCTGGTCGGCGCGCAGGTCATCGGGTACGGCGACGCTTCCAAGCGAATCGATGTGGCCGCCGCGGCAATTACATGCGGGATGCGCGTCGAGGACCTTGCCCAACTCGACCTGGCCTACTCTCCGCCGTATGGCAGCCTGTGGGATCCCCTGCATGTTGCGGCCCAGGCGGTTCTCAGAAAACTGTAGAAAGATGCGCCAAACGCCTTACGGATTGCGGCCTTGTGCTAAACTGGCCGCAATTCGCGCCCCTTATCGTCAGGATTAAGGATATGAGATTGAGTCTGTTCCGAATCATGATCGCGCTGCTGGCATTCGCCGGCGCCGCGTTCGCGAGTGACCTGGACCTCCGGCAGTTGAATGGACTGGAATCCCGGGTTGAATTCTGGAAGAAGGTCTTCACCCAGTACGGACAAGACGACGTCATCCTCCACGATCGCGCCAATGTGCATTTGATCTACGACGTCGTCAAGGATGACGCGGTCGAGTCGAGAACGGCACAGGTGAAGCGCGGTCTGCAGGAAATTGCGGCCAACCTCAAGACGCCTGAAAATCTGAGCCCGGCAGCCCGGCAGATTCGCTCGGCCATTGTAGACAGCGGCATTCCGGTCTCCGCATCGACGATCGAGCAGCTTCGCGGCAACATTCACACGCAGCGCGGCATCAAGGAACGCTTCCGCGACGGTATCGTTCGCTCGGGCCGGTATGTGGACAGCTTCAGGGAGACCTTTGCGAAAGAGGGAGTCCCTGCCGCAATCGCTCTCCTGCCACTGGTTGAATCATCTTTCGAAAACCAGGCGTTTTCGACAGCGGGAGCGGCCGGCATCTGGCAGTTCACTCGCGGCACGGGCCGGCTGTATATGCGGGTCTCCGGGAAGGTGGACGAACGGCTGGATCCGGCGAAGGCCACAAACGCCGCAGCCAGGTTGCTTCGCGATAACTACAAGGCCCTGGGCTCCTGGCCGCTTGCGATTACGGCATACAATCACGGCCGGGCGGGCATGATGCGGGCAAAGGAAGCAGCCGGGCCGGAGCTTCCTTCGATCATCGATAATTACCGCGGCCGTCTCTTTGGCTATGCGTCGGCGAACTTCTTTTCCGAGTTCGTTGCCGCCGTGCAGGTCTATGAGAATTATACGCAGCACTTTGGTGAACTTGTCCTCGACAAGCCCGGCGGAACGATCACGCCGACTATAGTCGCAGCAAGGCCCCGGCAGGCGGCGGCAGCAGTGTCAGACAAATACAAAGTGCGCAAGGGCGACACGCTTGGAAGAATCGCCCGGCAATTCGATACCACGATCCGTGAATTGATGGCAAAAAACAATCTGCGGAACGCCACGATTTACGCGGGCCAGATCCTCGCGATAGAGTAACCGAATTCCGCCGCCGAACGGCGAGACACAAAAAAGCCACGGGCCGGGCCCGTGGCTTTTTTGTTTTTTGCGGGCAATGAGAGCGGATCAGTTGCCAGGCGGACTAGTGCACCGTCTGGCTCACCAGAGGTTCGCTGGCCGCGACAACACGATTGCGTCCCCGCGCTTTTGCCGTGTACAGAGAATGGTCGGCCTCTTCGATAAAGTCCTCAGGCAGATAGTCCGGCTTGAATCCCGCCACACCGCAACTGAACGACACCGTCAGGCGCGGACTGCCATCAATCGAAAGTTCCATTTTTTCGAGTTTGCTCTTGATGCGTTCGAACATGACGGCCGTGCGATCGGGCGTCGTGTCGGGAAGAAGGATTACGAACTCATCGCCGCCGAGCCGGCAGAGGACGTCTTCCTGGCGCAGATTGGCTCGAATGAATTGAGAGAAGAACCGCAGCACCTGGTCGCCGCCCCGGTGTCCGACGCTCTGGTTGATCTCCTTGAAAAAATCCAGGTCGATCATGGCGAGCGTGAGGGGATGCGCTCCTCGGCGGGACCGCGCTATTTCCTGAAGCATGCGCTCGTAGTAGAAACGGCGGTTCGGAATTTCCGTCAGGGCATCGGTGTACGCGTAGTCCTTATATACCCGGAGCCGCTGTACTTCGGCTTCGAGCAACTGGTTCTTACGTTCAAGTTCTTCCAGACGGCCGGTAAGGTCCGACTGATGGTTTGCGCTCACTAACGCCATAACGACATCTCCTAGGGCAAAGAAGGATGCAATGGTCGTACCGGAGATATTCCGGCGCGTTCTCAACTACTTAACTGCTTTGGTGACCCGTAATTCCTGCCGGGTAGGCAAAAGTGGGCAGTAGAATGAACGCCGTGGATTACACGCGCCGCGACGGCAATTCCGTCGTAACCATTTCGGCCGTCATTATCGTCAACGCATTCCTGTTTCTTCTCTACACGAACCAGACATACGTTCATATCGACGCAATCGCGCATGTCAATAAGGCCCGCGGCCTCTTCGATAACTACACGCCCGGCTTGAAGCAGCTTGGATCGATCTGGCTGCCGCTGCAACACCTGCTTATCGCGCCGCTGACCTGGAGTGACACACTGTGGACGACCGGGGCTGCGGGAAGTCTGCTGAGCATCGCCTGCTTCATCGGAACGTCGTACTTCCTATTTGCGATCGGCCTGGCATGGACCGGATCGCGCATCGTGGGTTGGATGGCCTTTCTGTTTTTCGCTCTCAATCCCCGCCTCATTTACCTTTTCACGACGCCGTTTACGGAACCGCTCATGATCTTCTGCGCCGCTGGACTCGCCTATTACGTCGCCGAGTGGGCCAGGACGCATAAATGGCGGCCATTCGGAATGGCAGCCCTGCTGGTGATTGCCGGCACGCTCACGCGATACGAAGGATGGGCCATTGCCGCGGCAACGGCGGTTGCCATCGCAATCGTTGCAAGACGCGACAAAGTAAAGCCGGCTGCTTCGACGATCCTGTTCGCGGGAGCCGCGGCAGCTGGACCGATGTTGTGGATGCTTTACAACATGGTGTACTTCGAGGACCCGCTGTTCTTCACTTTCGGCCGGGGATCGGCGAGCGACTACGCGCAGGAGTATTTTTTTCGCACCGGCCAGACGTACGCGACGGCGGGAAACTGGTGGGGTTCCTTCACGACATACTTCATCGACGTTGCATATTGCCTCAATCCGGGCGTCGTGTGGCTTGCCATCGGAGGTCTCATATTGAGCCTGGCTTTGGCCAGTTCCCGGCAATCCAGGGTGACGTTGGTGTTGCTCGCGTCCGCTGGGGCGCCGTTTGCCTTCTATGTCTTCAATCTGTATTCGAACACGGTGCCGATACTCATGCCCGGCCTGGTCGAAAGCCAGCGGGACTCGATTTTCAACGTCCGGTATGGAACCGTGATGGCAGCCACGCTTCCTCTGTTTGCCGCGTTCGCGCTGTATACCATTTTTCGAAAGGCCGAACGCCGCCGCGCATTTTCGCTCTTCCTGCTGGCCCCATTGTTCCTGCCCAATCCGGTTCCGGAAGCGAGCCAGGAGGCCATGAACGAACAGCTGACGAAGAACCTGTTCTACACCGAGGGCATTCACAACCAGGGCTTCTGGATGCCCCCATTCGTTGAAGTTGCAGAGCGCCTGAAGGCCGACATGGATGCAAAAGCGGACAGCGCGAGTTTCATTCTCACGAACACGCGCATTGTGCATCCCGTGGTTTGGGCGGCCCCCATTCCGATGCGGCGGTTCATTCACGAGATGAACAAGGAGCGGTGGGTGGAGAATCTGAATCAGATCGATCCTGGAATCCGCTGGGTGATCACCGAAGAAGGCGACCAGTTGTGGCACGCCCAGGGGCGAACACTCGAACGCGAATTCGACGAAGTGGCCCGAGCAAAAACGCCGACGACAGGAACCGTGCACTTGTATCGCCGGCGCTGACTCAGGAGTTTTCGAAATTATCGCGACATTCGCGGAAATAAAAGCCGCCTTTCCGCCGGCATTTCTCCGGCTGGTCATCGAAATCCGTCACCTCAAGAAGGAAGCATCTGGTGGCATCCATCGTGCTCGGCGTTCTTCGATGAGTACAGTGCGGTTGGAGCGGGCCGCTGAAAAGCGCGGACCCTCAACCGCAACCCGTTAGCCGGATTGGAGACGAGGCAGTACTCCTGATAAGCTCTGATCCATGACAAAACTTCTTGAGAAGGCATTTGCCGAAGCAACGAAGCTTTCGAGGAAAGAACAGGACCTGTTCGCCAAGTGGGTGCTGGCGGAAATTGCTGCTGAACAGCGTTGGGAGGCTAGTTTCCGCCGATCGGGTCCGCAACTCTCCAAACTTGCCGAGGAAGCCCTGGATGAACACCGTAGAGGCAAAACGCGGCCACTCGATCCTGAAGCTCTGTGAAGTCCCATACGACTGCCCGATTCAGGCAGGCGTTTCGGGATC
>CAMBFR010000031.1 GCA_945865815.1 Candidatus Sulfopaludibacter sp. SbA3
CGGCCGTTTGATGGCATTCCCTTTCTCATCGTAGTAGGAGTCGCGGAAGAGAAACGCCCGATAGCTTTTCCCGTCGTTCACAAGCTCGGCGGCGTGAATGCCGCCGTATTTTACGAACTCGCCTTCGTGGTAGTACTCATCCACCACCATGCGGATCTTATCGCCGGGCTGAATATCGGAGCTGAAGTCCACGTCCCAGGCGAAGATGCTGTTCGCGAGCTGATTGGTCAGCCAGTCGTGCTTCGGATACTGAGCCAACGCATCCCACAACGAACTTCGAATTTCGGCAACAACCGTGGATTCGCGCGCCTCGAGTTCCAGTTTTTCAACCCGGGCCGCGTAGGACTCCGAGTCCTTCTCAACCTTCAGGACTCGCTCGTCATCGATTTTGTATTCAAAAGTCCGGAGCTCTCCGCCTTCTTTTTCAAGCCGGAACAGATTGCCGGAACGGATTGCTCGAACGTCGAAGACCGGCTTGACGAGAAGCGCTATCTCATTCGCAATCGTTACAGGAACTTCGTAATCGACGAGTGTGGCAACCAGCGTTGTGTTTTCTTCGATCTTGCCTTCGGATACTTCGATCAGCGGCGGTAGGTTGAATGGCTGGCCTGCGGCGGCTTCGGATACGAATCGAGCCTCCCAATACCGGGGTATGAGCGTCATGATGACGGCCAGGACCAATGCCCAGATACACCCGACATTGCATTTGTATATTCCCATTACACCTCCGGCAAACGTCCCAATACTAAAGCAGTGGCCGGTCTTACGGAAGATCCAAAATTAAGATCCAGCCGTCCAACTTATAGCCCGGGCTAGTCGCCGAAGCATATTCCGGTATCGCGGGCTGCTAAAAGAAGGTCGTTCTCGAGTGGAACGATCTTCCGGATCGCAATGGCATCCTTGATTGGAACCGACTCCACGTCAGGCGGAATGAGCGCAACCATGCGCCCGTATTGGCCCTTCCGGATCAACCGCGCCGCGGCGGCACCGAATCGAGTGCCCAGGACCCGATCGAACGTGGTCGGGGGGCCTCCGCGCTGCAGGTGGCCGAGAACGACGGCGCGGGTTTCCTTGCCTGTGAGCGTGGTGATGGCTTTAGCGACCTGATCGCTGACGCCGCCCAGCCGTTGTTCGCGGCCTGCCTGCTTGGGATCACGGTGGGAAAGGGTTCCACCCGTCGGGAAGGCGCCTTCCGCAACGACGATGATGCTGAAATGTTTGCCTTGTTGTTCACGCATGAACACGCACTCGGCGACCTTTTCAATATCGAATGGAATTTCGGGTATGAGAATGCAATCCGCTCCACCGGCGATTCCGGAATGGACGGCGATCCAGCCCGCATGCCGGCCCATGACCTCGACGACAAGCACGCGCCGGTGGCTCTCGGCCGTCGTATGCAGCTTGTCGATGGCGTCGCGCGCGGTATTGACGGCGGTGTCAAAGCCGAACGTTATGACCGTACCGCCAATGTCGTTGTCGATTGTTTTAGGGATGCCGACAAGCGGCATGCCTTTTTCGTAGAATTTCTGGGCGATTCCAAGCGTGCCGTCACCGCCGATCGCAATGAGCGCATCGAGTCCCATTTTGCGGAAATTGGCCATCACCGTGTCGGATATGTCGCGTTCCACGGTTTCTCCGCCCTCGACTACTGTCGGGTATGTGAACGGATTGCCGGCGTTGGTCGTGCCGAGAATGGTGCCGCCCAGATGAAGGATGCCGGAAACGTTGGCAGTTCCAAGCGGTCTCGTCTTACAATGCACCAGGCCGTCGAACCCTTCTTCGATTCCGACGACGTCCCAGCCGTACGCGACCGAGGTCTTGACGGCGGCGCGGATGACGGCATTGAGAGCAGGACAATCACCGCCACCGGTGAGAATACCGATTCGCATGAACCCCTCCTAGGTATCAGGTCGGTGTGATTCTTCTTGAATCGGAGCGGTTTTCAAAGGTATTTCAGTAAGACTCAGCCAGGAGGTAGTAGTAATAATGAAACGCATGATCGTGGCCGTCCTGCTGCTGATCGCCGTCCCAATGGTTTTGGCGCCGGCGTTCTCTCAGGCGAAAAAGACCGAAAAGACGGAGAAAGTAAAAGATCCTGTCTGCGGAATCATGGTCGAGAAGAATCCGGACCTCTCGGCTTCACACAAGGGTGAAACGTATTACTTCTGCTCCCGTGCCGACATGGACGAGTTCAGGAAGAACCCGGACAAATACGCGAACAAGAAATAAATACCCCTCCCCGTTCCCGCCAAGAGTGTGAACCGCAACGTCATCGCCATATCTGCCGCAACTTTTTTGATGAGCTTTGGCGAAGAACTGTGGAAGCGGTTTGTTCCGAAATACCTCGAAGCGCTTGGCGCTCCCGTGACGGCCGTAGGTCTCTACGGAACCCTGCGCGACTTTGTTGACGGCATTTACCAGTATCCCGGCGGATGGATCACCGATCGATACGGCAGGCGGCGCGCCCTGCTTCTATTCATCGGACTCGCGGCGGCGGGCTACGTTGTGTACATGCTGGCGCCGTCGTGGCCGTATGTGATCGCGGGCCTCTTCCTGGTAATGGGCTGGTCGAGCATGGCCAATCCGACTTTGTTCGCCGTCATAGGCGATGCGCTGCCCAAACAGCAACGGGCATACGGATTCACCATGCAAGCCATATTGAAACGAGTTCCGGTCGCCGCCGCCGCATGGCTCGGCGGACTCGCGATCGCTACGTGGGGCGTAATCTCCGGCGTGCGGGCGAGCCTGCTGGCAACGCTGGTGTTCGCCGCGTTGACCGCAATCGCCGCGTTCCAGATTCGCCTGCCTTCAATTCCGCCGACGCAGCCTCACGCCAATGCCGGACTGTGGGCCCTGCTCCCTTCGCAACTGCGGCGCCTGCTCGCATCCGACATCCTGGTTCGAATCTGCGAGGGGCTCGTTGATGTGCTGATCGTCCTTTACGCCACCAACATCATCGGCGTCAGCGCGGTTCAGTTTGGCGTGCTGGTGGCGGTGCAGGCCGTCACATCGATGCTCGTGTACGTGCCTGCGGCGAAGATTGCCGACCGGATCGGCCGAAAACCGTTCGTGATCGTCACATTCCTGTTCTTTGCGCTGTTTCCGATCGCGGTGGTCTTATCCACGGGTTTTCGATCGCTGGTCGCGGCGTTCATCATCGGGGGACTGCGCGAGATCGGCGAACCTGCCCGCAAGGCCATGATCGTGGACTTCGCCATCCCGGAGTTCCGCGGAAGAATGGTGGGCCTGTATTACTTCGCCCGAAGCATTTCGATTACGCCATCGGCCTTGATCGGAGGGCTGCTGTGGCGAATAACCCCGGCAGTGCCGTTCGTCGCCGCCGGTGTGATTGGAGTGATCGGAATGCTGGTTTTCGCGGCTACGGTCGACGAGCAGTACGCGTCGTAGCTATCTCTCGCGGTGTTGTGCCGCGTCTATGAGGCAAGAGTCTTCTTTGCCGCGGTGAATGCAGACTCTTCGATCTCGACCCGTTCCCGCACGATCCGCTCAACCCATTTGTCGACCCCACTCTCACGGTGGAGCTTAGCCAGAAAAGCTGCTCGCGCGGCTAGCGCCGCTGGAATTGATAGTGACATGGATTTTGGCCGCTTAACTACCATGGCCTTTCCCCAGGCGGAGTCCTCATCAGCATGCTCAGTGACAAATCGGTCGACTTGGCCCTGAGTCAGTTTCGGCTTCAACGACGGTCTTTTTTTGCGCTGCTTCATATCGGCCACCCAGTGATGATTCGAACCACGTTATGTGGCTTGAGTTGAAAGATGATCTTCAGCTTCCTTCCGCCCAGTGTCCGGCCGAGCAATTGATGACGATCACGATACTTCTTATTCCGGCGAATCTGAAAGTCAGAAAAGAAGCACTCCACGGCTTCATCGAAGGTCACGCCGTGTTCAGCGAGTTCGTCCCGCTCGAAGTCATACTCGAAGTCCGAAGGAGTAAAGCGATGCCAATCGACCACGGCTCATTCTATCGCGGAGCCAAAGCTTTTCCGGATTCGAGTCAACGCAACGATCTGAGTTTTGAGCACGCGCGGACTTCGCATCAGTTTCGATTACGCCATCGGTCCTGATCGGCGGGCTGCTGTGGCTAATAACACCGGCAATGCCGTTCGTCGCCGCCGGGGTAACTGGAGTGATCGGAATGCTGGTTTTTGCAGCTACCGTCGACGAGCAGTACGCGTCGTAACGTTCCGCTCAAAAAAACCGCGATTGAGCAAATTCCTTTGTTGAATTGCTTTCTACGGCCGCAGGGCTTCAATGACGCAAACCGACGAATTTGTCGGTAAGATGGCATTCAGATCGAATCCCGCGCGAGTGAAAATAGCCTGGAAATCCTCCTTCGTACGTTCGCGGCCACCCGGCAGGGCCAACATTTCGATGTCCATGACTTTGCCGAAATCCGGCACGTTGCCGGGGTTGATGACGCTTTCCAAGAGGATGACCTATGACCGCGCACAATTTTGCAGGTTCTGCGGACTTTATGTGCAAAGCCGACGGGACCTGACCCTGTTTAGCCCACAGTAAGCACGCAAACCGGAAAGGTTTTTCTACCATTGATTATCATTTAGATTCCGCGTACATTCTTAAATCATGTTTGATCGGATACTCCGGATTCCGGCGTCCCAAAGTTTCTTCCTCTTCGGCGCGCGTGGCACGGGCAAGTCCACACTTCTATCCGCGCAGATTCCCGCCGATCGAGCCATCTGGTTCGACTTGCTGGACCTGGATCTCGAGGCCGAATTCGACGTCCGGCCCATGGCTCTGATCGAGCGGCTGGAACCGGTGCGCGCCGATCGGCGCATCGAATGGATCGTCATTGACGAAGTTCAGAAAGCGCCCGCGCTCCTCGACGTGGTACAGAAGGAGATGGGCCGGCGCCGATTCCGGTTCGCCCTTTCCGGATCCAGCGCGCGCAAGCTCAAGCGCGGCGCCGCGAATCTGCTGGCAGGCCGCGCTCTGGAGCACCATTTGTTCCCTCTCACGCACGTCGAACTGGAGGACCGTTTCGATCTCGGTTTCGTTCTCCGTTGGGGGAGCATGCCCTCTGTCTTCACCATGGAGAATGAATCGGAACGGCAAGGCTATCTTCGGACTTACGCCAATACGTACGTTAAAGAGGAGATTCAAGCCGGGCAACTGGTGCGGAAACTCGCGCCCTTTCGCGCTTTCCTCGACATTGCCGCCGACGCGTCCGGCCAGATCGTCAATTACAGCAAGATCGCACGCGCCGTCGGCAGCGACGCCGTTTCCGTGAAGAGCTATTTCGGCATTTTAGAAGACACGCTGCTGGGCTTTCATCTGCCCGCTTATGACCAGTCGCTCCGGGCGCGCCAAAGGCAGGCGCCCAAGTTCTATTTTTCTGACCTTGGAGTCCAGGCCGCCCTCCGGCGCCACCTCCATCTGGAGCTTGCCGAATCCACCTATGAGTTCGGCCGGCGATTCGAGCAATTTGTCGTCACGGAAATCTTCCGCCTGAATCACTACAGAAAGGCGGACTATGCGCTCTCGTACCTGCGAACGAAGGATGACGCGGAGATCGATCTGATCGTAGAACGGCCCGGCGTCCCGACTTACCTGGTCGAGATCAAATCGACGCGCCGCGTGAATGAAGACGACGTTCGAACCGTCGCGGCGTTTGCCGCCGATCTGCGTAAGTCCGTTCCGCTCTGCCTTTCCCGGGACGAAGTCAGCCGGACCATTCGAGGCGTCAAGTGCCTGCATTGGCGCAAGGGCATCGCTGAAATCGGCCTGGGATAAACTAACCCTTCTTCGCAGTCTCAAAAAGGCGGGAGGCTCGTGTCGGATTGAACACACCGCAACTGCAGAATCGCGCCAGCGTTGTGGACGCCTGATCGGGCGTGCGTCTTCCCTGTTTCACCCACTCCACCAGCTTGCGCACGAGGTTGAAGGAAATCATTCCATGACCGCACATTGTGGAAAGCTCGAGCGTGTTGCGGTCGGCCATCCGGTCCGTCTGGCCGAAGAACCCGAGCGAGTATTCGACGCTGTGCCGCTCGAGTCCCGCACGGCGGGCACATTCCTGGGCCTTATCCAGAGCGCCGCTGATATTGATGGAAAGACCAAGATCCGCCGTCTTGAGTTCCTTGATGAAGGCGACGACGCTGTCCTGGTTATCAAAAACTGCCGCAACCGTGGTTGGACACGACACGCCGCTTTGAACGGCCTCGAAATTCGTGGTCTCATCGCGGCGCCAATGCACGGTCGGTTTCAGATCTTTGGAAGGCCTGTAGATGCAACCATGGCTCGCGTCGCCCAGGTTCACCGGATTGTGCTTTTGCGCTATCTGAAGAAAGCGGCGCTCCTTTTCGACACAGTCCTTGTCGTTATGACCGCGGGCGGGTATCGCAAAAACGATGTAGTCGTCGCTGAAGCTTTCGGCGGATCCGTACCGGTGCAGTGTGTTGGTCAAGAAGCGTGCCCCAATCCAAGGTTGGTCTTGCCGCGGACAAAGGAAAGACCTTCGTCTACCAGGACCGCATCCAAAGCGCTGGCGCCGTCCTGCTCGCACCGCGTGGAGACGCCTACCGCCACGACGGTGTCGAGAGTCTTCGAAACCTGATCGACCTTTGCGAGAACGGCCGGCACATTACCAATGGATGTCTTGAACTCGACAATGGCCGAAAGAATCTTCTCGTTGAGGATGTCGTCGCGCAGCTTTCCGGCGGCCTTGTCGGTCATCATGTGTGTGACCGGATTGTTCGGCTCGAACGCGATACCGATCTTTGCGAGGGCCACCGTCATCTTCTCGATATCCCGGAACCGGACGCCGACCGTTGGGCGCCCGAATTCCACAACGTACCCGACCTCGCCGATACCCACTCGATTCGTCACATCGTTGGTCTTCACTTCTTCAGTGCCGCGGCCGTGAACCCCCGTGCTTTCATGCGTCACCTGCGGATCGCTGAAAGCGCGGCGCACGACGCGTGGCCAGGCGAGTTCATCCGGGGTAATAGCGGAAGTCGGACATACGTCCGGCTCTGGATCGAACCGCAGGCGGAAGAGCTTCAGAAAGGAACGAACACCGCGGACGAAACTGGGATTGAGTTTCTCCATGCTCATGCCGCGAAAACAGGCATAGCACTCGACGCATTCGTCCGAATTCACGGACGCCCGGTTCGTCGCCGCATCAATGGAAATGGCTCCCATTGGGCAAACAGGGACGCAGTTGCCGCACGCGACACACTTTCGTTCATCGATCTTCATAATAAAACACGGAGTTTAGCACATGGGTGTCGTGCTAATATTTGCGCTTTTGCAGACCTAAGGAGGATACCTGATGAGCAAATCGGCATTCGCCGAGAAACACCCGTGGACGCTCCCGTGGTGGAAAGCTGAAGGCGAAAATTTCTGGGTGTTGGTCTACATCTTTACGATTCACATTCTGAGCCTCACAGGACTCGTGCTCTACACTCTGCCAGGTTGGCCTGTGTTTCTTTCTGCCATGTTCCTTGCCTGTCTGGGCGGACTGGGAACCACCGTTGGATATCACCGGGCGCTGGCGCATCGCGCCGTGAAACTGAATCCGGTCGTCGAACAGATTCTCATTCTGTTTGCCATCTTCAATGGCTCCGGCGCGCCGAGCACCTGGATCGCGAACCATCGCAACCATCACGCAGCCGCAGATACGGTCGATGATGTCTCCAGCCCGCGTCATGGCGGATTCTGGTGGGCGCACCTTCGCTGGTTGTATCAGTGGGAACCGTCGAGCATGCAGAAGTGGTGCCCGGACATGATGCAGAGCAAATACACGTTCTGGGCGAAGATCCAGATCCCGATCGTAGCGTTCTCATTGGTATTTGGTTACTTCATCTTCGGCTGGGCAGGCCTGTTGTGGCTCGGCCCGATGCGAATGCTGTACTGCCTGCACCTTCAGTGTTTCGTCAACAGCCTGCTCCATTTGAAGCCAGGCCTGCCGGAGGGCGTCGATTCCAGCCAGAACATCTGGTGGCTGGGTCCGCTGCAGGTGACGGCATGGGGCGAGAACTGGCACGGCAACCACCACGCATACCCGGCGTCCGCAAAATTCAGCCGTCATTGGTGGCAAATCGACATCGGGTGGTATGTGATTCGAGGATTGAGTGCGGTCGGCCTGGCGTCGAACATCCGATTGCATCCGCGTTAGCCGCGGGCTTTACGCCCGCGTTCAAGTTCCGAAAGAATTCTTTCCTGGAGCTTGAACGCCGGCATAAAGCCGGCGGCTACGGAACGCCGATTGAAGTATTCGGATAGTAGTGAAGCAGAATCTCGCCGTACTTCTTACCCTGGCTCGCCATCACGGCTGCTCCAATCTGGCACAATCCCACGCCATGGCCCCATCCTGCGCCTCGCAGAATAAAGCGATCGGCTTCTCGATCCACGACGAATGCCGAGCTATACAGATGGCTTTGCGAGAGCGCGCGGCGGATCTCGAGTTCCTTTCCTATAACGACGGAATCCTTTGCTCCCGAAATCTTCAGCCGGACAATGCGGCCGGAATTCCCCCGCTCGAGTGGCTCAATATTTGAAATCGGACCAAGATCCAAACCGGTCTTCGACTTGATAATGCCGGCGAGTTCTCCAGGCGCGTATGCAACCTTCCAGCGATAAAAGTCCCTGGTCTCCTGGTCGAATCCCGGCAGGATCTGCGCCAGCAGCATCGAGTCATTCGTATTGCAGTAGGCAGGCGGCGAAGAACGGATCCAGGCTTGAGCGCCGGCCGAAGGCGGTCTACGGCCAGGCCCATCATAAAAGGATATGAGGTACGGAACCTCCCGATCGTCCCAGGCGGCACGGTAGTCTTCGGTAATGCCTCCACAGCATTTCGAAAATCGGGCATCGCAAATAAAACCCTTATAAAGGAGGAACTGGCCGGCAGTTGCTTCAACGGCGCCCGAAACCGCGGCGGAAAACGCCTTCGTGATTCCCTGGTAGCGCTGGCAGTGATCATCGGCACAGACGTCGAAATCAAGATGCGCTTCACGGCCGTACCAGCGAATGATTTCCCGTCCCCCGCCCTCTGCTGAGGGCTCGCCGGCCTGCGGGGCAAGCAACCAGCTTCGTGAAATGACCGCGTGCGCCTTGAGCAACTCTGCCGGACAAGACGCGCTCATCTCGGACGAGATCACGCTCGTGACGTAATCCTCCAGATCCACATCGTTGATGATGGTCAGGCCTTCGCGTTGAATGATCCGCATTCCGCCACGGAAAACCTGCCGTTCATTGCGTTCCC
Organism: Candidatus Sulfopaludibacter sp. SbA3; assembly: GCA_945865815.1. Lineage (GTDB taxonomy): Bacteria > Acidobacteriota > Terriglobia > 20CM-2-55-15 > 20CM-2-55-15 > CAMBFR01. The sequence goes on from CAMBFR010000031.1 coordinate 9,247, forward strand.
AATGAAAGCCGATGCCGATCGTGACGTTCTCAATGGCAAACGAACAGGCCGCGCCGGATGGCGTGAGCGCGATTTCGGTTGTGAAATGGTATCGGCCCGCGGGATACGTTTTTCCGGCGGCGTCGAAGAACGCGCCGCCGAGCTCGACATCGAATGCCTCTGCCCGCTGTATCAGGCCAACCGCGATCTTCATTGCCGCTCCATGAAGCTCCGCACCTCGTCGAACTGCCGCTCGGGCAGGGTTACCTGCTCCAGGATTGAACGAATATTCGCCGCCGAGATTCGCTCGAAGTCCTTCTCCACCGGCACTACAAACACTCCACACAAATCGATTGCCGCGGGACTGACCGTGAACTCACCCGTGTAGAACACCTGGGGCCGATGCTTGCCGCGCGGAAACAGATAAACGGTCCAGGCTTCTTTGTCGTAAAAAGCCGCAATGTTGATCAGCGGCTCCGGCATTACACCAGTCACCGTGGAGAGCGCCCTGAAACAAAGTAAAAGTTCATCCTCCAGCGCCTCGCGCGCGCCGTCCCGCAACACGATGACGCGCCGGCCATAGCCGGAAATCGCCGAACCCGCGAAACTCGAGGCATCCTTTTCGATCGGGAACAGTTGCCGCGAGCAAGCCTGAAAATGCAGATGGTCTGGAGCGGACGCTCCGCAAGCGGCTCCGTTGTAGATGACAAAGTAACCGGGCAAGGCGCGCGCAAGCTCCAGCATGGCGATGACACTTCCTTCTATCAACTGCGGGCGATGGTCCTTGTGGACAATCGTGAGATGCCGGTCGAGGATGGGAAACGGGTTGCAATACAGACTGAATCCGTAGTCGAAGGGAATGCCCTCTTCCTCGGGAGGAAGATTTTTCGTACACAGGAAGCATTGCCGCTTTTCGACAGATTCACGATCGACTGCCGCGGTGGTGCTGGCGATGCGATGCGGAATGTGACGAAGGAAAACGTCGTACCAGTCGATTCTCACCGTGCGGGTGCGGAGGCGCGACAAATTCTGAACGCCCGCCGCAAGCAGAGGCCATTTCTGAATTTGCCTCTCGAACAAGGCATCGATTGCGTCTGTCACGGTTTCATCCGCGCCTGAATCTCGTTCGTGCGCAGCCAGTCCTTATAGGCATCGTAACGGTTGGCCGTTTCGAGCGGCAGCGCGCTGTCCGTGTTGCCTTCCCAACGGCGGCAGAAGTACAGCGAGTCGTAGATGCGGCCGATCTCGTACTCGCGGCTGATCCTCAACGCCACCGCGTAGTCCTCGCCGTAACTGACATTGGGAAAACCGGTCTGCCGCAGTATCCCGGTATCGAAGGCTCGCGGCGCGCCCAGGCCGTTAATTCGGAGGGCATTGTTTCTGCCGTTCTCGCGAGTCCATTCGCGATGGTCAATCAGCCCCGGCGGAATCTCCTGAAGCGCGAAATTCACCATCGTGTACGAACCGATAACCATTGCGTAGGGCCCGCGCCGCAACTCGGCAACAATGCGGGCGAGAACGTCCTCGCCCGCATACAGATCGTCCGAATCGAGTTGGACCGCGTAACGGCCACAATGCGCGGAATAGATTGCGTGGTTCCAGCAACCGCCAATTCCGAGATCCCGCCTTTCGGGAATGATCTGGACAAGCCGGGCGTCTTGAATTTGATCCAGAATCTCCGCGGTCCTGTCCGTGGAATGATTGTTGATGACGACGACATTGAAATCGAAATCCGTTTTCTGCTTCAGCGCGCTGACTACAGCGTCGGATATCGTGCGTTCGCGGTTCCGAACCGGTATGACCACCGTGGCGAGCACGGGGAAAGCGCCTGCCGATTCCGTCACACCCGCGAATTGAGGTTCAAGAAATGCGCCGATCCGCTTCAGGTGGGCCGTTGCCGCCTGTTCCATTTCGATCTGGTATTCGCGATTTCGTGGATCGACGTAATCGAATTGCTTTTGTCCGGTGGTCCGGGAATCGGCAACCGATGCGGCGTAAAGCGGCTCGGGTATCCGCACGATCGGCCGCTTCTCCGAAATGCGAAGCCGCAGATCATAGAGTCCGGCAAATTTCGAATTCGGCTCCAGTCCGGCTTCGCGCGCGGCAACCGCCGGCACGGCGATCACCGGACCAAAATCAAAATTGTCCCGAATGCTTCCGAGTTGATAGTCGATCCTTGGATGCTCCACCGAATCGCTGTAAATGAGGCCTGCGCCGGAATCGCGCATGACCTGGGACATGCGATCGAACATCCGGCCGCCCGGCTCGATCGCCACGCGAGGATCGGCCAGAAACAGGACCTCCGCCGTTGCGTTCGCAATAACATCGAGAAGGGCCGCGGAAGAGTGATTCGGCAGAACAGTGAGCTTCAACTGCGCAGCTCCACGGGCCGGACGACAATCACTCCGGCCATACGGTTCTTCTTCAGGAATTCGGACAACTCCTGCTCGACAACGGCGCCCTGGCTGCGAGACGCATGGCGAACGAGCAAACGGCCGGAATTCCAGACAAGAATCCCGCAATGAAAAATGTCGAGATGCGGCCTGGTGGATGCGAAAAAGACGAGATCACCTGTTTTCAGCCGATTCGACAACCGCGGAAGATTGCGCTTGGGGATGCACGCAAATCGCGTGCGAAACGCCGGCAAACCCGGGACCATATCGAGCAGGCGGTTCTTTGAGATGTGCGGAACAGGCGCTGAGATCTTCCTCACCAGGCCGGCCTTAAGGTTATTTCGAATCCACACCGACATGTAGTGATTCCTGCGGTTCCATTGAATTCGCCCGCCTTCATAGCGAATCCTCCGCATGAGATCGACAAATTCGTCTGCTTTTGCAGCCTGTGAAAGCGCCAGGACCGTCTCGATGTAGGTGACGCAATCGAATCCATCGAGTGAAACGGCGAATGCTTCCGGTGTTTGCGCCGAGCCAATGAGTAGATCTGCCGTGTAGGGACAGTTGAGGAACGTCCGGGAGATCTGTTCCATTCGTGCGCCGGCGGATTCGATGGCCTTCGTTTCAGCCAATAACTGCTGAACGCGCCGCCGGCTCAGATCCAGAGGCTGCGCGTGCTTCATCAGGGTTGTCATTCTAGCATGTGACTTTTTCAGACGGGTGCCATCCTCAGTAGTCGAGCCATTCATCCGGGCTCCCGTCTTCCTCCTCGTCCCACTTTCTTCTCATCGCCGCGTCCTTTTGCCGGCGCCGGCGGATCGCGAGTAACGCGATGATTGTTACCACCGCCCAGACGGCGGCCGATGAGGTGATGATCGGCACCCAGGTTGTCCAGATCCTCTGGCGCTGCCAGAACTGCGATTCCGCCTCCCCCGGTGTCTGGCCGGTAATGTCTGTGAATGCTCGAACGAACGGCGCGCCGCCGCGCATCCGTCCCAGTATCATGCCGGGCGCCGCCTCGCCATGCTGGTCGATCAGATCGCGAACAAGGGCTCCCGACAACGCATACGCGCGATCCTGGCTGGCCTGATCGCCGCTGAAAAGCCGTCCCAACTCGGCAAGACTTGAAGCAGGTCCAAGCACGAGCTGATACAGCAGCCGGGTCTGGTCCTCAAGGTTCCGGGTCCTCTCAGCCGCCATCGCAAGCCCCTCGTTAAACCAGCGAGGCACCTGCTCATCGCCGGCCGCGCGCCCGATCAGGACATGGGCGACCTCGTGACGCAGGACGTCGTCGAGCGAATTGTGAGGATAAGCGGGAGAACGCGACGGGAACATGACCACAACATCCGATCCGCCCCGGACAAAACCGGCAATCCAGGGCGCGACCTGGCGCGCCATGTCCGAACTTTCGGGAACCAGGTCAACGCGGATAAGCGGCCCCGCACTATCGAGGCCTGCAAGTTCAACAAGGCCCGCAAGGCGATTCGGATTTGAAGATTCAAAGCGGGCACGCAGGAATTCCAGTTCCGGCGGCGCTTCGATGACTAGTTGAGGGGGCTCGGAGAATTGCCCGCTTGCGGCGGCCATGAAGAACGTCAGTATGAAAACTACTGGCAAATTCTCTTCCTTTAAGAACGTGGTGGAACGTGAAAGGCTTTGTGTAATGTCCGGGCGCCCGCTGCCGATAAGTACCGAAGGGGTACTAGACCATGAAAACGAATATCCTGGTATACATCGATTGGGACCGGGGCGTGTGGGCTATGGAGTACCGCAATAACGACGGCGAGATGATCATCGAGCCGACGCGATTTCCGGCCAGCATGTCGTCACTTGTGGTCTGCGACCTTCTGCAGGAAACATGGCCCAATTCCAGGCTGTTTGCGAAAGCAAGCTGAGCCTGAAGAAGGCGTCGAACGGGGGAAAGCTTTACTGCTTTTCACCGATGTTTGATAGCATGGCGCCCATCATGAACCTGGCGGCGCGAATCCTCGTTCTGTCCCTCGTGACGGGCGTTTCCGGCTATGCGCAGGGCCGGGGTTCCGTCGAAATCGACTACGAAGCGATTCGGCTCACAAAGATCGTTACCGCCGTTCGAATCGACGGCGGCATAACGCTGGATGGCCGTCTTGAAGAACCGGAGTGGAATCTCGCGATTCCGGCAACAGACTTCAGTCAACGGACGCCGCGCTCGGGCGAACCCGCCTCGGAACGGACCGAAGCCCGCTTCCTTTATGACAACGACAATATTTATGTCGGCCTGACGTGCTTCGATTCCGATCTCGCGCACATGATGGTGACGGAACTGAAGGAAGACTTCGACATCAGCCGCACCGACCTCATTCAACTTATCTTCGACAGCCTTCACGATGGCCGGTCCGGATTCAGCTTTTCAGTCAATCCGGCGGGCGGCAGGCGGGACTCGCAACTGTCGCAGAATGGCACTGTCAACAATGACTGGGACGGTGTCTGGGACGCGAAGACCAGCCAGAACGATCAGGGATGGTTCATCGAATACAGGATTCCTTTCAAGACCCTCAGGTTCACCAATGAGCAGTCTCAGAAATGGGGAGTCCAAGTCAGCCGCCGTCTGCTCCGAAACAACGAGGAAAGCAACTGGGCGCCCGTTCCGCTGCGCTTCGGAGCAACCAGGACTGCTCTTGCGGGAACTCTCCTCGGCCTCGAAGGTATTCGTCAGGGACGTAACCTGAAGGTGAAGCCTTACATCATCGCCCGCACAATCCAGACTCGAGTGGGGAACGGACTTCGAACGACACAGTCCCTGGGAGACATGGACTGGCAGTGCGCGCTCTGTCCGTACCAGACTGGCTTTGACCTGAAGTACAGCATCACGTCATCGATTACGCTCGACGGGACCTATCATACGGACTTCGCCCAGGTCGAAGCGGACCAGCAGCAGGTGAACCTGACTCGCTTCAACCTCTTCTTTCCTGAAAAGCGCGATTTCTTCCTGGAGAATGTCGGCATCTTTACCTTTGGCGCGGGCGGGAACAACCAGGCGAACAGCAACCTGGTTCCGTTCTTCAGCAGACGCATTGGTCTCAGCTCCGCCGGAACTCCGATTCCCATTGTCGGCGGGTCCCGGGTTTCCGGCCAGGTCAGCGGTTTCGACTTCGGCGTCCTGGCCATGAAAACCGAGCGTCTCCTGGCCACGCCGTCCAACAACTATCTGGTGGGACGGCTCAGGCGGAATCTCTATAGAAATTCCTGGGTCGGCGCCGTCGTCACAAGCCGCGATTCGACGGTGGCCAATGACTACAACCGCGTCTATGGCGCCGACGTTCACTTCCAGTTCTATGACCGGCTGGAGTTCGATTCATATCTCCTGAAGAGTGACACTTCGCGCTTCGCCAGCGGACTGGGCAAGGACCAGGCGCGCCGGTTTCAAACGGCCTGGCGCGACGATGAACTGAATATCTCGGCCGAGTACAACGATGTCCAGACGAATTTCAATCCCGAGGCCGGATTCGTTCGCCGCGCCAACATGTCGCAATACGCCGGTGATGTTTCGTGGAGACCCCGCCTTGAAAGCAGCGACGTGATTCGAAACCTGATTTTTAGCGGCAGCGCGGACTATTACAACAGCGGCACGACTGGAAAGGTCGAAACGCGAATCCAGGAAGCCACGCTCGGCGTCCAGTTCGAGAACAACGGTTCGGCCAACTTCACCGTCAACCAGACGTTTGACCGGCTCGTGAGCCCCTTCCCAATTCGTTCCAACCTCTTTATACGGCAAGGCGATTACAAGTACCTGAGCTACATCGCCAGTGTTAACACCGGTCAGAGCCGCAAACTTGCGGGAAATGGCACTGTGACGTGGGGCGAATTCTGGAATGGCCACACCAGGGCCCTGAACGGCACTTTGATCTGGCGGCCCCACTACCATTTCAACGTGGACCTCAATTACAGCCGAAATAACGTGGAACTGCCGAGCGGGAACTTTACGACGAACCTGGTTGGATTGCGGTTTCTGTACGCGTTCACGTCACGCGCATTCTTTAATGCCTTCCTTCAATACAATGCGGATACGCGCCAGGTGAGTTCGAACATCAGGTTCAACATCATCCACCATCCTCTCAGTGACCTCTATCTTGTCTACAACGACCGCCGTGACACAACTAATGGGCAGTTGATCGAGCGGGCCTTCATCATCAAGCTTACGAACCTATTCAACTTCTGAGCCTCATTTCCTTTGACCATCGGACTCGATTGTTGAATAATTCCCCCACTATTTCGTAACAACCCCCTAACTATCCAGGCTGTCGTGGAGTCGACTCGCGTAAAGTAAAGAGTCTGGAAAGGTCTGATTGCGAATAGAACGGTTTGAAGGACTCAATTAAGGTGGAGGAACAAATGAAGAAACTGCTGGCAGTGGCTGCAACGCTGTTGTGTCTTCTCTCGACTTCGGCGTTCGCCCAGACGAGCAATGCTACGCTTGGTGGAACCGTTTCCGACGCTACTGGAGCTTTAATTCCCGGCGTCTCTATCACTGCAACGAATACCGGAACGGGTATCGTCTCGACCGGCATCACGAATGAGGCCGGGGCATACCAATTTGCCAGTCTCCAGACTGGAACTTACAACGTAACGGCGGAGTTGCCGGGCTTTCAGACACAAACGCGTAACGGTGTGGCGCTGGGAGTCTCGCAGCAGGTGCGTTTGAACTTCGCGCTGCAGGTCGGCAGTGTGGCGCAGACGGTTGAAGTGACCGTTGCTGCGGACACGCTCATCGCGACCTCGTCCTCGTCGGTGGGAACCGTGCTTCCGGAATACAAGGTGCGCGACCTTCCTCTGGGCGGCCGCAACGTCATGGACCTGCTCTCGACAACCGGCGGCGCAGGCCCGACGGAAGACAACTTCGACGGTAATTTCGCCGGCGGCAGACTCAGTTCCGTTAACGTGACACGCGATGGCTTCAACGTCACGGACGGGCGGTACAACTACGGCGCCCTGACCAGTACCTATACGAGTCCCGACCTGGTCGAGGAAGTCCGCGTCATCACGGCCCCTGTGGATGCCGAGTTCGGACGCGGGTCCGGCCAGGTACAGATGGTGACGCGCTCTGGGACGAACGCCTTCCGCGGCAGCGTCTTCTGGACCAACCGGAATTCCGCCCTCGACGCCAGCAAGTGGTTCAACAATCGCACCAATACCAAGAAGGATTACGAGAACCGCAACCAGTTTGGCGCGCGTCTCGGTGGACCCATCATTAGGAATAAAACGTTCTTCTTCGTGCTTGTGGATGAACAGCGCTATTTGATCCGCCAGACTTTCGTAGGAAACGTCCTGACGAATCAGGCGCGGCAGGGAATCTTCCGGTTCTTCCCTGGAGCCGACAACCAGAACTCAAACCAGCTCAATCCCGCTGTGGATCGCAATGGCAATCCTGTAAGGCCCACGGGCGCTACAGGTGACGTTCAGCAGTTCAGCATCTTCGGCCGCGACGCATTCCGGCCGGCAATGGACCCGACCGGATACATTCAAAGAACGTTCATCGCACGAATGCCGCAGCCGAACGATTACACGATCGGTGACGGCCTGAATACGGCCGGCATCCGCTTTACACGCCGAGTGGAAGGCTATGACCTTGCAGGCTCCAATGGTAACGATACGAATCGCGATCAGTTCAACACCCGTCTCGACCACAACTTCAACGCCAATCACAAGTTCAGTTTTGTGTATACCTGGGAACGAGGCCGGAACATGGCCACTCAGGCGGGTATCGCGAATTGGCCGGGTGGTTACAACGGCGTGAATTGGAAAGACCCGCGATTGATGACGCTGTCCCTTGTCTCCACGCTCTCTCCGACCGTCGTGAACGAACTTCGCGTGGGCCGGAAATCGGAGGCGAAACTCAGCCGTGCGCCCTGGTACGTCGGGCGGCCTTCGGGATTTACGCCTGAAGAAGAGAAGGTGGAAACCGGCGAAGAGGGCAAGGAGGCATTCGCTCTCCTTCCCAAAAACAACGGGATTCCCTTCCAGGTCCTGACGACGCTGTTCCCAAGCAACCTGGTTGACATGGCCGCCGGACAGGGCACCAACCGCAGCGCCGACAGTCCGCTGTACACCTATGGCGACACGCTCAGCTGGAGCAAAGGCGTACACGCGTTCAAGATGGGCGGCGAGTATCGTTACGGCCGTTCCATATCCGCCAACGACAGCAACATGACGCCGATCGCACGGCTCGGAGCTGGTGGAGTGGCCGTCCAGGGTATCGACAATGTCGCTATTCCCGGCCTGACTGCGAACAACCAGACACGGGCGCGGGATCTGTTGACAGACCTGTCCGGTTCGATAAACAGGATCGATCAGGGTTTCGATCTCCGAGATCCGAAAGATCTGGTATTCCGGGGCTATGGCGATGGAGTGAAGTTCAGAGTACGCGACTGGCGTTCGAAGGATTTCTTCCTTTTCTTCAAGGATTCATGGAAGGCCCATCCGAATCTGACGCTGAACGTGGGCGTCTCTTACTATTATTTTGGCGTGCCGTATGAGGCGAAAGGTCTTGCCGGCACATTTGTCGGCGGAGAAAAGGGAGCGTGCGGACTTTCCTGCGGTTCCCTGTCGACCGTGGAATTCGTCGGCAAGAACTCTCCGAATCCGGACAAACAGTTCTTCAATGACGACTACAACAACTTTGCGCCGTCGTTCGGCCTGAGCTGGTCGCTTCCCTGGTTTGGGCAGGACAAGACCGTTCTCCGCGCGGGATATGGCTGGAGCTATACGGGCAACAATCTGATCGGCGTCAATACCAACCTGGAAAATATCGGGAATCCCCCGGGCGTGTTCCAGGGTTCGGCCGGTTCCGGAATTCAGCACACGCAGGCGGCATACCTGTCGCTGGCGAACATCAGTCTGCCGATACCTCAGCAGTTCGCGCCTCTGCGGCCCGTCCCGCTGGATGGCCCGCGTGGTGATGCATTGCACGTGGCTGTGGCGAATCGCGTCGCTCCATACACTCAGAACTACAACCTGGAAATTCAACGGGAGCTTTCACGCGACATCACGCTGAGCGTCTCCTACGTCGGCACCAAGTCCACAAAGCTTTGGAATGGTTCGGCGCTCAACGCAGTGGACATTCGCAACAATGGCTTCCTGGATGCGTTCAACGTTACCCGGGCCGGCGGCAACGCGCCGCTGTTCGACACCATGTTGCGCGGCCTGAATATTCCAGGAGCTGGAGTAGTCAACGGCACGACCGTTACCGGATCTGCGGCGCTCCGCGCGTATACGAGCACCCGATCGTTCCTCGCGAACGGCAACATCGGCCAGCTCGCGGACTTCCTGAACCGCAGCACGAGTATTACCGGCAGGGGCGGCGGATTCGTGCGTAACGGTGGGTTGCCGGAGAATTTCTTCGTGGTCAATCCCCAGTACAATACTGCGACGTTGCATGGCAATCTGAGCAATTCGACCTATCACTCCATGCAAACGCAGGTGACGAAGCGATTGTCAAACGCGTTCACCACTCAGGCATCCTACACATGGAGCCGGGCTCTGGGCGCATGGGATACGGACCAGGCCCTGAACACCCGCGACCCGAGAAACCAGGGGCTGGACAAAACCCTCCTCAATTACCATCGTACGCACACCTTCACCAGCAATGGCACCTACGAGCTGCCATTCGGACCGGGCCGGCCCCTGCTCGCGAACGCGCCGGGCTTCATTCAGCGCCTGGTCGAACGCTGGCAGTTCGGCGGTATCTTCAGCTGGTCTTCCGGACCGCCGCTGAGTATCGTGGCTCCGGTTACCACAATCTGGCAGGACACCCGAGTGCCTGCGGCATCGCCGGCAGGAACCGCCGCTGCCGGATACAACACCCCGAACCTCGTCGGCAACTTCCCGAAGGACTCTGGAAAAGTCACCAAGCTGGCAAACGGAGTGACCTACTTCCCTGGCTTGCGGCAGATCACAGACCCGGCAGTTGCGGGCATCACGACGCTGCAGGGACTCAACGGCCAGTTCGGCAACAAGGCAATCGCCGACGCGCAAGGCAATATCCTGCTGGTTAATCCCTCTCCCGGACAGGTCGGCAACATGGGCCTGCGGTGGATCGAAGGGCCGGGCCGAATCGGGCTTGACATGAACATGATCAAGCGCGTGCGAATCACGGAAACCAAGGACTTCGAAGTCCGGATTGACGTGGTCAACGTGTTGAACTCGCCCCAGTTCGGCTACAACACCAATCGCGACACGCAGGACAACCCGTACCTGCTCAACTTGAACATAAACTCCGGAGATTTTGGATTCTTCAGAGACGCTCAGGGCGCCCGAAGATTCACGCTCGCGGGACGGTTCAACTTCTAGAACGGATCGAGACCCAAACCAAAACGCCCCTGCCGTTTCGGCAGGGGCGTTCGTTTTTCCGTCAGATTTCGGATACACTCCGCGCCGTTGCTGCCGCGGTTGATTTCCTTGACCATCCAAACCGGTTATTAAATAATCCCCTCACGATTTCAAAACAACGTCTCCGTTACCACTCGGACGGACGTCGCGACTCTTCAATGGAGTCTGAGGCCAGTTCGATTGGGAATGGATAGTCCGGTTTAACTTTAAAGGGATCAGGGAAGGTGGAGGAAGAAATGAAGAAAATACTCGCAGTGGCCGCAACGCTGATCTGTCTTTTCTCGATTCAGGCATTCGCTCAGACGACCAATGCCACGCTCGGGGGAACTGTTTCCGACGCAACTGGAGCTTTGATTCCAGGCGTCTCTGTCACGGCAACGAATACCGGAACCGGTATCGTCAGCACGGGCCTCACGAATGAGGCCGGCGCCTACCAGTTTGCGAGTCTCCAGACAGGAACATATAACGTCACGGCCGAGTTGCCGGGCTTTCAGACCCAGGCCCGTAACGGAGTCGCGCTCGGGGTCTCGCAGCAGGTGCGCCTGAACTTCGCGCTGCAGGTTGGCACGGTGGCGCAGACGGTTGAAGTGACCGTGGCGGCCGACACACTGATCGCGACGTCGTCGTCCTCGGTGGGTACCGTGCTTCCGGAGTACAAGGTGCGCGACCTTCCCCTGGGCGGCCGCAATGTGATGGATCTGCTCTCGACGACGGGCGGCACCGGCCCCAACGAAGGCAATTTTGACGGCTTCTTTGCGGGCGGCCGGCTGGACGCGGTGAACGTGACGCGGGACGGGTTCAACGTCACCGACGGCCGCTACAACTATGGCGCACTGACGAGCACGTATACCAGCCCCGACCTGGTCGAGGAAGTCCGCATCATCTCGGCGCCCGTGGATGCCGAAATCGGACGCGGTTCCGGGCAGGTGCAGATGGTCACCCGCTCCGGGACGAATGCGTTCCGCGGCAGCGCATTCTGGACGAACCGCAACTCGGCGCTCGACGCCAGCAACTGGTTTCTCAATCAGAGAGGCGCGGAGAAGGACTACGAGAACCGGAACCAGTTTGGCGTGCGTCTGGGCGGACCCATCATCCGGAACAAGACGTTCTTCTTCTTCCTGATCGACGAACAGCGCTACATCATCCGTGAGAATTTCGTCGGCAATGTGCTGACGCCTCAGGCGCGGCAGGGCACCTTCCGGTTTTTCCCGGGAGCCGACAACCAGAACGCGCTGTCTCTCAATCCCTCCGTCGACCTCAACGGAAATCCGGTGAGGCCCAGAGGTGCGACAGGGGACCTTCAGCAGTTCAGCGTATACGGCCGGGATGCATTCCGGCCCGGGCCCGATCCCACGGGTTTTATCCAGAACACCCTGCTTTCGCGGATGCCCGCGCCGAACGATTACACCGTCGGCGACGGCCTGAATACCGCCGGCATCCGGTTTACGCGCCGGATCGATGGCTATGACCTGGCCGGTTCAAACGGAAACGACACGAACCGCGACCAGTTCAACACCCGCATCGACCACAACTTCAACGCCAACAACAAGCTCAGTTTCGTCTACACCTGGGAACGGGGCCGCAACATGGCGACGCAGTCGTTCATCACCGAGTGGCCCGGCGGCTTCAATGGCGCCAACTGGAAAGACCCGCGGGTGATGAACGTATCGTTCGTCTCCACGCTTTCCCCGACCGTCGTCAACGAACTGCGGGTCGGACGGAAAACCGAATACAAACTCAGCCGGCCGCCGTTCCGCCTGGGGAGACCCGCGGGGTTCACAGCGGAAGAAGAGAAGGAGGAATTCGGTGAACTGGGAAAGGACGCCTATGCGCTTCTGCCCAAGTACAACGGCATTCCGACACAGGTGAGAACGCAGCTTTTTGAGAGAAATTTCTTCAACTGGAATGCCGGACAAGGAGACAGCCGCAGCTCCGACAGTCCGGCCCTCACGATTGCGGACACGTTGAGTTTTACCACAGGAGTCCATTCATTCAAATTCGGTGGTGAATTTCGCCGCAGCCGCGCCATATCCGCGAACGACAGCAATATGACTCCGGTAGTTTCGCTCGGCGAGGGTGGAGTGCCCGTGCAGAGCATTACCACTGCAACGATTTCAGGCCTGACGGGCAACAATGCGACAAGGGCGCGGCAACTGCTGACCGACCTGTCGGGCTCGGTGAATCAGATCCAACAGGGCTTCGATCTCCGGGACCCGAAGGTTCTGGAATTCCGCGGCTACGATCAAGGCGTGAAGTTCCGGTTGCGCGACTGGCGCACCACGGATTTCAGTTTCTTTTTCAAGGATTCCTGGAAAGTCAAACCGAACCTGACGTTGAATCTCGGCGCCTCTTACTACTACTTCGGCGTGCCGTATGAGCAGAACGGACTTGCCGGAAGAACGGCAACGGGCGGATACCAGGGTCTGTGCGGACTGGGGTGCGGCGCCCTGACGACCGCAAAGTTTGTAGGGAAGAACTCGCCCAATCCGGACGAGCAACTTTGGAACAATGACCTGAACAACCTTGCGCCGTCCTTTGGCCTGAGCTGGTCGCTTCCGTGGTTTGGGGCCGACAAGACCGTCCTTCGGGCGGGATATGGCTGGTCGTATCCGGGCAACAACCTCGTTAACGTGGTTGGAGGTCCCGAAGCGATAGCGGGTTCCACTCCGGGCGCTTTCGGGGGTTCCGGAGGAGGCGGCACGGTATACACGCAACGGGATTTCCTGTCATTGTCGAATCTCAGGCTTCCGATAAACCATGGGCTGGTCCCGCTTCTGCCGGTACCCCTGAATGGGTCGCGCGGTGACACCATGCAGGGAGCCGACACCAATCGTGTGAGCCCTTACACTCAAAACTTCAATCTGGAGCTTCAGCGGGAGATCTCACGAGACCTGTCACTGAGCGTCAGCTACGTGGGAACGAAATCAACCAGGCTCTGGCATGCCGTGCCGCTCAATGTGGTCGACATTCGCGGCAACGGTTTTCTTGAGGCGTTCAACACCACGCGGGCCGGCGGCAATGCTCCATTGTTCGATCAAATGTTGAGGGGACTCAATATCCCCGGAGCGGGCGTAGTGAACGGCACGACGGTCACAGGATCGGCCGCGCTGCGTTCGTATACGTCCACGCGATCGTTTATCGCCGATGGCAATGTCGGTCAGCTCGCGGATTTCCTGAATCGCAGCAGGAATGTCACGGGCGCAGGCGGCGGTTTCGTCCGAAACGGCGGACTGCCGGAGACCTTCTTTGTGCTCAATCCCCAGTTCAATCAGGTGCGAATGCACTCCAATCCGTCCAACTCCACCTATCACGCGCTGCAGGTCCAGATGACGAAACGGCTGTCGCAGGGCTTTACCAGCCAGACGACCTACACGTGGAGCCGCACTTTGGGCGCAACCGATTCGGACAACACATTGAACGACACCGTCAACAATCGGGATCCCAACAATCTGGCGATCGACAAAGCGGTGCTTGCGTATCATCGTACGCACAACTTCGCCACCAACGGCACGTACGAATTGCCGTTTGGCCCGGGACACCGCTTCCTGAGCGACGCGCCATCGGTTGTGCAGCGGGTTGTCGAACGTTGGCAGTTCGGCGCCATCTTCAACTGGACTTCGGGACGGCCGCTCACGCTGACGGCTCCGGTGTCCACAGTCTGGCAAAACACGGTAGGCAATCCGGCGCTTCCGTTTAACACGCCCAATATTGCCGGGGATTTTCCCAAGAACACCGGTAAGGTCACCAAGCTGGGGAATGCCGTGACATATTTCCCGGGCCTGCAGCAGATCACCGATCCGGCGATTGCCGGCGTGACAGCGCTGAACGGACTGAGCGGCGTATTCAGCAACAAGGCGATCGTCGATTCTCAGGGCCGGATCCTTCTGGTGAATCCGTCTCCGGGTCAGGTCGGGAACATGGGCCTGAGATGGATCGAAGGACCATCGTACCTCGGGCTGGATATGAATCTGATCAAGCGGGTGCGGATCACCGAGACCAAGGAGTTTGAATTCCGCATCGATACCGTCAACGTGCTGAACCATCCCAATTTCGGTTACAGCAATGATCGCCTCACGCAGGGCAACCCGACACGCATCGAACTGGATATCAGCTCGCCAAACTTCGGGCGCATCACCAGCGCAAGCGGCAGCCGCCGATTCACCATCGGCGGCCGTTTGAACTTCTAGCACGGATCGAGACCCAAACCAGAACGCCCCTGCCGAAACGGCAGGGGCGTTTGTTTTTGCGGCAGATTTCCGGAAAACGGGAATATGGACTAAAGCCGCATGAGATCCACGTCCGGCCGTCTGCGGAGCCTTCCGCGTCAGCCCCTCTGTTCCGGCGATACGCTGTGGATGAAAGGCTCAAGGATACAGCGGGGATTTAACGGCAATCCCCCGCTTCAACCGCTTCAACCGCTTCAACCGCTTCAACCGACGACCAGCGCCGCGTGCTGGCTTTGACCGTCCGTCATTCCCCGGGCCTTCATCCAGTCGTAGGCGCGGTTGAACAGCTCCGGATCGTAGTAATCGACGTGCTTGTAGTGGACGAACGCCCGCAGCAGCTCGTTCGGCTTCAACGCTCCCTTAGCGGGGGCGACCACGTGATGGGCGTATTTGTAGAAGTCGGCGTTGATGAGATCGACGGCCTCGTTCTCTGCGTCGTAGTAGGCCTTGCGCTGCTCCGCCGTCAGCTCGGGCGCCACCACCTCGCCGCCCCGATAGAACGAAGCGGCGATAATATGGGCGCCTTCCTTGAGGCCAAGACTGATGAACGGCTCCATAACCGCCACCGCGCGGTAAGCGCCGTTCCGGAGACCCTCCCAGCGCTTCTGCGGCAACCCGCCGTTTTCGATCTTCACGTGCTCGCGGCCGATGGCGCTCTCGAGCATCTGCAGAGTCGTGTAGTGCGAACCCGTGAGTTCCTGAACCACGACAGGGACGCCGGCCATATCGCGCGGCGTTTGCAGCTTTTCCTCGAAGGTCAGGATGGCTTGCGCCGCAACCGCGGCGCGCAGGGCCGCGATGTTGCCGCCGCGCTCGCCGCGCTCGAGCCGGTCGATGCTCGCCCATTCGCAAACGTTGTAGCTGTTGGCCTCGCCGCACTCGAAAAGCTGCTCCTTGAGCCGCGAGAGAATAGGCTTCTCGGCGCTGTCCTTCTCGCGATCCGCATAGGTCGCCGAGAAGCTCACGGTCAGCCCTGCCCTCGCGAACAGTCCTGCCTCGATGCCAACGATGACCGGCAAATCAAATACCGGGTTATTCGGCGCAATCTTCACAACCGGATTGGTCTCAGACGCCATGGCTGTCTCCTTATGGATGCTCCGCCATCCCGACGGTGATAATTTTCAATAGCCTACTCTCGTCCAACGTGCGACCGCAATGGGCCGGACAGCGTCAAAATGTAGTTCAGTCGCGTCACACAGCTTGCGTTGTCCCCTTGTATGCCAGGCGGCTGCGCGACTGGTATTAGACCGTCATGGGGGTTCTAACGCGAATTCTGTTCTCCCGGCGGTTGCACTCGGGCGGGCTTCGTCGATAAACGGCGGGGTCTTCCGCGCGTTAAGTGCCGCGGCCCCAGAGCCCGCAGTATCGCCGGAGCACGAGCGGCAAAGCGTTCTCGTACCCCTGCCAGCCTGCGTATTTCGGCAGCTTGAGATCCCTCTCGACGATATCCCAGCACTTGCCTTCGCGCGCCAGAGGCTTCACTTCCGCGGACGCATGTTGCAGGAAAGCGAGGATGTCCCGGGCGTCCTGCCTGGTACCGAGGCGCCCGCCCGCTCCGGGATGGCCGGGAATAAGCCGTTCCCAATCGAGCGCGGTGATCTTGGAGAGGAATTCCTCCCACTCGAGCGGGTACGAATCGATCATGCTGCGACCCGGCAACGAACCGACCGGTATCGAGTCCACGAGAAAAATGATCTTTTCCCGGGGCAGAAACATGACGAGCGAGCTGTCGGAATGGTGCAGACCCATGTAGATCAACTCCAGCACCGTATTACCGAGCCGGATGGTTCTCCTGTCGTCGACCGTATCATCGGGGATGATCGTGTGCGGATCCTGGAGAATCTGAAGGCGCTCCTTGACTCGGCGGTGAGCGATAAACCGGGCGCCTGCGTCCTTGAATGGTTTGCCGCCGGCGATGTGGTCGAAGTGGTGGTGACTGTAGATGACATACCGGATCGGCTGGTTTGTGATCTTCCGGATCTCCGCCAGGTACGTCACCGTTGCCTCGGGCCGGCCGTAGCCGATCGGATCGGTCGCAATGACGCCCTGGGACGTCACGATGAACATGGCAAGACTTCCCTGGTACCGGAACGTATAAACGTTGTCGGTGCCCTCCACCTTTGTCGTCGCGAACTGCGGTTGCTGCTGGCCCTGGACCGATCCGGCCGGAATCAGCGCGATCAGCCCAATGTACGAAACGATCCGAAGGATGCGTGACATTGCCGTCTCCTCTGTTTTTCCATTTATCCGCCTTCCCGCCGACAGAGATGTTCCATTTCATGCGGTCCCGCGGATTCGTTGCATTCTGTGGCATGCGGGCGCGATCGTCAAGCAATGCGCTGACGCCTGAACACCCGGAGACCGCGTGTTCGCGTCTGTACGCAAATTCCCTCGGCCGCCGCGATGAGCTCTTCGGCAAACACACACTGCTCGATGGTTTTCCGATACCGTTCGGCATCGGTCTGACTGTGATGAACGGGAAGCTGGGAAAAGATGCCGTAGCGCTGATGCTCGTTTCCTGCGGAGTACAGTTTCGAAGCGGATCTAAAACCGGTGCGTGTAGACGATCTTGGTGGCGGCGGTTCGGTCCAGCGTCAGGCGGCGGCCCGCCGGATCTTCCAGCCAGTTGTGCGCGTAGACGAAATAAATGTCGTTGCCCGGCCGCACGATCCATCGAAACCGGGATTGCCAGCCGAGCAACCGGCTGACCGAATCGAATTGCACATTGTTGGCCACGGAGATCCATGGATTGAACTGAACGTTCGAGGTGAGCCGTTGCACGCTCGTCGAGAACTTGCCTTCCGGAAGCTCGATTCGATTCCACTCGTTATTCAGATTGATGAGAACGCCGGTTCGAGGACGGATACCCAGATCCAAATTAAAATCCCGGCGGGTCCCCGAATAGAAGTTCCCCTTCTCAAGCGTGCTATTTACCTGCAAGACACGACGATTGTTGGTCTGAAACCGCAGGGAATAGCGCGTGAAGTTGTAGGCGCTGCCTCCAGGCAGGATTATTCTGCGTGAAATCTCGAAATTCCGCTCGAGACGTTCGTAGGTGGGAGTCACATGGACCTGGAAGCTGTCCAACGACTGGAACTGCACCTGAAATACCTTCAAGCTGGTTTCGCGCGTGAGCGCGCGATTCTGAAGGTCGGTAAACAGGTCCATCCTGGCTTCGAACGAGAAACTCCTCACGAAGCGGTTGTTCCGCGGCCTGGGAGTAATTGCGAGTCCCGGCGCGTAAAACCGGACATTCCGGCGCTCCACAAAACCGACTGCCGGATCAAATCCCGGCTGGACCTCGCGCATCGACAGACGCGCGTCCCAGAAGTCGTTGGGATAATCAATCCGGACTCCATAAAGCGCGCGCCTGGCTTCCGTTCCGGTCCGCGTGTTCCAGAGGTAGTACCCGCTGAATTCCAGATTCTGTGAGCCGCCGAGGCGAGACGTGCTCAACACAAAGTCAGCGCCCGCCGTCTGGCGCGCAGGCGCGGCGGTCCCACGCTCCGCCCGCCGCGTGTAGATCAGGCCGGCATAGGACTCCAGGAAGAACCGGTGCTTTCCCCGCATGACGGTGAAGTCTTCGCCGATTTCGCTGGCGGACCCTGCTGTGCGTACCTGCAGCACGCCGACGTCGTTCGCCCCCACCTGGCCGGTGATCTTCGCTCCGTAATCGATCCGTTGAGGCTGGCTGCTGGCGCTGAGTCCAATCCTCCTGCTGAAGAACGGAATGAACGCATTGCCCGGCTCGCGCGCGAAGTCGAAAAATGTAGTGCCTTCGAGAAAGAATCCGCGGCGCTCCGGGAAGAACAATGGAAAGCGCGTGAGGTTGACGCGGCGCTGATCGACTTCGGTCTCCGCAAAATCCGTGTTGATGGTGAAGTTGCCTTTGAGCTGAGGCGTGATGCTGTATATGAAATCAACCCCGGCATCGCCCTTGTAGCTTGATCCGAGATTCCTGCCGGAAAAATCGTTATATGTCCCGGTCGCGTATGGTTGAACATTCAAACCGATGCCCTGTGTCACATTCGAGATTCCTTCCAGCAATCCCGCATTCGACATCCGCCGCAAACCCTGATTGCGAACCCATCCTGTCCACAGACTCTCTTCGTTCTTTCGCCGGACGGTGCGCTGGATATTCAAGCCCCACGCGGGGGCGTTGGGATCGAAGTTCAGCGTTCGAAACGGGATCTCGATCTCGATCGTCCAGCCGATTTCGCTCCGGTTGACCTTGGCGTACCAGATGCCGTCCCAGGCGCGGCCGTTGTTGTTCTGGGCCTGGCCGCCGCCGAACACGGCATCGCCCATGGATCCAACCGGGTTCATTTCGAAGAAGTATCCGGAGCGGCCATCCAGAAATGGATCGAATGTCCACTGGAACCGGTCGCCGGAGGCGAGTGCAGCATCCCGAAGCATCGTGTTGCCCATCCATCCGTCGGGTTCCGAGTCGAAACAGATCACTCCCATATAAAGATTGTTGCCGCTGAAAGCGAACCGAACTTCGGTGCGTTCCGTTGCTGGTTCGCCATTGGCCGGGTCCTGCTGCATGAAACTTGTAGCGGGAACGGCACGTTGCCAGATCGGTTCATCCAGCCGGCCGTCAACGGAGATCGCTTCGTTCTCTTCCAGCCGAATGGCCTTAACGCGAGGCCGGCCCTCATAGGCAGACAAATCACGAGCCGGTGTAACGGAGTTCGAATCCTGTGCGATTGCGAACTCCACGGCCGCCGAAATTATTAAGGCTAAGAGGCAAATAATGAGGAGCGGCCGGTGCATGTGGATCGATCCTTAAGGATTGTATTGACAGGCAAAAGAGCGGCCGCAGTATAACCTGCGATTGACCTGGCCCGTTCGGGATATCTAAACTACCCTCAATCATGATGCTCAATGCAGAACGCCCGGTGGAGAAATCGTCCGTTGATCCGGGTGCGGGGACCAGGCCGGGCTACTGGATTTTCGGCCCCCTGCCGGACATGGCGTTTATCCTTTTGACGCCGCTTCCGATCCTGCTGACGTTTGCCCTGGCGCGAAGCGGCGGCTGGATGAATGGCCTTCTCGCCTTCGGGCTGGCGCTTGGAATGGCGCACTACCTGCCCGGAATGATTCGGGCTTACGGAGATCGCGCGCTCTTCCGCCGGTTCCGCACCCGCCTGATCGTTGCTCCACTATTTCTGATCACGGTCACGACATGGTTCGCCTACCTGAACCTGCACATCATCATCCTGATTTCCCTGTTGTGGGGCGCATGGCACTGGATGATGCAGATTTACGGATTTGCCCGCATCTACGATGCGAAAGCTGCCGCTCCCGCCAGAACCGCGGCGCGCCTGGATCAGATGCTCTGCCTGCTGTGGTTCGGCATGTGCGTGTTCGTCCTCAACAGCGGTATGACCGGCTATCTCACCCGATTCTATGAGAGCGGCGGGCCACGATTGCCGGCCCAGGCCCTGACGTCGTTTGCGCAGATATGGCTGGCAGTAACGGTGGCAGTCACCATCTTTTATATCGCCCAAACTCTGTGGGCCATCCGCGAGGGACGGCGCCCGAACCCGCTCAAGTTCATATTCATCGCGTTCACGTTCCTTTATCTGAATTACGCCACTTCCGTGGCGGAGCGGCCGCTCATGGGGCTCGTGCTGTTTGAATCGTGGCACGACATTCAGTATCTGGCGATCGTCTGGATGTTCAACCTGAGCCGGACGCGGAAGGATACGCAGGCCGGATCCGTCATACGGTTCCTGTTCCGTCCCAAAGCGATCCTGGTCCTTGCGTATGTGGGCCTGTGCCTGGCCTTCGGAGCGCTGACTCATGCATGGCGCCTCTTCGAAAATGATGCGATCATTCGCGTCCTCGTCGGCATGACGACGGCCACGGCAATGCTGCATTACTACCTGGATGGGTTCATCTGGAAGATCCGGGAGAAGGAGACAAGCCAGGCGCTGGGCGTGGACTCCCGAACTGAAGAAGCACGGCCTTCTCGCGCCTGGCCGGTCCGGATTCCTTCCCTGATTCCAGCCCGAATTCCGGCATGGTCCCGCCACGCCTTGCTCTGGCTCCTGTTCGTAATTCCGGCCGGCCTGTTCTTCCTGATGGAATCGAGAGGCAGCGTCCCCAGGCCGCTGCAGATTCAGGAGAACCTGGTCGAAGCGTTTCCGGATGCAGCCAATCCCCACTACGAACTCGGCAGAGAACTCATGGATGGCGGCCGGCTGCGGGAAGCTCGAACCCACTTCGAGCGAGCTCTGGAACTGGCGCCCGATCTGCTTCCCGCCCGGATCATCATGGGCGTCCTGCTGGCCGATCAACAGGATTTGCATGGAGCCGCTGCCAATTTCGAGCAGGCGCTGCTGCTCGACCCGCACAATGCCGAAGTTCACAACAACCTCGGAATTGTCCTGGACGAACAAGGTCAACTCGAGACCGCAAAGACGCATCTCGAGCGCTCGGTGGCCCTCAATCCGGAGTATGCCCTCGCTCACAACAACCTTGGAATCGTGCTTGCCAAACTGGGCGATGCCGCCCGTGCCCGCGTTCATTTCGAGCGCGCCACCGCGATCCAGCCGGAATTTGCCGACGCCCACTACCAGCTCGGCACGATCATGATGAACGAAGGCAAGTGGCCGGAAGCCAAAGCGCATTTCGAACAGGCGCTCAAGATCAATCCGAATGACACCCGCGCAAAAGAAGACCTCGCGAAAGCGGAACAAGCGTTGCGCGGCCAGACGCCCCCCGGCCGCTGATACGTCAGCCTTCGTTGAAGTCGATTCTGACGTTCAACGTTCGACTCATTACTTACAGTTCGCCGCCGATATCCCGGGGGCATTAATGGAGACGGATAAGGAGGAATCCATGGCTCGAACCACGAAAAAATCCACTACTCGAACAAAAGCGCGAACCGCGCATACCGTTGTGCTTGTTGCCACGCGCAAGGGAGCCTGGCTGTACCACGGAGATGGGGCGCGAAGAAAGTGGCGGGCCGACGGACCGCACTTTCTCGGCCACATCATCAATCAAGTCGTGCTCGACCCGCGTGATGGACGGACGCTTCTGGCGGCCGCGAAAACCGGTCACCTGGGCCCCACCGTCTTTCGCTCCACCAATCTTGGCCGCACCTGGAAAGAGGCACTCAGGCCTCCCGCCTTTGCAAAGGCCTCAGAAGGCGCAAAGGGCCGCGCGGTCGATCATACGTTCTGGCTCACGCCGGCCCATGCGAACGAGCCGGACGTCTGGTACGCCGGCACCTCGCCGCAGGGGCTCTTCCGTTCCGCGGATGGAGGCGTTACATGGGACCCCTTCTCGAGTGTGAACGACGATCCGCAGTATCGGGAATGGATGGGAACCGTGCAGGACGGCACGCCCGACGGGCCGAAGATGCATTCCGTCATTGTCGATCCCCGCGACCCGAAGCATGTCTACTTCGCCATGTCGAGTGGAGGCGTGCATGAGTCGCTCGATGGCGGACGGAAGTGGAAGCCGCTTGTGAAGGGCATGGAAGTGGTCGACGGTCTCGACGCGTCGAATATCGCCTTCCACGATCCCCATTGCATCCGGCTCTGCCCCGGCAATCCGGACCGCCTGTATCAGCAGAATCACTGCGGCATTTACCGGATCGATCGTCCATCGGATACGTGGGTTCGCATCGGGAAGAACATGCCGAAGCGGGTGGGCGACATCGGCTTTCCGATGGTGGTGCACCCGCGTGACGCCGACACCGCCTGGGTCTTCCCAATGGACGGCAAGACGGTCTGGCCGCGCACCAGCCCGGACGGCAAACCCGCCGCCTATGTCACACGCAACGGCGGTAAGACCTGGCAACGCCTGGACTCCGGCCTGCCCGCGAGCGAGGCATGGTGGACCGTGAAGCGCCAGGCCATGACGGCGGACGCGCAGGATCCCGTCGGACTGTACTTCGGTACAACCAGCGGGGATCTGTGGATGAGCCGCGACGAAGGCAGCCGATGGTCGCCGATCGCGCGAAACCTGCCCGAAATTTACGCCGTCGAGACCGCGGTAGTGGGATGAAGGTGCTCATTCCCACTCCGCTGCGTTCCTACACGAACAAGCGTGAGGTCGAAGCGGCCGGCGAAACACTCGCCGATCTGCTCGCAGACCTGGACCGTCAATACCCCGGACTGCGATTCCGCATGGTCGACGAACAGGGAGAGATACGCCGGCACATGAGGATCTTCGTCAACGACGAACAGGTCTTCGATATGGGCCGCCCGCTTCTTCCCGGCGATGCCGTGTACATCGTGCAGGCCCTGAGCGGAGGGTGAGGTCTTTCTAATTCGGGGTCTGACGGGTGAATTCCCATTTTCATTCAAGGAATCCTTGATCCGAAAATGGAAATTCACCCGTCAGACCCCGAATTAGACGGCCGACTTAATGTAAAATGCCGGAATGACAAAATCCTTCTTGATGGTACTCGCGCTGCTGCAAAACCCGCCGGGTTTCAGCCCGATCGATCGGACCAATCAGGCCACCAGTAATCAGGCGGCGAACCTTGCGCCGCATCCGACGCCGCCGACGGTGACTCCCGTCGAGAGACTTCCACTCGACAGGATCAAATTGCCCGCCGGTTTCAAAGCAGAAGTCTATTCATTCGGCCATCCGGGCGGGCGCACGATGGCGATTGGCGCGAACGGCACGATCTTCATGGGCACGCGCCAACTTGGCCGCGTTTATGCGATCACGAACAGGGACGGAAAACGGGAAGTGAAAGTCCTGCTCCAGGGACTGACCCAGCCGAACGGCATCGTCGTGAAAGACGGCGCACTCTACGTGCTGGCCATCAACCGCGTGTTCCGCTACGACGACATCGAGAACAAACTCGACAACCCGGGGCCGGGCGTGGAGTTGACCGACAAGTTCAATCTTCCGACGGAAATCCATCACAACTGGAAATACGCCGACTTCGGGCCCGACGGGAAGCTCTACATACAAATCGGCGCGAACTGCAATGTCTGCGAAGTCAACCCGGGCATTCACGGCCAGATTCGCCGTTACAATCTTGACGGCACGGGCATGGAGATCGTCGCGCGCGGCGTTCGCAACACCGTCGGCTTCGACTGGCATCCGGTGACGAAGGAACTTTGGTTTACCGACAACGGCCGCGATTGGGCCGGCAACGCGGGTCCCGAGGACGAACTCAACCGTATCGCCGCGGGTCAGGAGGGCGCTTTCTACGGATTCCCCTATTGCCACGCCCAGGGCATTCCCGATCCGGACATACGAAAACCCAACGCGTGCGCCGGTGTGACGATGCCCGCCGCGCTGATCGGGCCGCACTCCGCCGGTCTCGGCATCAAGTTCTACACCGGCAACATGTTTCCCCAGAGCTACCGGAACGTGGCGTTCATCGCACGGCACGGTTCGTGGAATCGGGAGCAGGAGTTCGGCTTCGACGTGGTTGTTGCGAGAATCAACGGCGGCCGGGCCAGGATCGAACCGTTCATGACCGGCCTTCTCGATGAAAAGACCAACATGTTTTACGGCCGGCCGAGTTATGTTTTGCAGCTCGCGGACGGCTCGCTGCTGGTTTCGGACGAGACAAACGGCGCGGTCTACCGCATCACGTACCAGGCAAGATGACCTTTTTTCTCGCCCTATTTCTCGCGCAGGCGTCGTGCAGCTCGTGCCACGGCGAGGACGGCAATTCGAAAATCGCCAACATCCCGTCGCTCGCGGGTCAGCCGGAGTTTTTCATACTCAACCAGTTGTTCCTGATGCGCGAGGGCGTCCGCCCGATCGAATCGATGAAAACAGTCGTGAGGGATCTCCGGGATGCCGACATCGACGCTCTCGCGAAACATTTCGCCGGGCTCCCACCCAGAGCCAGCAGCGAGACAATCGATCCGGCCCTGGTGAAGCGTGGCAGCGAGCTTGCGGTCACACTGCGCTGCGCTTCGTGCCATCTACCCGACTTTGCCGGCCAGAAGCAGATGCCGCGCCTCGCCAGACAGCGCGTCGATTACCTGGTCCATTCCATGAAGGAATTCCGCGATAACAAGCGGTCCGGCGCCGACACGCTCATGAGCAACGCCGTCGCCGGCCTCTCCGACGCCGACCTCACCGCCCTGGCCCACTACGCCGCATCGCTGGGAAAATAGCGCGAGGATTAGGAAGAGAAATTCCCGGTCTACTTTTTGTTTTGGGGATCGTCCGGGTTCGAGCCCCCAAAAAAGAGTGTTCGCCCATCGGAGAATGTGATCGACCCGCCGTTGGCGCGTTTCTTCGTCGCATCCTTGGCCAGGTAACCCAAGACCACCACCTCGGCTCCGACCGGCAGGGAGTTCTTGTTGAACCCCCGCCTGAACATCGAGTTTGGGGCGCCGGCCTCAATCTCCCAGTTCTCCACCGTGCCGTCCGGCTTTTTGACCTCGATGGTCATCCAGCTATGGGGATTGATCCATTCCATCTTCTTTACCGTTCCCTGCAGCTTGATCGGCTTTTTCTGGTCAAACTCCGCGTTGAATGCGTGATGCGCCCACACGGGGACCGCCAATGCCGCGACGAGACCTGCGGCGGCCGCAATGACAACAGACAGCTTGCTTCGCATGGAATTCACCCTCCTGTTTTGCATGTGCTAACCGTTCGACCTCTGCGTTTCTCTACTTGCCGGACTGGGACTGCTTCAGGGCTCGAGACCCGGTGAGGGAGTCTTCCATCATCCTGTAGTTGCCCTCATGACAGGCGAACTCATAAAGGTCTTCCGGGTTCTGATAATTCGGATCGTCCGACTTCCAGGGAAGGACGACCGTCCATGGGCGAGTCCATATCGCCGGGTCCTCGACGGTGACCATGTACTCGATCGTGTTTGCGTCGACTTTCGTGAAGCGCTCGGTGTAACGCATATTGCCCTGAGGAAAGCCGTTCTCGCCGTCGCCGGCCCCGTCGAACATCTGTTTGTCGGTGAAGTTGGTCCAATTGACGACAAGCGTGTTGCCTTCCCAGCGGCCGCGCGCGTCCCCATTCAACTGCCGGATGTTCGCAGGCAGATGCGGACGGTTGTCCAGTGGGATGATGCGAACGTCGTGCATGCTCTCGTAGTGAATCACGACCTGTCCGGGCGTCTGAAGAATCTGCAGTCCGTGGTTGTATGCCTGGCCGATCCGCGGCATCGGGCGGGAAAGGCACCTCGTGTAGGTGGGATGATCCGACCAGATATTGTAAATGGTCTCGTCTCCAATAAGCCGGGTGGCGCGCTCCGCTTCGATGCCGGCGCGGACTTTCAGTCCATTCGCCGTCAACGCCGGCATGCGTCCATCTTCAGGGTCTATGATCAGCGACGTGCGGCCGGTCAGCCGCCCGCGCTCAGGGGCCGTCCAGACAGCGTCATAACCGCCTGACGGTCTCTCAGGATCGGGAGCGCGCGACTCGCGCTCGCTGCGCGCCGCCTCGGACCGCGTGGCCAGTTCCACGAGTTCGGTCTCCGTGTACGCCGCTTTCCCTGCAAGCCCTGTGGGCCGCTGGAGCGGAGTCGGGGTGGCAAACGTATACACTCCCTGCAGGTCCGGATCGCCCCACGGCGTCCGAGCCGGAGTCCAATTTGGAGCTTGTTGGCCAGTCACGGGCGCGGGCGCCAGTAACACGGCCATGATCACAGCCGTCAATAGCACCGCCAAGGTTGGAAATCGATGGCTCATCTGAAACACTCCTCTCCAGGGTTCTGCCGTTAGCGGCTTCGTTTGGTTGCATTACAAATACTACCGGCATGCAAACGCCGCAAGTTTTTTCTGCCTGCCTGTCGGTAGCACATGATCTGTCCGGTGCCTGTAGCAAATGAAATGTCCGGTCTGAAGGGCAGGGTCGACGTAACGTCACATTCGCACTGGAGGTTAAGAGCGGATGGCGTTATATCCGGCCCGAGCTTGGGAGCGGGCCATGAAGA
>CAMBFR010000032.1 GCA_945865815.1 Candidatus Sulfopaludibacter sp. SbA3
GGGGAATTTTTGTGCACTCTCCGAAAAGTGTTCAAACTTCAGCGGCTGGATTTTATCCGGTCTGTGGGCACGGGCTCCCGGCTCAGCAGCGCTGCGTGCCTACTGCCGCCGAAGTCAGAACGCGAATACGCGCCGACTCCTGGGCACCCGTTCGGCAGGCCAGCGCCCGGATGGTGGGGCTGTTGTCGAGCGCGTTGGCCTCGACGGGCCTGGCGCGCAGTTTCAGATGCGCGAATACGGGCCGCCTTCTTCCCAATATCGGTTGATCGGTGGGACGTAAGAGTTTTCCCTGCGCCTGCACCGCCGGAAGAAGTTTCATGCTCACCGACCCGCGCACATTTCCGCCAATGGCAAAGATCCGCCGTCCTGGCTCATCCACCTTCACAACAACGTCGCAATGCGTGCGCGCGCCCTCGCCCATCTGGCGGCGCCGCTCGGCGAGATTCCGATAAACCGGCCGGCGTGAGCTGCACAGCAGATCACCCGGCTCGATGGCAGCCTCGCCAATGTCGTGTGCGGTGAATGCCGCCTGTGGAGCGCTTCCATCGCGCGCGCGGATAGCCTGATCAATGTACACATGGTGTGCGATGGCGCGCTGGAACTGGTTGCCGGCGCCGAGACCGGACTCACAGGTCAGCCACGAAATGAACGCCGCCGACCAGGGAGCGACCCATCTCTCGCCGATCCCCCCTCCGTTCCATGCGCGGTTCTGGTTGCTGATAATGCCGGCGCCCTGCGGCGTTACCGCCCAGTAGCCGGCAATGGAGGACGCGGCGTGAGCAGCGCCCTGGATATCCCTCCGTCGAAAGGCGTCCGGCCGGAAACCACCGTCATCGTCTCCTTCATCCACATCTGGCTCAATCAGAGAAAACCCGAAGAAGGCCCATTCCTGCACGGCGACGTCCACGATTCGGCGGCGCGTCTCCGCCGTTGGAAGGGTCCGGCAGCCGCTCCGCTGGACCGTCATGCTGCCCGGCGCGCCGCGCACGAGCGCGGATGGCGGGACTACGTCAAACACGTCGGGAGACAGCCTGGGAAATGGCGCCTGCAGAGCGTAGGCGCCGGGTGCAACGAGCAACGCCAGGACGATCGGCAGAATGAGCATCTTCATGCCGGTAATAATGCAACAGGACTGCGGCATAACGGAATTAGAATGAAGGGAGATCCGGGGACGCACCCCGAACTCTGAACACGGAGGTTGGAACCAATACCATGAAGACTCGCCTGTTACTTGTTGGCTGCGCCGCTGTTTTCCTGCTCGCAACAGTCTTTTCCTGGCCGTCGTTGCCGACTCAAGCCGCGATGACACAAACCGGAGGGCAGCCCGACCAGGCAATCATCGATGAATTGGTGCTGGCAAACCGGGTTCTTGCGTCGCAGGAATTGCGCATCATTGATACCCATGGCCACGTCAGCGTGCGCAATCCCCGCAACCCCAATCGCTATTTCATCGCCCGATACGTATCGGCGGGTGTTGTGACCGCGAGCGATATCTATGAGGCCGATCTCGACAGCCGGCCGGTAGCCGGAGATCGAAGCGACATCTTCTCGGAACGTTTCATACACGGCGAAATCTACAAGGCGCGGCCCGACGTCAATGCCGTCATCCATGCTCACCCGCCTGAACTAATCGCCTTCAGCGTAAGCTCTGTTCCGCTGCATGCCGACACGCCGATACCAAATTTCGACATCCGTAAGTTCGATGGCGGCGTAGGCGGACTTGTTTCCAATCCCGTTCTGGGCGGCCGGCTGGCCGAGTCGCTGGGCCGCGCAAATGCCGCACTCATGCTGGGCCATGGCGTCGTTGTTGTGGGAACTTCTTTGTCCGGAGTCGTAGGTACCGCGAATACATTGCGTGAGACCGCCGAAGTCCAGTTGCAGGCAACTGCCCTGGGTGGAAAGGTCACCTTTATTGAATTCGGACCGCGCCAGACGCCGCCGGGTACGGTTCCCGCGGCGGGACCTCGCGGAGGGGGCGGAGGAGGCGGCAACGCCGCGAACCGGCCATGGGAATATTGGAAGAGACTGGTCGCCGGCGAAATTGCGCGCCCGAATCCAGTGCCCGTCAGCACCAGTGCATCGCCATCGGCGTCGGACCAGGCAATTATCAACGATGTCGTGCTCGCCAACCGCATCCTGGCTTCACGCGACCTGCGCGTTCTCAGCGCATACGGCCACGTCAGCGCTCGAAGCCGGCAGAATCCAAACCGCTACTTCATTTCGACCGATGTCTCTCCGGGAATGGTAGTGGCCGCCGATATCATTGAAAACGATCTCGACAGCAAAGCGATCACCGACACCAGATCTCAATACCAGGAGCGCTTCATCCACGGGGAAATCTACAAAGCACGGCCGGATGTGATGTCCATCGTGCACGCGCATACGCCGGAGTTTGTCGGCTTCGGGCAAAGTTCCATTGCAATGAGGACAGTTTTTAATCGAGTCAGTTTCATTGGCAATGGGCTGCCCAATTACGACATCCGCAAGTACACGGGCGGGGGACCTGCGCCGGTGGGCTGCAACCACTGCATCAGCACTCCGGAACTTGGGCAGGCGATGGTGAAGGAACTGGGCCGGCAACAGGCGGTGTTGCTCTACGGACACGGGATTGTTATTACCGGAACCTCAATAGCGGACATGGTGAGCCGCTCGAACGACCTGAGGAAAAACGCGGAAATCCAGCAGATGGCGATCGCATTGGGCGGTACCGTAACCTATCTCGACGCAGTTGCGGGCCCGGGCGTGTCCACTGCGGGCACCGGGGGGGGCACGTTCTTCAGGGACTGGGAGTTCTGGAAGCAGACCGTGCCCACTATCGTGCCACTCCGATAAGCAGCATCAGGCCGCGGCGAAACGGTACCCTTTGGGAATGACGACGATGCCGCCTTCGGAAACCGTAAAGCGCTCCGCATCGCGCGAAAGATCAAAACCGATCCTCTCGCCCGGGGGAATCACCACGTGTTTGTCGATTATGCAGCGCTGCAGGTGGGCCCCCTCCCCGACCGTGACACCTTCGAACAGGAGCGAATTCTCTACCACGGCGCCTTCTTCCACACGAACGCTCGAGAATAGAATGGCGTGCCGTACCGTTCCCCCGACGATCAGCGTGCCGGAAGCAAGCATGCAGTTGACGATTTCCGCCTCGCGCCCCGACCTTCCCGGCACGCTGCGAGCGGGCGGATGTTGTCCTTCGTAGGTTCGTATCGGCCAATCCTCCTGGTACAGGTCCAGCGGAGGCATGGGCTGCAGCAGATCCATGTTCGCTGCGTAATATGCGTCGATTGTCCCCACATCCCGCCAATAACGGTCGGAAGTGACACGTCCGCTCGAGCCTCCAAAACGATAGGCGATCACCCGGTGCGTGCCCACCATCGAGGGGAATATGTCCTTCCCGAAGTCGTGTGTGGAATCGCCTTCGTGATCCTGGTGAAGGAGTTCCACCAAACGATTGATCGAGAAAACGTAGACGCCCATGGACGCAAGCGCGTTGCCGGAATCACCCGGAATGCTCTCCGGATTTTCCGGCTTCTCCTGAAAGGAAACGATCCGGTCTCCTTCATCCACTGTCATTACGCCGAAGGATCGTGCCTCTTCCAGACCGACTGTCAGGCAGGCGACCGTCAGATCCGCTCCGGAATCCTGGTGGTGCTGAAGCATGGCGGCATAATCCATTCGGTAAATGTGATCTCCCGACAGAATCAGCGCAAACTCGGCGCCGCTTCGCTCCAGCAGGTAGAGGTTCTGGAAGATTGCGTCCGCGGTGCCGCTATACCACGACTCGCCCGTCCGCATCTGCGGGGGAACCGGCGTGACGTACTCTCCCAGTTCGGAGTTGTAGATGGACCATCCGTCACGCAGGTGTTTCTGCAGCGAGTGGGACTTGTACTGCGTGAGCACGAGAATGCGGCGCAGTCCGGAATGAAGGCAGTTGCTGAGCGTGAAATCGATGATTCGATAACGTCCGCCGAAGGGCACGGCCGGCTTGGCTCTCTCGGCGGTCAGGGGATGCAGGCGCGAACCGACTCCGCCCGCCAGGATGATGCTGATCGTCTTCTCTTGCATGAGGGTATTACTGTTTCATGAATGGGGGGCGCTCATGTCGCTGGATGTTCCCCCGGCCGCGGGGATGTAGCACTTGAGCGTGTAATCCATGACCATCCGGTCGGCGTTGAATCGCCAGCCGAGAGTCCGGATCGTCTGCTTCATTCGCTTGATCCAGTCGCGCGGAAGACCGTCGCTGTCACGCTGGTAGTACAGCGGAATCACTTCGTCGTGAAGGACGCGGTACAAATCTTCCCCGTCGCGGGAATCGTGCGTTTCCGTATTCGAGTGCGTCCTGCCGCTACCGATGGCGAACCCGTTTAGTCCGTCGTAAGCCTCGGCCCACCAGCCATCCAATACCGACAGGTTCAGGCCGCCGTTCAAGACCACTTTCTGTCCGCTCGTTCCCGATGCCTCCAGCGGCCGGCGCGGATTGTTAAGCCAGACGTCGGTTCCCTGGACCAGGTAGCGCCCGACGTTGATGTCGTAGTCTTCGACAAACACGAACTTGTCGGCGAACCGCGAGTTCCGCATCATCACGGCAATCTCCTGAAGCATTCGCTTACCGGGGTCATCGTGCGGATGCGCCTTACCGGCAAAAACGAACTGGACGGGCCGCTTCGGGTCGTTAACCATTTCCGCGAGCCGCTCCATATCCGCGAGGATCAGATCCGCTCTCTTATATGTCGCGAACCGCCGGGCAAATCCAATGGTCAGCGCGTCGGGACTCAGCACACGTCCAAGCCTCTGCAGTTCATCGGGCGCCTCGCCTCGCCGCTTTGCCTGCTCCAACAGGCGGCCGCGCACAAACTCGATGAGCCGTGACTTCAAACTGAGATGGGTTTCCCACAGTTCCCCGTCGTCCACACTGTCGATGCCTTCCCAGATTCGCGGCTCGCTGCTGTGCTCGTGCCAGCCCGGACCAAAATGACGGTCATAGAGGCGGAACATCTGCGGCGCCAGCCACGACGGAACGTGCACTCCATTCGTGACGTGGCCGATCGGAACAGCGTCCGCGCTCTTGCCTGGATACAAACCCGTCCACATCGCGCGCGATACCTCGCCATGCAGCGCCGACACGGCGTTGCACCTTCGCGACAGTTTCAGGCAAAGCACTGTCATACAGAACATTTCGAGTGAACCGTTCGGACTCTCCTGTCCAAGCTCCATCAGCCGATCCAATGAAAGACCCAACGATTCGCGAAGCGGCCGGAGATGTTCGTCGATAAGGCCGGCGCTAAACCGATCGTGGCCGGCGGGAACGGGAGTATGCGTGGTAAAGACCGTCTCGCGCGACACGCGCGACACGGCTTCCTCAAAATGGATGCCTTCGTCCTGCATGCGGGCCCGAATCGCTTCCAGCACCGCAAAACCGCTGTGTCCTTCGTTCAGGTGAAGGACGCCAGGCGTTATTCCCATTGCCGCTAGGGCGCGATAGCCTCCGACACCGAGCAGGAGCTCCTGGCGAATACGGACGCGGCCATCTCCGCCGTACAGCCGCGAGGTCAGTAATCTGTCCTCGGGTTCGTTTCCGTCCACGTTCGAATCGAGCAGAAGCAGATCACAACGGCCCACCGTTACACGCCAAACCTTCGCGCGAATGGATCCGCTTGCGGTTTCGATCTGCACCATTACGGGCTCGCCGTTCATTCCGATCGCCGGTTCCATGGGCAACTGCGCGACGCCGGTCTCCAGGTATTCCTCATTTTGCCAGCCGTTGCCGTCGAGCCACTGCCGGAAATACCCTTGACCGTAGAACAGGCCCACGCCGGTCAGTGGGATATCGAGGTCGGAAGCGCTCTTGATGTGGTCGCCGGCAAGAACGCCCAGGCCGCCCGAATAGACGGGGATGGATTCGTGCAGGCCAAACTCGGCCGAGAAGTATGCGACAGGGCGGCGCCGCAAAACGCCGGCATTGGCCGCGCCCCAGGTTTTTCTCGCGTGGAGATACTCGAGCTGGCGGCGATATGCATAGTTGATACGGCTGTGCAGCACCAGTTCTCCCGCACGCCGCTCGATTTCGCCGAGTGAAATCTCACCTAACAGGGATATCGGGTTGTGATTGAAATGCCTCCAGCGCGCCGGGTCCAGGTCGCGAAACAAGCTCGTTGAATCGTGATCCCAACTCCACCACAGGTTTCGGGCCAGCGACCAGAGGCGCTCCTGGGCGGGTGCAATGAATCGCGCGATATTGCGGGCCTCGTTGACAACGTGTCCGAGCTGCGCCGCCGCGCCCACCAGCATCCGGATTTCCTCGTCGCTGAACTGTCGATCCTCGACCGTTTGCACGACCAGAACGCCCTGCAGGACGCCGCGGTCGATGAAGGGTACGCCGAGAAAGGATTGATAATCGTCTTCTCCGGCCTCAACGATGTACTTGAATCGAGGATGGCTCCTGACCTGCCGTACGGCAAGCGGCCGCACCTGTTCTGCAACCAGCCCCACGAGTCCCTCATGCAGGCCAAGACGGAGGTTGCCGATACATTCCGCGCGCAGTCCAAGAGTTGCCGCCAGCACCAGATTCGCTCGATCGGGTTCCAGCAGGTACGCCGAACAAACATCAGAGTGAAAATGGCCGGCAATCAGAGCGACCACATTCATCAACGTTTCGGCCGGCTCGCCGCCTTCCTTTGCGAGGCTCGCGATCTCATCGAGCGTCAGTATGTAGCTGTCGTCAAGATCCTGTGAGCCGCGGTTCATCGCCCCCGCCGCGTGTTCGTTAGAAACAGTTTCGGCATGACCTCTCCTTTGAAGTGACAGACAACAATAACCCAGATCCTTGTTTTAGTTGAGGCCTGGATTCCGGGAATAGAAGAGTTTTCCGCTAAAGTTTTCAGCCTTCCAGCCGATCTCTACTATTGAGGAAACAGGAGTGATTGACACAGCCGAAAGACCCACTCGGTCCGAGCCGCAGACCGAAGCCCTTGTAGCGAGGCAACCGATCTACGAAACCACGCAGCGGACTTTCGGCTATGAATTGCTCTTTCGAAATTCGAGTACGAACGCCGCTTCGATCGGCGATCCCGAGCAGGCTACCGCGCAGGTGATCGTGAATTCGTTTCTGGAGATCGGCTTCGACCGGATGGTGGGTTCCACCCCGGCATTCATCAACGTCACGGCACAATTCGTTCTGTCGGGATACTGTGAGTCACTGCCGAAAGAGCGCGTCGTCTTTGAAATTCTCGAAGACACCATCCCGACGCCGGCGCTGCTTGAAGCCCTCCGGAAACTGACGGATGACGGCTATCGGTTCGCGCTCGACGACTACACGTTTCAGCCGCAACTGACTCCGCTGATCCCGTTCTGCACATATATAAAGGTCGATATCCGCCAGATCGAACGCGAAGAGCTCAAACACCAGATCCACAACCTGAGAGACAGCGGCCGTGTGTTGCTCGCCGAAAAGGTGGAAACATACGAAGAGTTTGAATTCTGCAAGCAAACCGGGTTTCATCTCTTTCAGGGCTACTTCTTCTGTCGTCCGAAAATAGTTTCGGTTGCCACCATACCGCTGAATCGCATTTCGATCTGCCGCCTGCTTGCAAAACTGCAGCAGCCCGATATCAGCATGCAGGAGGTGGAAGCGATCGTCGGGGAGGACCTCTCGCTCAGTTATCGTCTGCTGCGGTATATCAATTCCGCTTCTATCGCCATATCGAAGTCCGTTCAGTCGATCAATCACGCCGTCCGGCTCGTCGGCACCGAACAGATCCGGCTTCTTGCCAGCCTCATCATGCTTACCAGCCTCGATGAGAAA
Organism: Candidatus Sulfopaludibacter sp. SbA3; assembly: GCA_945865815.1. Classification (GTDB taxonomy): domain Bacteria; phylum Acidobacteriota; class Terriglobia; order 20CM-2-55-15; family 20CM-2-55-15; genus CAMBFR01. The sequence continues at coordinate 7,799 of CAMBFR010000032.1, forward strand.
CCCCGGGAACTCATCACAACAAGCCTGGTCCGCGCGAAGATGTGCGAACTGCTTGCCGTACGCGCGGGCATACGTGTCACGGAACCATTTTTCACCGTTGGCCTTTTTTCAGCTCTTGATGGATTCCTCGATTGTCCGATGACGAAAGCTCTCGAATTGCTTCCCCTGGCCGATGACATTCGCGATGCGCTGCTGACCCACAGTGGCGATCCGGGCAAGATCCTGGAATCTGTCCTGGCCTACGAGCAAGCCGACTGGGACGATGGGGCACCGTCTGGAATCACCGGTTCTCAGGCGCGCGATGCCTACGTCCGTTCCGTAGACTGGGCCGACAGCCTGATTAGCAGCTTCGGTAAGCAGCACTCCACCGCAGGCTGACGGCCACCTGTGGGCGCGGGGCTGAAGTCCCCACAAACAGGCAGACTGAAAACTGACTCCTTCCCTGAGAAGAAATAGCGTCTACAATATCGACCCATGGGCTTTAAAACAGACGCCATCCACGCGGGACAGGAACCGGATCCCAGCACGGGAGCGGTAACCGTCCCTATCTATCAAACATCCACATACGTGCAGGAAGGCCTGGGCAAACACAAGGGCTTCGAGTATGCCCGGACGCAAAACCCGACGCGCATGGCCCTGGAAAAGAATATGGCAGTGCTCGAACGAGGCGTGGCGGGATACGCGTTCGCCTCGGGCATGGCCGCGGAGACGGCGATCACGCAGTTGCTGCTCAAGCAAGGCGACCACGCGGTGTGTTCCGACAACACATATGGTGGAACATTCCGGTTGTTCGACAAGATCGTGCGGCACTTCGGCATCGACTTCACCTATGTGAATACCGGTGACCTGGCTGCGATCGAACAATCGATTCGGCCGAACACGCGGATGATCTTTATCGAAACGCCGACAAACCCTGTGATGGCCATCACCGACATCGGCGCGGTCTCCGCCATCGCACATCGCACGGACTGCCGCGTGGTGGTGGACAACACGTTCATGAGTTCGTACTTCCAGCGGCCGCTGGAGCTTGGCGCCGACATCGTGGTCCACAGCACGACGAAATACCTGAACGGCCACAGCGACAGCGTTGGAGGAATAGTCGTGCTGAAGCGCCAGGACGACGCCGAGCGGCTGCAGTTCATCCAGAACGCCGCGGGTGCGATTCTCTCTCCGTTCGATTCGTTCCTGGTGCTGCGGGGAATCAAGACGTTGCCGGTACGCATGGAAGCGCACAACGTGAATGGAATGGCGATGGCCCAATACTTGTCCGCGAAAAAACAGGTGCAGAAAATCTATTATCCCGGGCTGCCGTCGCATCCCGGTCACGCGCTGGCAAAGAAGCAGATGAGCGGATTCGGGGCAATGCTCGCGTTCGATCTCGGATCGCTGGACAACGCCAGGAACTTTTTATCGCGCGTCCGACTGTGTTCCCTCGCGGAGAGTCTCGGCGGCGTCGAAACCCTGATCTCCCATCCTGCCACGATGACTCACGCTTCAGTTCCGGCGGAACACCGCAGCAAGCTTGGAATCAGCGATGGTCTGGTCCGAATCTCGGTCGGCATAGAAGACATCGAGGACTTGATCGCCGACCTCGAGAACGCATTCGCGGCGCTTTAGACGCTTACAGGCTTGAAAAATCCAGCGTAGCGAAGTAGTCGTCAAGAGTCTCCGCACGGCGAATCTGCTGCACGCTGCCGTCTTCACGCATCAGCAGTTCGGCGCATCGCAGCTTGCCGTTGTACTGGAAGCCCATGGAGTGCCCGTGCGCGCCCGCATCGTGGATCGCGAGGATGTCTCCGATCTGCACGTTCGGTAACAGCCGGTCGATGGCAAACTTGTCGTTGTTCTCGCACAGTGACCCGACCACATCGACCATGGTGTCTCGAGGGGCATCTTCCTTACCCAGCACCGTGATGTGGTGATACGCCCCGTACATTCCCGGCCGCATCAGGTTGGCCATGCACGCATCCACGCCGACGTACTCCTTGTACGTGTGCTTCTCATGAATCGCCCGGGTCACCAGGAACCCATAGGGCCCCGTGATACAGCGGCCGTTCTCCATGCACACCTTCAGGGGATGTAACCCCGCTGGCCGGATCCGTTGGTCGTATTCGGCCTTCACTCGCTGGCCCAGGGCTTCAAGATCGATAGCCTTCTGCTCGGGCCGGTAAGGAATGCCGATCCCGCCGCCCACGTTCACAAACTCCAGCCGCACGTCGAGTTTTTCGGCTAGTTCGACGGCCAGATCGAACAGCATACGGGCGGTTTCCACAAAGAACTCCGCGTTCAGTTCGTTCGAGGCGACCATCGTATGCAAACCGAACCGCCTGCTCCCCTTCTTCCTGGCCGCTGCGTATGCCTCGAACAACTGGGCGCGGGTGAGCCCGTATTTCGCCTGTTCCGGCGTGCCGATGATCGCGTTCCCTTCACGCAGGGGCCCGGGGTTGTATCGAAAGCAAATCAGCTCCGGCAATCCCCCGGCACTCTCTTCCAGATACCGCAGGTGCGTGATGTCATCGAGGTTGACGATCGCTCCCAGTGCTTTCGCCCGTGTATACTCCGGGGCCGGCGTGTCGTTCGACGTGAACATGATCTCTTCGCCGACGATGCCCACTCGCTCGGCCAGCGCCAGTTCCGCCAGGCTTGAGCAATCGGCCCCAAACCCCTCCTCCTTCGCGATTTTCAGGATGTACGGATTTGGCGTCGCCTTGACCGCGAAGTATTCCTTGAACCCCTCGCACCAGCCGAATGCGGCGTTCAACCGCCGCGCGTTCCGGCGAATCCCGCCCTCGTCGTAGAGGTAGAACGGCGTGGGATGGTCACGAATGATGTCGCGGACTCTGGCTTCATTAAACGGAAGATTCTTATTAGTCATCAGTCAGTGAGTTTACCTTGCCACGGCGAAGGGTGGCAATCCGGCATCTCCTGTGGAGGGCCGTGTAAAATGGTTACCGGCATGAGACTAGGTGATCTTTGGGCGAAGCACGGCGATGGCACACTGCGGCCGGACTCCGCCGAAACGAAAGAACTGTTCATCTTCGGCGTCACCGACGATTCCCGGGACGTTCGCTTCGGCTACCTTTTTTGCGCCCTGCCTGGAGTCACGGAGGATGGGCTTCGGTACTGCTCGCAAGCCGCCGCAAAAGGCGCTCAGGCAATTGCAGTGCCTGAAGGCACGCGCGACGAAGCTCTTGGTCTGAACGAGTACGAGCGGGGGAAAATTGTCGTCATGCGAGTCCGGAACATTCGAGGAATGTATGCACGGCTGGCGTCCGATTTTCATTCCGGCCGTCCCGGCACCATCGCAGCCGTCACCGGCACCAATGGCAAAACATCAACGGTGTGCTTCCTTCGCGATCTGTGGTGCGAGGACGGCCGCAGCGCAGTAAGCCTTGGGACCCTGGGCCTCCAGGCTCGCGGCAAGCGCCTCTCCAACCTTGAAGCAGGCCTCACAACGTACGATGCGAAAACTCTTCATACGATGCTTGGGGAGCTGGAGCGTGTGCACGGCGTCACACATCTTGCGATGGAGGCCTCCAGCCACGCGCTGGATCAGCAACGCTTGGCCGGCGTCATTTTTGACGCGGCGGGTTTTACCAATCTTACCCAGGACCATCTCGACTACCACCCGTCGATGGAAGCCTATTTTCAGGCTAAAGCGAAACTCTTTGATGAGCGGCTCAGGGCCGATGGCGTTGCCGTAGTGAATGTCCGCGATGCGTCCCGCGATACATGGGGCACGCGGATTGCATCCGCAATGAGGGCACGAGGCACCCGGGTCATCTCCTATGGCGAAGCAGGCGATAACGCCGACCTCGTGGTGAGCCAGCGAATTCCACATGCGCAGGGGCAAACACTGAAAGTATCCGTGTTCGGTGCATTCTATGAAGTCGAGGCGCCGGTGGCAGGTTCTTTTCAGGCAGAGAACATTCTCTGCGCGCTCGGACTCGCCATGGGAACCAACGTGCCAGTGGAACGTGCGATTGCGGGCATCTCCCGCCTGGCGCCCGTTCCAGGACGCCTCGAACTTGCTGCCGTTCTTGCAAATGGCGCAGCAGTCTACGTGGACTACGCACACACGCCCGATGCACTGGACAACGTTCTCCGCGGTTTACGTCCGCACGTCGGTGCGAAAGCCAAACTCCACGCTCTCTTCGGATGTGGAGGCGACCGCGATGCGAAGAAGCGCCCCATCATGGGGCGCATTGCCGAAGAACTCGCCGATCGCGTCTGGGTGACGGATGACAATCCACGCACCGAAGACCCGGACTCCATTAGAAAAGAGGTTCTTTCGGGTACGACAAGAGCCGCGAACGCCGGTCCGCGGCGTGAAGCGCTGCAACTCGCTGTTTCCGCGCTGCGGTCCGGAGACGTCCTGGTCGTCGCAGGCAAGGGCCATGAAGACTATCAAATTGTTCTTGAACGAGACCCGTTCGGCCAACCCGTGCCGGATTCTCGCGGGCGCCTCATAACGAAGAAAATTCCATTCTCCGATGCGGCGATCATCCGTGAGATCATCGCGTCCATTTAGCGCATATGGCCGACTTCTATGATGCCCGTGGCAATACGTACTTTGTAGCTTCGCCGAACGAAATTGGTCTTCCCCGCGCCGTTGCCGAAGCCGCCGAGGCACGCGGGACCTGGGCGCTTCGCTCCATCGAACGCATCTGCCGCCGGCCGAGTGGGTCTGAAGCGAGCGACGCAAAGAAATACCTGTCGGACGGCTTGTTGGTGGGACCGTTTCCGGACGGAGACGCTTTCGGCTTGTTGATCGTGAACACGGACGGGACGCTGGCGGAGCGCAGCGGAAACGGGCTGACGATTTTCTCCCAATTTCTTGTCGATACCGGGCAGGCTGATTCCTCGGATGCGTTCCTTGTGCGCATCTATCACGATAGACCTCCGTTACCATTTGTCGAGGCTCGGATAGAAGCCGGCGTACGAGAAGGTCATCAGGGGTTCTGGATAGACATGGGCATCCCAACGTTTGGGATGGCAGCCGTTGAGGCGTCGCCCGAATACGTGGGGGTCTCGGAGTTTCACGGCCATAATGTGTTTCGGGTTCTCGATCTCGAGAAAATTGACGCCTCGTGGACATGCAGCCAGTTCGTCAATGTCGGGAATCCCCACTGCGTGACCTTCCTGAACAGCCCCGGCCTGTTACCGTCTATGGAGCAACTCGGATCGCAGAACTGGCTGCCCCGGCTAACCGCCATCGCAAATAGCACCGCGAGCGACGGTGCGCCGGGTGCAGGACGTCCATGCAGGAACGGTATCAATCTGCAGTGGGCCTCGGTCGAAGGTCCGGATACTATTGCCGCCCGGGTTTTTGAGCGCGGCGAAGGACCAACATTGTCTTCCGGGTCCAGCGCGACGGCCGTCGCAAGCGCCGCACGGAAGCTGGGGCTTCTCGTTGCGAAGACAGTAAATGTGGATATGCCTGGAGGTGTTGCACCCGTGCGATTTGATGAACGAAATGGGATACTGGAGCGCGTGATGTTGTTTGGCGAAGCGAAGCGAGCGAATCCTAAATCATGACTTACATCAACGAACATTATCTGAAGCTGACCGCTGGTTACCTGTTTCCGGAAATCGGCCGGCGAGTCAAAACATTCTGCGACGAAAACCCTTCCGCGAAAGTCATTCGCTTAGGTATCGGCGATGTTACCGAATCCCTTGCTCCCGCCGTGATCCAGGCGATGCATAGAGCCGTCGATGAGTTGGCCTTGCGGTCGTCGTTTCGTGGCTATGGGCCTGAGCAGGGTTACGATTTCCTGCGCGAGGCCATTGCCAAACACGATTACCAGGCTCGCGGAGCCACGGTCGACGCGGATGAGATTTTCGTCTCGGACGGATCGAAGTGTGACTCGGGGAACATCCTGGATGTCTTCGGAGACAATAACGTTATCGCCGTGCTCGACCCGGTCTACCCGGTGTATGTGGATACCAATGTCATGGCCGGGCACACGGGCCCCGCAGACGCCACCGGCCGCTACAGCGGTTTGGTTTATCTGCCGGTTACTGCGGAGAATGATTTCGTTCCCGAACTTCCGAAGCAGCGGGTCGATCTGATTTACCTGTGCTATCCGAACAACCCGACCGGCGTGGTCGCCACCAGGGACATGCTGAAACGTTGGGTCGAATACGCGCAGCAGAACAGTTCGATCATTTTGTACGACGCGGCATATGAGGCGTACATCACGGACTCATCCATTCCGCACTCGATCTACGAAATTGAAGGAGCCCGGGACGTCGCGCTTGAATTCCGCAGTTTCAGCAAGACCTCCGGATTCACCGGTGTGCGGTGCGCCTTCACCGTGATTCCGAAGGGCCTCAAGGGAAAGACGAAAGATGGCCGCGAAGCCTCCATTCATTCGCTTTGGAATCGGCGGCATAGCACCAAGTTCAATGGTGTCTCGTATCCCGTGCAGCGAGGCGCCGAAGCCATTTACTCGCCCGAAGGCAGGCAGCAGGTGCGAGAGACCATCGAGTTCTACCTTGGCAACGCCACGCTGGTGCGTGAAGCACTGACGAAACTCGGGATCCAGGTTTACGGCGGTGTGAACGCGCCTTACGTGTGGTTGAAGACTCCCGGCAATTTGAGCAGTTGGGACTTCTTTGACAAGCTGCTGCGGGAAGCCCACCTGGTGGGAACGCCAGGAAGCGGTTTTGGAGCCTGCGGGGAGGGCTATTTCCGCCTGAGCGCCTTCAATAGCCGAGCCAACGTCGAGGAAGCCGTCGAGCGCTTCGCGAAAATCATGTAAGGCTACAAAAACTCCCCTCCTGGATTAGGAGGGGGGCCGTTCGCGCGTTTTTTTAGCGAACGGCGGGGTGGTGTAGATGATGCGAAGCCACCTTATAGATAATCGCGAAGCGCACCAATTCGTAATGAGCGCTACGCGAGCGTCCATAACGTGGCTTCGCGCCATTCCGTACCACCCCGTCTGCGCCTTTGGCGCAGCCACCCCTCCTAACTCAGGAGGGGAGTTTAGACTCATTTTCGCGCTGCGGCGTGCTGAACCAGTCCAAGGCTCTCGATCAACTGGCGAAGCCTGTCGCGGTTTGGGGGACTCATCGGAACCAGCGGCAGCCTGTAGTTCTCCTCGATCATTCCCATCATCGCCAGAGCCGCCTTGACCGGAATGGGATTTGGCTCGACGAAGTTCGCATTCATCAAAGGAAGCATCCTGTAGTTCAGCGCGCGCGCCTCGGTGAAATTCCCTTCCAGAGCGGCATCCACCATGGCACGCATCATGCCGGGAACCTCATTCGACACGACCGAGACCACGCCGTCGCCACCGAGCGCGATGACGGCGAGCGTCAGGGAATCGTCGCCGGAGAGGACGCTGAAACCGGCGGGCCGGTCGCGAAGGATCTCCATGATCTGCGCAATGTTTCCGGAGGCTTCCTTCACGCCGACGATGTTCCGAATTCCGGCAAGACGCAGCATGGTGGCCGCCTCGATGTTGCTGGCCGTGCGGCCGGGCACGTTATAGACGACGACCGGAATATTCTCCGCCTCGGCGATCGCCTTGAAGTGTTCATAGAATCCCTGCTGTGTCGGCTTGTTGTAGTACGGGCCGACCGACAGCACTCCGCCGGCTCCCAACTGTTTCGCCCGCCTGGTCCTTTGAACGGCCTTTGCCGTGGAATTGCTGCCGGCGCCAACGATCACCGGAACGCGTCCCGCAGCCTGTTCGATGACGATCTGAATGACCCGGTCCGTTTCATCGGTATCGAGAGTCGCGCCTTCGCCCGTAGTGCCGCACGGCAGGAGCATGTCAATGCGGTCCGCAATCTGGAAGTCCACGAGCCGGCGCAGTGCTTTCTCATCGATCGATCCGTCGGACTTGAACGGCGTCACCAGAGCCGTGCCGGTGCCGCGAAAGGGCTGTTTACTCATATATGTTCCCTGAATTCTACAGGTCCACGTCGTCCATCGTATACACGCCTTTGCGGCCGCGCAGCCATCGGGCGGCGGCAATGGCGCCCATTGCGAATCCTCTCCGGTTTTTGGCTACGTGATGCAATTCGATAAGATCCGCTTCGGAATCGAATCCCACAATATGGGTGCCCGCGAAGGTACCTGCCCGCGTGGAGGAGACGTGCAGCGCGTCGGCCGCAATAGGACCCTCGGGCGGCCCCGGCAGAATGACCTGCTTGCGCTCCATGTTGTCCACAAGGATCTTTGCAAGACTCAGTGCCGTGCCGCTCGGGCTGTCCACTTTCTGTTTATGATGGTATTCGTGGATGAACGGATCGTATTCCTTCGCGTTGTTCATCAGTTCCGCCGCACGCTTCACAATCCGAAAGAAAATATTCATGCCGATCGAAAAGTTTGTCGAGTGCAGCAGGCCGGAGTGTTGGACCAATTTCCGAATTTCCGGCAAATGGGCATACCAGCCGGTGGTTCCGACCACGATGTCTCTTTTCGCTTCGATCGCTGCGCGAATATTTCCAAGTACGGCGTCCGGCGTGCTGAACTCGATGCAGACGTCCACGTCAGCCAGTAACTCGGGCTTTACCGCAGGCTCGACATCGAACACCCGGACGACTTCCTCACCCTGCTCCCGGGCCAGGGCGTCCACTTCCCGGCCCATCTTGCCGAACCCGATGATAGCGATTTTCATGTCAGCAACTTCCGTACAAGGCGCTCATAAAGTTCGATGCCTTCAAGCAGTTCCGTCTTCCGGATTTTCTCGTCCGCAGTGTGCGCGTCGAGAATCGACCCCGGACCGATCAACAACGGTTTACCGAGATTGGGAAGGTATGGAATGTCGCTGCCGAAGGAAACCACGGTTGTTTGAAATCCATCGACAACGTGCATGATCTGCGGATCGGTTGCGGTAACGATCTCCATGGAAGCCCGGTCTTTCACAATCGATCGCATCTTCTCTTCGACGCTCTTCCGCCCCTCGATCGTGCGAATCATGATCGTGGCCGCCGCTTTCGCCGGAACGATATTGCCGGCCTCGCCGCCGCGGAACACGCCAACATTAAAGGACCCCTGGCCCAGAACCGGGTCCGACCCCCAGCCGGCATTCCGGCAATCATTCAACACTTTCCATAAGCCCTCGATGGCCGATACTCCGGTCTCGGGATAACCGGAGTGCGCCGCCTTTCCGTTCACCGTCAGATTCGCCCAGAAACTGCCTTTCTGCGCGGTAGCGAGCTTGTTGTCCGTCGGTTCGCCCACCACGACGAACCGCGAATTCCATTTCAAGGTGTTCGCGGCCTTCGCGCCGCCGCCATCGGTCTCTTCGCCGACGACGAAGAGGTAACCGAAGTTGGAAATGCCATTGCGGCGCAAACGATCGCCGGTTTCGAGCATCGCCGCAATGATGCCCTTCGTATCGCAGGCCCCACGGCCGTACAGGTAATCCTCATCTTCGCGAATTGGAAGCACCGGCGGAACAGTGTCGATGTGCGTGCAGAACACGACGGCCGGATCTCCCGCCAGCGCGATGATATTGAACCGATTTTCGGCCACATTCTGCCGCTCCACTTTATAGCCCAGTTCTACCAGCCGGGAGGACAGGAATTCGCCAACCTCGCGCTCAGATCCGGTCACAGAGGGGATGGCCATCAACTTGTTCGTCAGTTCAAAAACGGTCATTCGTGCGCGCGCTCCGGAAAAAATGAAACCATGAAGTCTTCTGTATAATACGCGCCATGTCTTTATCCGAAGCCGAATTTCGCACCCAGTGCGATGCCGCGCTTGATGGCCTGAACCGCGCGCTGGATGTTGTTGCTGAAAATTACGACGCTGAAGTTCTGTTCCAGAATGGAGTGTTGTCCATCGACATCGAAGCGCCCACTCCGGGAAAGATCGTGATCAGTCCCAATGGCCCGGTCCGCCAGATTTGGATCTCCGCCCAGTCTCGAAGTTTTAAACTCGACTGGACGGGTGCCAACTTTGCGCTTCCTGCAACAACCGAGCCGTTACGCGAACTGGTGGCGCGGCTTGTCGGCGAGCAGTTGGGCGTTCAGATCAAGCTGTAGGCGCTTTAACCATCATCCGGCCCTTCGGGCCACCTTCTCCCGAAGGGAGCAGGACATATTAGAGGAGTTGTCCCTCTCCCTTTGGGAGAGGGTGCCGCGAAGCGGCGGGTGAGGGTTTGTAACGCAAGAGGAAAGACGAGGAGAAAAATCATGCTGCCCCTGCTGCCCACAACACTCGTTGGCTCTTATGCCCAACCCGATTGGCTGATCGATCGCAAGAAACTTGCAGGCCGCTTTCCGCCCCGCGTCCGGGCGAGCGAGCTGTGGCGTGTGGCTCCCGAGTGGCTCGAGCAGGCGCAGGACGACGCCACGCTTCTGGCCATTCGCGAGCAGGAGCGCGCCGGACTCGACATCATTACCGACGGCGAGATACGGCGCGAAAGCTATTCGAACCGCTTCGCCACGGCCCTCGAAGGCGTCGACATCGACAATCCCGGAACGGCGCTCGACCGGAGCGGACACCCCAATCCCGTCCCGCGTGTGGTTGGAAAAGTCCGGCGCCGGCACCCCGTGGAGTTGCGTGACGTTCAGTTTCTGCGCGCGAACACGGATCGCGTGATCAAGGTCACCGTCCCCGGCCCGTATACGATGAGCCAGCAGGCGCAGAACGATTTCTATAAAGATGAAGAAGAGATGGCGATGGACTATGCCGCCGCGGTGAATGAAGAGATCAAGGATCTGTTCAAGGCCGGCGCGGACATTGTTCAGATCGACGAGCCGTATATGCAGGCGCGCCCCGAAAAGGCCCGCCGTTTTGGATTGAAGTCACTGAACCGCGCGCTCGACGGCGTGACGGGAACAACCGCAATCCATCTGTGCTTTGGTTACGCCGCCATCATTCACGAACGGCCGCCGGAGTATTCATTTCTTGCCGAGCTCGCCGAAACGCGCGTGAACCAGATCTCGATCGAAACCGCGCAGTCCTCGCTCGATTGTTCCGTACTGAAGAAGCTGCCGGGAAAAACGATCATTGTCGGAACCCTGGACCTTTCGAAACCTGAAATTGAAACACCCGAGACTGTTGCCGCGCGCATACGGCGCGCTCTCTCTCATATAAATGCCGATCGCGTGGTCGTCGCGCCGGATTGCGGCCTCAAATACCTGCCGCGAGAGTCGGCGTTCGGGAAGATGAAAGCCATGGTTGCCGGCGCTCACCTGGTTCGTTCGGAGTTGCAGGGAGCGCGATGACTCCGGCCCCAAAGGTAAATGTCTCCGAGGTCATCGACACCAGCAAGGTAGGCAGATTCCAGATCCTCACATTCGCTCTCTGCGCCATGTGCCTGATCATGGATGGATTCGACGTTCAGGCGATCGGCTACGTCGGTCCCGCCATCGTTCAGGAGTGGAATATTCCGGCTGCCGCGCTCGGCCCGATTTTCGGGGCCACCAATTTTGGCATTCTGATCGGTTCCCTTCTCTTCACGATGGTCGCCGACAAGATCGGCCGGCGCCCCGTGCTGATCGGAGCTACGCTGTTCTTCTCTGTCATGACGTTGTTGGCGGCGCAGGCAAACTCCGTGACCGAACTCCTCGTGCTTCGGCTGATAGCCGGCGTGGGCCTGGGCTCGATCATACCCAATGCCACGGCGCTCATCGGCGAGTACAGTCCCCAGCGGAAGCGAATCACCCTGATGATGACCATTACCATGGGCTTCACCGCCGGCGCGGCCCTCGGCGGTTTTGTAGCGGCCTGGATGATTCCGGCGTTCGGCTGGCGTTCTGTCCTCTATTTTGGCGGAACGATACCGCTGGTCATTGCGGCCCTGATGTTTTTCTGGTTGCCCGAGTCGGCGCAATTTCTTGTACTCCGGGGGAAGCATCTCGACAGGGTCGGGACCTGGTTGAACCGTATCAATCCCAGGCTTGAAGCCGGCCCGAACACGGAATACGTTGTTCCGGAAGAGAACCGCGGCGGCGTTCCTATTGCGCACCTCTTCCGCGAGGGGCGCGGCATGGGCACGATCCTGCTTTGGATCGTCAACTTCATGAACCTCCTGAACCTGTACTCTCTCTCGAACTGGCTGCCTACGGTGATCCGCGATGCGGGCTACTCGACATCCATCGCTGTCCTGGTTGGAACCACATTGCAGGTTGGCGGCACGATTGGTCCATTCGTGCTGGCCTGGCTGATTGCCCGGAAGGGTTTCGTTCCCGTGCTTGCCACGACTTTTGCGATTGCCTCGGTTAGCATCGCGCTGATCGGCCAACCCGGCTTGTCGCTGCCCCTCCTGTTCGTCATCGTGTTTATTGCGGGATGGTGCGTGGTCGGGGGCCAACCCGGAGTGAACGCCTTTGCCGCGACTTTCTATCCGACTTATTTGCGTTCGACCGGTATCGGCTGGGGACTGGGGATCGGCCGCATCGGCGCGATCGTCGGCCCGGTCCTTGGCGGCGAGTTCATGAGGCGCCAATGGGCAACAAACGAACTGTTCCTCGCGGCCGCCGTTCCGGCATTGATCTCGGCATTGGTGATGTTTTCCCTGCGGTTCTTCCAGGGAGAGACAGGCCCTGTCGCTCCCGCCAAAGGCAGAGGATCGGGGCACGAAGACAGTCCTCGAGAAATATGAGGATGGAGCAAACGAGATCTTTGCGTTTCTACGGGTTTTCCAGAACCAGTTTTCGAGAGGCAACCAAGCGATCCCCGTGTCATCGTATCGCTGCAGGATCGCAACAATCCGCAGTCCTACGCGGTGTTCTACGGCAAAGCACGGGTTACTGACGCCAATGCCGACGCGCATATAGACAAGCTTGCCAAACGCTTTCTGGGGATCGACAAGTATCCATTCCGACAGGCCGGTGAGAAGCGGCTCATCGTACGCATTGCCGTGGATCGCATCAGCGGCGCGGGCCCGAACTTCCAGGCCTGGTCGTAAGCCCAGCTGTCCGGGGCATAAGTGGGCCAGACGCCTTTGCTCCCATTTTCACAATGGTACGGGACAACAGTTGTTCGCGGCATCAAGCCAGGAACAGCAATAACGGAGCATCAGGCTTCGTGCGGTGCGTTTAATCGGGACGCATTTGCTGCTTCAACTACGCGCGTTTGAGGGTTAAGCTGGCACCTACATCAACTATCGGTTTGCCCGAGGAGGACGAAAATGAGGATTTCTTTGGTTCAGTGCGTCTGCGGCCTTCTGGCCGTTCTGGGTTTAATCTTTGTTCCGGCCCATGCCGGAGCTCAGGCCGCGAGGGGCGGGACGCCAGTTCCAACGGCGGTCGGTCCGATTCCGGTCACTGCGGATTCCGTTCCGCAAATGACGGTCAAGCGGATCCAGCAAGTCGTGGATCTTGACGGGGCCGGTTATGTCGAGGAGGAGTTTTTCGTCAGCGGATCGGGCAACGCCTATGACTGGGCCCAGGACGGAAGTGTGAGCGTCATTGCCTCGGGTCTGCCCTATACGACGCGCATTATGGTGCGGCGTCCTGTGAACGCATCCCGCTTCAGCGGGAACGTGGTCGTTGAGCTGATCAACAATTCCCGGACTTACGATTGGCCGATGGCGTGGAGCGTCGTGTTCCCGCACGTCCTGGAGAGCGGACATGCCTACGTCGGCATCTCGATTCGCCCTCGCGGCATCGACACTATGAAGAAGTTCAACCCGGCCCGGTACGACGCGCTCTCCTTCGGTGCTCCCCAACAGGCGTGCCCGGGAGACGCCGCTGCCGACCGGAGGGAGGACGTCCACTGGGACATCATCAGCCAGGTGGGCGCCCTGCTGAAGACCCCGCGTCCGACGGGGCCGCTGGCCGGATTCAATGTCCAACGCATGTACGTGACGGCCGATGACGGCGACGTCGCCACTTATGTCAACGCGATTCACGCACGCGCCAACATGCCTGACGGGCGCTCCATCTATGATGGATATCTGCACAAGGGGAACGCTTACCCCGTGCGCATCAATGCCTGCGCCCAGGCGCCGGGCGCCAACGATCCCCGGCGCAAGGACCGTGGCGCCAACGTGCCCGTCGTTCGACTGCTCACGGAAGGCGATGTCCTTACTTCCTTCAACATGCGGCGCGACGACAGCGATGCTCCCGGCGATCTCTACCGGCTCTATGAAGTTGCCGCAACGTCCCACATGGACGCGTCCTACTACCGGCATCTGCCGCTCGTCGAAGATCAGGTCAAGATGGGGCAGCCGGCCTTTCAGTCGGCCTGGCCGGTGGCCATCAAGTGCGCCATCGAGATCCCGCTTACGGACTCCCCGGTGTACCGCTACGCAATGAATGCCGCGCTGGTCAACATCGACCGCTGGGTGCGGGAAGGCAAACCGGCCCCGCGCGCCGAACGGGTGGGGGTTCGCAACGGCGGCACGCCCCAGGCCCAATTCGTCCTCGATGAATTCGGAAACGCAGTAGGCGGCGTGCGGAGCCCCTATCTGGATGTCCCCGCGGCGACCTACCAGGCCAAAACGCCAGGACCGGGTGTCTGCGGTAACCTGCTCAACATGAAGCCATTCGACTGGACTCGCCTGGAAACGCTCTATGGATCCCAGAAGGCGTATGCCGCCAAAGTCGGGCAGGCGGTGGACCGGCTGGTTCAGCAGGGATGGCTGACGCGGCCCGACGGAGAGAGGATCAAGCGAGACAGCGTCGCACCAGCCACGAAAGAATAGTAAGTGTAAATAAGGATGCTTCGGGGCAGGAATGCCATTCCGGCATTTCTGCAGGAGCCTCCTGCAGCGTAGGGCAGATTGGGAAAGGGGCAGCCGGGGCGTCAACTTGTGAAATGAACGACCCTAAAATGCGGAACGATGCTTTCCGCCGTCAACGTGGAAGCAGGCTCCGGTTATCCATCCCGCCTTGTCCGAGGCCAGAAACGCGACCAACTCCGCCACATCGGCCGGCTCACCGAGCCGGCCGATTCGCGTTACGGATCTCAGCAGCACGGGATGGCAGGAAGGGCCGGCCACCAGCGGGGTCGCCCTGCGTTATGACAATCCCGGCGGAACGGTATTTGCCACCACGCCGTTCATTGTGATTCCCTAATTCAGAGACAGGCCACCTGATTCCCTATTTTCGAATGACCATTTTGTTGGATGAAAATAGGGAATTAGGTGGCCTGTCTCTGAATTAGATCGGTGCTAGAATGACCCGGTCCGACGCGTTTTAACCCTCATCCGGCCCTTTCGGCCACCTTCTCCCGGGGGGAGAAGGACTACTTGGTGGAGGTGAGGCCCCGCATCGACAATTAACCGATATGCGAATCTGCAGATTTGGAAATGACCGCCTGGGAATCGTTGAAGGCTCCAGTGTCCACGATATTACGGCTGCTCTGGATGTGCTGCCGGCTTATCGCTATCCGCTGCCTTCCTCCGATATGTTGATTGCCAACCTGGATAAGGTGCTGGAACGGGCTCGAATGATTCTTCCTACGGCGCCTTCCCTGCCGCTGGCGACGGTGAAGCTGCTCAGCCCGGTGGCCAATCCCACGAAGATCATCGGTGCGCCGGTGAATTATCAGAAGCATCTCGATGAAGCTCGCGGAGACGCAGCGCTGCATCACGGAAATCAAATTGCCGTCATCCACAAGACCGGCGTGTTTCTCAAGGCCGTGAGCTCGCTGGCCGGGCCCAGCGAGGGCATTGCATTGCGCAAGCTCGACCGCCGCAACGATCATGAAGTGGAGCTTGCCGTCGTCATCGGAAAGCAGGCAAACAACGTCTTGCGCGATGAAGCGCTGGAGTACGTTGCGGGATATTGCATCGGCCTGGATATCACCATCCGGGGCCCTGAAGAGCGCAGCCTGCGCAAGTCCGCCGACAGTTATTGCGTTCTCGGCCCATGGCTCGTAACGGCCGACGAGATTCCCAAACCGAATGAACTCAACCTCGGTATCCTCGTCAATGGCGAGGTCCGGCAGGATTCCAACACGCGGTACATGATCCTGGACGTGCCGGCGCTCATCGAGATGGCGTCGTCCTTCTATACGCTGTATCCCGGCGACATCATCATCACTGGAACTCCCGAAGGTGTCAGCCCCATCCAGCCCGGCGACACAGTCGTTGCCACCATCGAGCGAATCGGCACGATGGAAGTAAAGGTGCGAGCGGCATAGGAGGGAATGTAGCGAGCCATGAAGAATCCCGTTTTTTTCAGCAAGCCGGATGCACCCGCCGCATGGAAAGATTTCTACCAGCGGCTCGAAGATAAAAACACCGCACCGCTATGGGAAGCTCTGGCAAGGCTCGTCATGCCGGAGCCGAGGCCCGCTTGCGTTCCCGTGCTGTGGCAATACCAGGAAGTACGCGCCCTCTTAATGGAAGCCGGCGCGCTGATCACGGCCGAGCAGGCGGAGCGGCGCGTGCTCGTTTTGGAGAATCCCGGAATTCGTGGCCTGTCGCAGATCACACAAAGCCTTTATGCCGGCATTCAGTTGATCCTGCCCGGCGAAATTGCGCGTACGCACCGGCATGTGGCGTCCGCGATTCGCTTCGTGATTGAGAGCGACGGGGCATACACCGCGGTCGAGGGCGAACGCACCACCATGCGGCCCGGAGATTTCATACTGACGCCGTCCTGGACTTTTCACGATCACGGCAATCCGAGCGGCAAGCCGGCCATCTGGATGGACGGCCTTGATGTTCCGATCGTAAACATGTTTGACACGAGCTTCGCCGAACACTTCCCCGCCGAACAACAACCGGTCACGAAACAGGAAGGCGACGCGCTTTCGCGTTATGGCGCAAACCTGCTGCCGCTGGAATACAAGTCTTCAAGCATGTCCGCACCGGTGTTCACCTACCCGTATGACCGGAGCCGCCAAGCGTTGCATCGTCTGTATAAGAATGGCCCGGTGGATTCCTGTCACGGCGTGAAGATGCAGTACGTCAATCCCGTCACCGGCGGTTATCCCATGCCGACGATCGGAGCTTTCCTCCAGCTACTTCCCGCAGGATTTGACGGCGAGGATTACCGGTCGACTGACGCGACGATCTTCTGCGCCGCCGAAGGACGCGGCGTCAGCAAGATCGGCGGCAACTCTTTTGCCTGGGGCGTTCACGATATCTTCGTGGTTCCATCGTGGTGTCCGGTCTCTCATCAGGCCGACAACGATGCCGTGCTCTTCAGCTTCTCCGACCGGCCCGCCCAGAAGGCGCTGGGACTGTGGCGGGAACAGCGTTCGTCCGGCTAGTTCGGATCGTCCCAGATCGATCCTGTCCTGAAGACGAAAGAACGGCAAAGAGCAGCACTCCGAGTAGACTCCACATCCCTCTCATTCCCGCCTCCGAGTGGAGTGAATATAGAAATCGCGCGGCCGCGGTTCAAAAAAGCCGCGAGCACCTGAACCTGGGAGGTGCTGTAAAATGCATTGCGTTCAAGGCAATGTACTCGACGTTCGAGGTGTCTCCATTGAAAGGCTTTAGTCTCGTCTTGCTGTTATGGGTTGGGCCATTGACCGCGCAGGAGCGGCCTGCGCCCGCGGCAAATCCGCTGGCTCAATTAAAGGATGAGGTCAAGCGCGTCCTTGCGGACGCCGCGCTTCCGTTTGCTGTTTACTCCGGCGGATATTTTGCAACCGATTGGATTAGAATTATTCCGTGAGGAAAACTGCATGACCACGAGCGCTGCTTCATTAATTAAGGCGTCCGTCTATATCGTCCTTTTTATCGTTCTCCTGGCGGTACCTCCGGCATTTGCACAGAACCAGGGCGCCATACGCGGCACAGTCACGATCGCTGAAAGAGACCTGGCGCTGCCTCACGTAACGGTTCTGATTTCGCAGCTGGGCCGTTCTGTCGAAACGAATGACGATGGGGTGTATGAATTCCAGCGGGTACCGCCCGGAATGTACGATCTCGTCGCCAGTAGAGCCGGTCTCAGTTCCGAACTGCAAACGGTTCAGGTGACGGCGGACCAGACGGCCACGCTCGATTTCCAGCTCGGACTTTCCCCCATCCGGCAGGAGATCACCGTTACAGCAAGCGGAGCGGAACAACCCGCGTTTCAGTCCTTCCAGTCGGTGAGCACGCTGGACTCATTCGCGCTTGCCGAGAAGACGGCGGCTTCCGTCGGAGAGATCCTCGACAATCAACCGGGTGTCTCCAAGCGAAGTTTCGGACCTGGCGCATCGAGGCCCGTCATTCGTGGTTTTGATGGAGACCGCGTCCTGATACTGCAGGACGGTGTGCGCACGGGTACTCTCTCATCTCAATCCGGTGACCATGGCGAACCTATCGATGTGATGAACGTCGAGCGGCTCGAAGTCGTCAAAGGACCGGCTACCTTGCTGTATGGCAGCAACGCGATCGGTGGCGTTGTCAACGCCGTTTCACGCCGCTTCCAGTTCCGGGAGCAGTCCCAGGACGGCTTCCGCGGCTATATGACCGGAACGGGCGGCAGCAACAATGCGAATGGCGCCGGCAGCATGGGCTTCGAATATGGCGCGCGCAACTGGCTCGTCTGGGGCAGCGGCGGCAACCAGAAAACCAGGGATTACAAAGCCGGAGGCGGAGAGACGATCGTCAACTCCGGCACAAGGCTCTCCAACGGAACCGCAGGTCTCGGTTGGTTTGGTGACCGCGCATTCACGAGCTTCGGATACGGCTACGACGATGGAATCTACGGGATTCCCCTGGAGAACGCCGCCGCGGAAGTTGTCCGCCTGGACTTCTTCCGCAGGAGTGCGCGCATGTCCGGCGGCATCAGGAACCTCGGCCGCATTGTGGACGGCGTCCGTGTGAACCTGAACTACAGCGGCTGGGTTCACAAGGAAATGGATTTCAGTGGGGACCGTCCCGTAGTGGGAACGTTCTTCGACAACAAGCAGTACACCTACGAGGCCAGCTTCGATCAAAAACAAACACAGCGGCTCACCGGAACATTTGGCTTCTATGGTTTGCATCGTAACTATTTCACGGAAGGTGAGGAAGCTATCGCACCGCCGGTGAAGAGCAACGTCAACGCCGTGTTTGCACTCGAGGAAGTCTCTCTGGAACGGTTCAAACTCCAGTTTGGCGGGCGGGTCGAGAGCTCACGCTATAGTCCGGTGACCGGAATGAACCGGTCGTTCACAGGGCTGTCGGGCGCGGCTGGAATTCATGTGCCGACATGGCAAAACGGCGCATTTGTCGCCAACTACACGCATGCTTCCCGTTCGCCCGCGTTGGAGGAGCTTTACAACCACGGACCGCATCCCGGGAACCTCACGTTCGAAATCGGGAATCCAAATCTGGAGAGTGAACGCAGTGACGGTATTGATATGTCTCTCCGGCACGTATCCGGCCGAATTCAAGCGGAAGGCAATTTCTACTATTACCACATTCACAACTACGTATTTCTTGCCCCAACCGGAGCGGAAGAGGACGGCTTGCGAGAGGCTGTTTATGCGCAGGGCGGCACTCGCTACTCCGGGACCGAACTGGTCCTGAATACAGAACTGCACCGATACCTATGGCTTGACCTGGGACTGGACTATGTAAATGCGAAGTTGAAGAAGGCGGATACGCCTCTTCCCCGCATTCCCCCTCTGCGGGGACACATTGGATTCGATGGACGGTACAGAGGACTAAGCGTCAAGCCGGAGATCGTCATCGCCGCCGCTCAGGAGCGAATTTTCGCAACGGAGACCCGCACGCCCGGATACACCGTCGTGAACCTGGCCGCCTCTTACACGTATCCGGCACAGCACTTTTCGCATCATTTTGCACTCAACGTGTTCAACATTGCCGACAGGCTCTACATGAACCACGTCTCCTTTATTAAAGACATCGCGCCGGAGATCGGCCGCGGGGTGAAGTTCACGTATTCGGTGAAGTTCTTCTGATGCGGTATACTCCGTCCACAACATCCATTTGGAGGGCCTGAATGAGAAACACAATTCTGACGGCAATCGTGATTCTGGCGCTGGCCATACCCGGCCTCAGCCAGGCGCCGGCCTCGGCCACCGTTTCTTTGAAATATGTCGCGGCGGCAGACGCCCTCGCGGCGGACAATTTTGCAAACGCCAAAGCTGCCCTCGCGAGCCTGGCGAACGAGAGCCAGGGCGATCTCAAGCTCAAGGCTCAGGCCGCTGCCGATGCCGCTAATATCGCGGCGATGCGGAAGGCGTTCAAGCCGCTGTCTGAAGCGATCGTAAAGATGAATCTGCCGGCGGGCTACTCCGTGGCCTTTTGCCCCATGTATGAGAAGGGCTCATCGTGGGTTCAGAAAGATAATGGCAAGATTGCCAATCCTTACTACGGAAAGACCATGCTGACCTGCGGCGAGTTTCGGAAGTAGGTCGTCCTTGAACCAGCCACGGGACTAGGCGCGGTCCGGAGACGCGCCTTCCCCTGCTCCCTTCCACAGCCATCGAACCACAACAATTCCCAGGATCAACATGATGAGATCCAGGGCCGTGAAAGCCGCGTGCAGCAAACCGAACGTACGCAGGGCCGGCGGCGGCGGATCGCGAGGAACGAAGTCGAGCGCGCGGCCGACGGACACGACCTGAGGAGTAATCGCTGCAGTGAGAAACAACACAATGCCAAGCATGGAGACGATATACCACTTGACCTGGTCAAATTCAGGAAGCTTGACGGCAAGCCATAGAACAGCGATTCCGATCGCGAGTTCCACAAGATTCCAGTACTGAAAGTAGAGCCTGTTCAGCTCCGAAGAAAGATAGCGAAGCAGCTCGCGCGATTGTTCCGGACCAAGCGTGTCGACGTCTGCCTTGAACGAAGGATTCGGACTTGCCGCCAGAAGGCGATCGATCGTGTAAAAGTTCTGCGTGGCAACCACGGCCATGGCGATCGTGCCGGTCAGCCAGCAGCCCATCAGGAACATCGCCAACATTCTTCTGTGCATAGTTAATCTTCAGCCACGGCGTCAGGGACCCTCATCCGGCCCTTCGGGCCACCTTCTCCCCAAGGGAGAAGGACATATTCAGAGGTCTGTTCCTCTCCCTCGGGGAGAGGGTGCCGCGAAGCGGCGGGTGAGGGCTTTTCGCACGACACCATCCTACCTCCTGCGAATAAGTCCCTTGGCGTTCACCTGGAACCCGCCCGGCAGCGTCTCCTCGATTTTCGGCCTGTAACCTTTGACGGGCCACTCGCGGTCCGCAAAGATTTCCGCGATCTTGATTCGAATGCGCGTCCCGTCAACGTTCTCAATGAATGTTTCCAACAGAATTTCCCGCATCGGCTCGCCGGCCTCGGCAATCGCATCGATGGCGGCAAGGCGGACATCGTCGTCATCATCTGAAAGAAACCGCCGGAGGACTTCGGCGATTTCGGGTGTCACGCGTCCCCGCACGGCCTGGATCAGGCTCGCCCGATGTTCCGGCGGCGCAAAATCTCCACCGGCGACCTCCGCCTGAAGCACCTGGACGAGCTTGGCCACAAGCTCGTCATGCGGCAGGATCTGGCTGAGCGCCTGAACCGCCCACTCCACCTGATGATGCGTCTTCAGAAACCGGAGAATAGGTTCCACCGATTCCCCGCCCTTTTCAACGAGCATGCGCACGACCATGCGCTTTTCTTCGATGTCCTGCGTAATGACCTTACTTGAAATAGTGAACCGTTTCAGAAGCGCGTAGAGGGCGTCGGGTGTTCCCCACTCCGCCAGTCTTTCGGCGGCTTCAATGCGAGGACCTTCCTCGCCGCCCGGTTCGGTCAAACGCTTGACGGTCTTCTCGATCTGCCTTGCGTTCGGTTGCTGACCGCGATTGAAGAAACCAAACATGCCGGTTAATTTGCCCCGAGGCTGGAAGAAGCCATATTTACGAGAGAGAACGGATCGACCCGGGCGCCCTGCACACGGATTCCCCAGTGCAGGTGCGGTCCCGTGACACGGCCGGTGGCCCCGGCCAATCCCACCTGCTGGCCATTCTCAATGATTGCGTTCAGCCTGGCATCGATCCTGGACAGGTGCGCGTAGAGAGAGTAAATGCCCAGTCCGTGGTCCACGATCACCGTGTTACCGGTGAAGAAAAGGTTCTTCGCCATGACGACCCGGCCTCGGTTGGTCGACCGGATCGGTGTTCCCGTCTGTGCCCGCAGGTCCGCCCCATTATGCGGGGCGCGCGGCTCGCCGTTAAACACGCGGCGATGGCCGAAGTTGGCTCCCCTGCCGCCTGGGATGGGCGCGCTGAATGGTTTATCCCAGAGTATCTCGGGCGTGACGACGCCGAATATTTTCGAGATCTCCTGCGCCTCGCGCCCGGATCGCGTCTGATCGGCGGGGTTGAGCTGCACGAATCGTTCTTCGACCTGGAGCTCCGTGGTTGGAAAATTCGTGCTCTCAACCCGGATGGTCGTGCTGCGGGTTTCCATGCGGCCATCGGCCCTCGTTACCAGCACATCGCCGGGATGGTCGCCCGGTTTTATATCCAGATCGACTCCGACCACCGTTATCCAGCTGTCCTTCAGCAGAACAAACGGAACCGTCTTGCCCTGCCACTTCATTTCAATGGACCGGACACCGGCCTCGTTCGGAAACGTGAGTTGCACGGCCTTTCCCTGGTTCGTTGTGAACGTCGCGGCCAAAACCGCTGCAAGAAGCAGATTCGTCATTCCTGGTTACCTCGCTATCTGGTCGAACTCGTGAATCTGAACTTTCCCAACTTTACGGGTGGCACGCTGAGAGCCCCACCGCTTCGCAGCACGCGCGCCCTGGGACCAATCGCTTCGGCGTCATGGAGCGCCTCGACGTACGATTGCGTAAATCGTAATGATTTTATCGGATAAGCGATCTCCCCGTCGCGAATAACAAACGTACCGTCACGAGTCATTCCCGTTACGACCGCGTCCCGAGGGTGCACCGTTCGTGTATACCAGAACCGCGTGATATAGATGCCCAGCTTCGTGGTTCGGATCATATCGTTCAATTCCGTGGACCCCGGCCTCAGAAAGAGGTTCATAGGCAGCGGACCGTATCGCACTGCCGGAGACGGAGGCGAGGCATGGCCCGTCGACGACTTCCCGGGTTCCCGTCCCGCCGTAAAACTGTCGTAAACCGGGTCCATGACGACGCCGGACTCCACAATTGGAACAGCCCTTTTGGGCATACCTTCAAAATCGAAAGGCATGGGCAGCCCGGAAACATCCAGGCCGTCATCGACAATCGTCACAATACCGGCCATGGCCTTCCGCCCGCTCCGCGTATTCATCCATGAGCGGCCTTCCTGCACCGCCAGGGCGCCCATGCCGTCGAATGCGAGCATCTCCAGCAGGTTCGCAGTGGCATAAGGATCAAGGATAACCGTGTACTCCCCGGGCGGGAAATCCTTCGGCTCCGTTCCGAGCCGCACTTTCGTGAGCGCCTCGCCGGCAAGCTCCTCCGGAATGATCTCATTCACCTTCCATCCGGACGCCTGCGCCCATCCCGATGAAGTCGATCCCATGATCACAGTCGAACAATCCGCGGCGGTCGTTTGATACTCCGCAAAGACACCGTGAGAGTTCGCGACACATACACGAACCGCCGCGGTGGTTACGGATCCTGCCGCAATGCAGCCGATGCCGGCGGCCTCGCGGCAGATCGTGCCTGCAACCGCGGCGCGAGTCTCCGGGGCGCACTCTGCCGTCGCCTGGTCAAATGCCGCCACAGAGGGCAGCGGCTGCGGCAAAGGCAAGCCCTTGAACTCCGGATTCGGAGGTTGAAGCTTTGCGAGCTCATACGCGCGCTGAGCCAGCCGGCTGAGGCTCTCGGACCGGATGTCGTTGGACACCGCCGTGCCGACTCTCGTGTCGATGACGGACCGCACCGTGACCTGGACGTTGCTCTCGGTCACATTCTGATGAATCGAGTTATTGGCAAACCGCGTGAGGCTATCATCCTGCGCCATGATGACAACTTCGGTCTCCTGAGCCGCGGACGCTTTCAGAACACTGTCTGCGATCTGGCGGAAGTTCACTGGAACACACCCACCTTTACATTTCGGAACCGGGCCGGAGACGCGCCATGACCCGTTCCCATCGTTTGCATCGGTTCGCCTTTTCCGCAATTGGGGGTGCCCCAGAGACGCCAGTGCTGTTCATTTCCGATCGCGTCACAGGAATTCCAGAAGTCCGGGGTTATGCCGCCGTAGGTGCAATTCTTCAGCAGGCATCCAAGCTTTCCATTCTTGATTTCGTAGCCGACTTCGGTGCCGAACTGAAAGTTCAGGCGGATGTCGTCGATGCTCCAGGAACGATTGGTATCGATGAAAATGCCGTCGTCGGTATCCGCGATGATGTCGTCGAACGTCCATGCGCCCGGTTCCAGCGAAACATTCGTCATCCGGATGAGAGGAATTCGATTCCAGCCATCGGCGCGCATGCACCCGTTGCTCTCAAGTCCGAGCCGGGAAGCTGTTTCGCGCGACATGAGATATCCCGTGAACTCGCCATTGCGCACCAGGGGCGTGCTGGAAGCCGGAACACCCTCGTCGTCCCAGCCGAACGTGCCGAGGCCGGTGGCGCGCACGCTGTCTGCCGTGAGATTCACGATTTCGGAGCCGTATCGGAAGTTGTCCTTCTTGTCGGTGGTGAGAAAGCTGCGGCCCGCAAAGGCCGCTTCGGTGCCAAACACTCGATCGAGCTCGGTGGGATGGCCGCAGGACTCGTGAATCTGCAACGCCAGCTGCGAACTCCCAATTACGAGCGTCGTTTCACCGGGCGGACAGACGGGCGCCGTCAACAACGCGACTGCCTCGTCCCCGATGCGGGCGGCGTTTCCAACGAAGTCGGCATTGACGATGTATTCCCAGCCCCCGGTGCCCTGATACCGAAAAGAATTGGGATAGGAACGGATCTGTACGTCGTGCTCGCTGACCGCCGTTGCCGCAATGCCGCCACCGGACTCGAAAATCGTTTGCGCGGTGAATGCGCCTTCCGTATTTGCAAACGTCTTCTCCTGGCGAACTGCGATTGTTCCGGCTTCCGACACTTTTACGCCCCGGTTGCGCCGCATCTCCTGGTCCGCGCGGAACAAGAAACTCAGTTTGTCGTCCAGGGATATTGAAAAGGGATCGATCCGGACCGGCGTGGCGTAGCGGCCCCTGCTTTGCACGGGTGAGCCAAGATCCACTTTTTCACCTGGCACGGTGGCGCTGGCTTTCGCAATGGCGACGGCGACGCTTGTCACGCGCTCGATCTCGGTGTAAGTGAGATACGCGCTCGAGGCAAACCCCCAGGCGTCACCGACAAGCACGCGAACGCCGAACCCCTGGCTTTCCTGGTCGCCAAGCGCGTCCACGTGGCCATTCTTGACGTTTACGAACTGGTGCCGGGTATCGATGATGCGAATGTCGGCGTACCGGACACCCTTCATCGTTGCCAGATTCAGGGCACGGGACGTGAATTCATCCATACCAGAGGATTCTACAACTCATAGAGCTGCTCGTATTCCGGTATCTCGACTTGCCAGCCCTCAAAATGCTTCACAATCTGGCTTTTCATCCCTTCAATGGCGTTCGGTTCACCGTGAACGAGGAACGTTTTTCGCGGCGCCGCTTTGAACCCGCGGAGCCAGCGCAGAATTTCGCTGTAGTCGCCATGCGCCGAAAATCCATCGATCACATGAACCGAAGCGCGAACCGGATAGTCGATACCAAAGATCTTTACCTGCTGCGCGCCGTCCGCCAGGGAACGGCCTCGGGTTCCAGCCGCCTGGAAGCCGACGAACACGATGGCATTTCGCTCGTCCGGAAGGCGGTGGATCAGATGATGAAGTATCCGGCCGCCGGTGGCCATGCCATTGGCTGAAATGATGATCGCCGAGGACTGGTTGTTAATGGCCTTCGATTCTTCGACCGATCGGACAAAGCGCGTGTTGCGCGTGTATAGCGGGTTAATGCCGGATTTCTTGATCCGGATCATTTCCAGGTCGTGTTCTTCGCCGTGCGCGTGGAAGACTTCAAACGCATCCGCCGCCATCGGACTGTCTACAAAAACAGGGAGAACCGGAATCTGATTTTCTTCTTCAAGTTCTCGCAGAATGTACAGCACTTCCTGCGCACGCCCGACCGCGAATGAAGGGATCAGGACGGTTCCGCCGCGCCGTGCTGTTTGCACGACCACGTCGCGTAACTGATCCTTGCCGCCCTTCCCGTTCCTGTCGCCGTGCAAACGATTTCCGTATGTGGACTCCAGCACCAGGAAGTCGGCGCGCTCGACCGGTGAGGGATCGTGAATGATCGGCTGGTTGTAACGGCCGATGTCACCCGTAAACAGAACCGTCTTTTCAGGAGTGCCCTCCTCATGAAACCGAATGAAGGAAGAACCCAGGATGTGTCCGGCGGGCAGAAACTGAAAGGTAAAACCGGGCGCAAGCTCGTGCACCCTGCCATAAGGCAGGGGCCGCAGAAACTGCAGTGTGGCCATCGCATCCTCGATGGTGTAGAGCGGGAGGGCCGGATGGTGCTTGGAAAGCTTTTTCCGGTTTCTGTAACGAGCCTCTTCCTCCTGAAGGTGCCCCGCGTCGGGCAACAGGATTTTCAGCAGGTCGACCGTTGCCGGAGTGGCATAGATCGGCCCCTCAAAACCCTGACTGACGAAACGCGGAAGATAGCCGGTGTGGTCGATATGCGCGTGGGTCAGGACAATGGAATCGAGGGAGCCTGGCCGCACCGGCGGCGCCTGCCAATTGCGAAGCCGCAGGTCTTTCAGGCCTTGAAACAGACCGCAATCGACGAGAATTCTCTGTCCGCCGGCTTCCAGAAGAAACTTCGATCCTGTAACCGTTCGTGTCGCTCCATAGAAGCCAAGCCTCATAGGGCCCTAGGATACGTTGTTTCATCGGAACCCGCGCAGATGAAAAATGAGAATTGAACAGTGAAAAATGACAAAGCCTTCGGGTGCTACTTGTCATTGTTCACTGTTCAATTCTCATTTTTCATTTTGGCCTTGCCTCCCCATCCGTGACGTCTGTATCGTGGCCACCACCAATATGGAACCCTGGTCACAGATTTACGCTCCTCTCGGTCACTGGTTGGTTTCCGCGCTTGTTGCGGCGCTCCCGGTTGTCGTCCTTTTCTACCTGCTTGCCGTGCAGCGGACATCCGCGCCGACGGCGGCTTTTGCGGGAGCCGGAGCCGCGATCCTCATTGCGATCGTTGTTTGCGGGATGCCGGCAAGCCTGGCTTTCGCTTCCTTTTTCTATGGCGCGGCATTTGGTCTTCTGCCGATCGGCTACGTCGTTTTCGCGGCAATCTTCCTGTATCAGATTTCGCTGGATTCGGGCCAATTCGAAGTGATGAAGGCATCCATCGGAAATCTCACGGCGGATCGCCGCCTGCAGGCTCTGCTGATTGCTTTCGCGTTCGGCGCCATCATCGAGGGCGCTGCCGGGTTCGGCACTCCTGTCGCGATCTCCGCCGCGTTGATGATGGGCCTCGGGTTCAAGCCCTTCTATGCGGCAGCCCTGTGCCTGATCGCGAACACCGCTCCGGTGGCATGGGGAGCCGTCGGAACGCCGCTGGTTACGCTGGCTGCCGTCACCGACCTGCCGCTTGCCGATCTGAGCGCCATGAACGCCCGCATTCTTCCGATTATGTCCCTCATCGTGCCCTTGTGGCTCGTGCGCACGATGGTGGGA